>DATJWY010000169.1:0-5089 GCA_035500775.1 Acetobacteraceae bacterium
GGATCAGCGCCGCCGCGAGTCCGCCAATGCCGGCGGTGATGCCGGGGATCACCCGGAACGGAATGCCATGCGCGGCGAGCACCAGCGCCTCCTCGCCGCCACGGCCGAACACGTAGGGGTCGCCACCCTTCAGCCGCAGCACGCGCTTGCCGGCGCGGGCGAGGGTGATCAGCCGGGCGGTGATGTCCGCCTGATCCGCCGAGGGCTTGCCGCCGCGCTTGCCGGCGAAGATGCACTCCGCGTCCGGCCGCGCCAGCGCGAGCACGCGCGGATCGACCAGCGCGTCATGCACGATCGCATCCGCCTGGGCGAGGCCGGCGATGGCGAACAGCGTCAGGTAGCCGGGATCGCCGGGACCCGCGCCGGCAAGCCAGACATGGCCGGGCGGCAGCTCCGGGAGCTTGCCGGAGAGCAGGTGCAGGGCGGGGGCGTCGGTCAGCGGCACTTGGGTTGGCTCTCGGGCGGAAATGATTCCAAATTTATGCGGGTCTGGGGGCGCTGCCCCCAGCGGGACGCGGGGCAGAGCCCCGCTGCTTCGCTGAAAAGATCAATCGATAGGGCTGCTGGCATTACAGCATCCAAACGATTGGATGATTTGCCAGCGCGTGCGCTTGCTCTATAGCGCGGGGCGTGGAGCAAGAGCGTCCGCTTCGCCGTGGCTGGACCACGGGCAGTTGTGCGACCGCCGCCGCCAAGGCGGCCTACGCCGCCCTGTTGACCGGCGTCTTCCCCGATCCGGTGGAGATCACCCTGCCGCGCGGCGAGCGCGCTGCCTTCGCCTTGGCTGAGGAGGAACTCGGGCCAGGGCAGGCGAGCGCCGGGGTCATCAAGGATGCCGGTGACGACCCGGACGTGACGCATGGCGCCCTGGTGCGTGCGCGGGTGCGGTTGTTGCCGCCCGGTGCCGGGGTGCGGTTCCGCGCCGGTCCGGGCGTCGGCATGGTGACGCGGCCCGGCCTGCCGGTCGCGCCCGGCGAGCCCGCCATCAACCCGATTCCGCGCCAGATGATCGTGCGCGCCCTGGCCGAGGTGGCGGGCGCGGATGTGGACGCGGAGGTCGAGATCTCGATTCCCGGCGGCGAGGCGCTGGCGTTGCGCACGCTCAACGCGCGCCTCGGCATTGTCGGCGGGCTGTCCATCCTCGGCACCACGGGCATTGTGGTGCCGTATTCCTGCTCGGCCTGGATTCATTCCATTCATCGCGGCATCGACGTGGCCCGTGCCGCCGGCCTTGCCCATGTGGCCGGCGCCACCGGCAGCACCTCGGAGGCTGCGGTTCGGGCGCTCTACGGCCTGCCCGAGGTGGCGCTGATCGACATGGGCGATTTCGTCGGCGGCATGTTGAAATATCTGCGCACTCATCCGGTGCCGCGCGTCACCGTGGCCGGTGGGGTGGCGAAGATGACCAAGCTCGCGCAAGGGCGGCTGGATCTGCATTCCAAGCGCGGCAGCGCCGATCTCGCCGCGTTGGCCGGCATGGCGACGGCTTCCGGCGGCTCGGTGGCGCTGGCCGCCGCGATCACCGGCGCCAACACCGTCGCCGAGGCTTTTGCCCTGGCAGGCGCCGAGGGGATCGGCCTCGGCGACGCGGTGGCGGAAGCCGCCCGGCAGGTCGCGGCCGAGGTCGTGGCAGGCAGCGGCATCGCGCTCGACGTAGTGGTGTTCGACCGGGACGGCGCATTGCTCGGGCACGCTCATCCGCCGCTCCTGAAGCGACGCCGGTAATCGGGATCGTAGAGCGCGCTCTCGCGGAAATCCTCCACCGCCAGCGCCGGCCCGATCAGCACCAGCGCGGTGCGCTCGATCGGATCGGCGGCGATTCGCGCCTCGATGTCGCCGAGCGTGCCACGCGCGATGCGTTCCTCCGGCCAGGTTGCCCGCACCACCACGGCGACCGGGCAATCGGCGCCGTAATGCGGCAGCGTCTCCGCCACCACCTGGCCGAGGGCATGGATGGCGAGATGCACCGCGAGCGTCGCCCCCGTGGCGGCGAAGGCGGCAAGCGTCTCGCGCGGCGGCATGGGCGAGGCGCGGCCGGAGACCCGGGTCAGCACCACGCTTTGCGCGACACCCGGCACGGTCAGTTCCCGCTCCAGCGCGGCGGCGGCGGCGGCGAAGGCGGGGACGCCGGGGGTAAAGCTGACCGGGATGCCCCGGCGCTTCAGCCGCCGCGCCTGCTCGGCGACCGCGCTGTAGAGGGAGAGATCGCCGGAATGCAGCCGCGCCACGTCGTGGCCCGCTTCATGCGCGGCGACGCATTCCGCCTCGATCGCATCAAGGTCGAGCGGGGCGGTATCGACGATGCGGGCGCCGGGTGGGCAATGGGTGAGCAGCTCCCGCGGCACCACCGAGCCTGCGTAGAGGCAGACGGGGCAACGTGCCAGTAGGTCCCGGCCGCGCAGGGTGATGAGATCGGCCGCGCCCGGGCCGGCGCCGATGAAATGAACGGTCATGGTGCCCGTTGTCTGGATTGTTGAGCGGTTTGGAAGGCCAGGGGCGGAGCCTCCGGCCTTCCGGTCGCGATAGCACAGGTAGCGGCGGCGCTGGCGATGCGGGGCAGGACCAGCCGCGCCCCCGCGCCAGCCGCCGCGAGCGCGCAGCCCTCGGCCACCGAGGCGAAGCCGGTCGCCGCCTCGGCCCGCGCCGAGCGGGTGACGCAGCCGGGCTGCGCGGCCCGTAACGCCTCCGGAGAGATCAGCACCAGCTCAAGCCCGAGCCGGGCGGCGGCTTCGCGCGGTCCCGCTTCCTCGGCCTTGCCGGCGGGAATGGCAAGACAGCTCGGGCTGTGCCCGACGAGGATGGCGACCCGCCTTATCAGGGCCGCGATCTCCTCGGCCGGGCAGAAGGCACGACAGCCGATGCCAGCAAACCAGTCGGGGGTCTGGGGCCTCAAGGCCCCAGCGGGTCCAGGGCAGAGCCCTGGCCTTCCTTCGCCAGCCATCACGCCTTGACCCCCACCCATTGCGTCACCGTCCGCGCCGGCCGAAAGCCGCGCATCGGGCCGAGCGGCTCCAGATGCTCGACCGCGATCCGTGTCAGCGATCCGCCGAGGCGGCGCTGCTGCCCGATCAGCACCGCCTCGGTTTCCACCGCGACGGCATTCACCACCATCCGCCCACCGGGGCGCAGCGCGGCCCAGGCGGTTTCCAGCACGCCTTGCCGGGTCGCGCCGCCGCCGACGAACACCGCGTCCGGCGTTGGCAGCCCCGTCAGCGCCACCGGGGCCGCGCCGGTAATGACCTTCAGCCCCGGCACCCCGAGCGAGGCGGCGTTGCGCGCGGCGCGGCTGGCGCGGTCGGTCCGCTCGTCCAGCGCCACGGCGCGATTCGCCGGGTGCCGCAGCATCCATTCGATGCTGATGGAGCCTGAGCCGCAGCCAATGTCCCACAGCATCTCGCCCTGCAGCGGCGCGAGCGTGGCGAGGGTCATGGCGCGGATCTCCCGCTTGGTGATCTGCCCGTCATGCTCGAACAACGCATCCGGCAGCCCGCAGGCGAGGGGGATGATCCGCGCTCCCGGCGCCGCGACCACCTCCATTGCCACCAGATTGAGCGGGTCGATCCCCTCCGGCGGCCCATCCTCGGCGGTGCAGACGCGGACGCGTTCGCGCGGACCGCCCAGCGACTCCAGCAGCCAAAGCCGGGATGGGCCGAAACCATGCGCCCGCAGCAGCGCGGCGAGGGCGGCGGGGGTGGTCGCGTCGGCGGAGAGGGCGAGCAGCCGCGCGCCGGGTTGCAGACGGGGCAGCACGGCTTCCAGTGGCCGGCCGCAGAAGGAGAGCTGCGCCACCTCCTGCGCCGCCCAGCCAAGCCGGGCGCAGGCCAGCGAGAAGGCGGACGGGGCGGGCAGACAGAGCGTTTCCTCCGGTGGCACGATCCGGGCGAGGCTCGCGCCGACGCCGAAGCAGTAAGGATCGCCCGAGGCCAGCACCACGACGGCCTCGCCGCGCCGGGCCAGGATCGCCGGGAAGGCGTCGCTGAGCGGGCTCGGCCAGGCCAGGCGCGCGCCGGTGATGAGCCGATCCGCCAGCGCCAGATGCCGCGCCCCGCCCACCACGAGCGCCGCGCCGGATAGCAGGGCGCGGGCGGCCGGGGAGAGCGTCTCGACACCGTCCTCGCCGATGCCCAGGATGGAGAGCCAGCGCCGGGTCATTGTCCGGCGCGCCATGGATAACGATGCAGCGGATAAACCTTCTCATCCTGGGCGGCACGGCGGAGGCGTCCGCGCTCGCCCGGGCGCTGGCCGGGCGTGCCGGGCAGTTCGACGCCACGCTCTCCTTCGCCGGCCGGACGCAAAACCCGGTTCTGCCGCCCATTCCCTGCCGCATCGGTGGGTTCGGCGGCGCTGCCGGCCTCGCCGCTTATCTGCGGGAGCAGGCGGTGGATGTGCTGGTCGATGCCACGCACCCGTTTGCCGCCCGCATCAGCGCCTCGGCGGTGGAGGCCGCGTGCGCCGCCGGCATTCCGTTGCTCGCGATCCGCCGCCCGCCCTGGGTGGCCGGGCCGGGCGATCGCTGGCAGCCCGTGGCAAGCATGACGGACGCGGCGGCGGCGCTCGGCCCCGTGCCGCGCCGCGTGCTGCTCACCATCGGCCGTCAGGACCTGGCGCCGTTCGTCGCTGCTCCCTGGCACCGCTACCTGATCCGCAGCGTCGATGCCCCGCCGCCGGAATTGCAGCCCCCCGGCGCCGAGGTGCTGACCGCGCGTGGCCCGTTCGACGCGGCGGGGGAGCGGGACCTGCTGACGCGGCATGGCATCGAGGTGCTCGTCACCAAGAATGCCGGCGGGGACGCGACAATCGCCAAGCTGCATGCCGCGCGGGCGCTCGGCCTGACGGTGGTGATGGTGGAGCGGCCAGCTTTGCCCGATGGGGCGGTGGAGAGCGTCCCGGATGCGCAGGCCGCCCTGGAGTGGTTGCTTAGAAGGCCAAGGGCGCTGCCCCTGGACCCCGCCAAAGGCAAGCCTTTGGAATCCTTTACTTAAGGTTTTGGGGTCTGGGGCCTCAAGGCCCCAGCGGGGTCCAGGGGCAGCGCCCCTGGCCTTCTATATCCACGCAACCAATCCAAGGCGGCTTGCGCATCCGGAACACT
>DATJWY010000170.1:0-3986 GCA_035500775.1 Acetobacteraceae bacterium
TTTCAACTTCCGGTGATAATCCCCAACGGATCGTTCCCAACCGTCCGGTTCGGCCACATTCTCGGCCCATCATGAGACCCGCGTGTAGCCAGGAAGACAGCGCCACCCACGGATCTCCGATCGAGGAGCCGGCGCCGGCCACTGTCGCCGAGGCGTTCATCGAGCGGGCCGGACGGCCGCAATGGCAAAGCCGCCTCGCTTCCCTCCGCGCCGCGCCGGGCGGCAGCCAGGCCGGCCGCGCCATGCTCCGCCGTTATGCCGCGGAACTGACCATCGAGCGTCTGCGCCAGGTCTCCGGGCCGGCGCCGCTCTCGCCGGGCGAACGGGCGCTTCTCGGCCTCGCCGCGATGACGGATCGCCTGTTCGGCACGCTGGCCGAGCCGGGCCGCGTGCGGCTGGAGGCGATGCTGCAGGAGGCGATGGCCGAGGGCGGCACGCTGATCCCGCTCTTCCATTTGCTGCGCACCGCCGGGCTCCAGGCCTCACGCGGCTTCGCGGTGCGGTTCGCCGGGCTGGAGCAGGGCGCGCCCTTCGATCTGCTGCTCAGCCGGAACGGCGTGGAGGCGGAACTCGCCTGCGAGGTCGTCTCCGCCGAGGACGGGCGTAACGTGCATCGCGGCGCCTGGTTCCAGCTCGTGGACCGGATCGATCCCGAGTTGCAGACCTGGCTCGCCGCGCATCCCGGCCGCTATCTGCTGAAGATGACCCTGCCGCGTGGCCTGCGTGAGGATGGCGGCCCGGCGACGCTTGCCGATCTGCACGGCCGGATTTCCGCGCTGCTCGCCGACCGGCGCCGCTCCGACCAGGACGAGGCGGCGGTGCTGCGGCTCGATCCGCTGCTGCTGGTGGCGGCGCAGGCGGATGAGTTGGGCCTGATGTCCCGCCTGCGGCGTGAGTTCGGCCCGGAGGCGCATCTCGCCGTGACCTCCGCCGGCCAGGGCATCTTCGTCATGGCCGCCCGCGCCGGGCAGGAGAACGATGTGGCCGCCGCGGTGCGCCGGCGCATGGAGGCGATCGCGCCGGTCCGGCTCACCGGCACGCGGCCGGGCATTCTCGCGATGTTCGTCGAGGATACCGACCGCGCCGAATGGCAGGGCCTGCGCGAGCGGCTGGAGCTGGAAGGGGAGACGCGGCAATTCCTGACCTCGGCCGATGCCCGGCCGGTGGTCGCGGTAAGCTGCGCCTCGCGGCTGGAACTGTTCGACCTGCCCGTGCCGGAAGCGGCGCCGGAGGGGGAATTGCGCTTCCGCAACCCCGCGCATCCGGCCGCGCGCGTCGAGGCCCTGGCGCCTTCCATCCTCTCGTCGAATTGAAGCCGCCGGTTTCCCGCCCGGCGATTATCGCAGGACCGTCACATCTCTGCCACGTTCAGGGGGCTGAATTCCGCCTGGGCCAACTGATTGACGAGACGGACCATGACCGAAACGGATTACCAGTACAAGCTGGCGGAGCTGGACCGGTTGCTCAACGACCCGGACGTGCCGATGGAGCCGACCCGGATCTGGTCGCTGCTGGCTGAGGTCTCGCGGCACGACAACGTGGTGCGGCGCGGGGCGACGCGGGAGGCGTGAGGCCGCGCGCGGCCCTGGTTCAGGCCGCCGGCTTCGGCTGGTGATGCGGCGCGTGCGCGCCCCGCTCGGCGGGTGCCGCGGCCGCCACCGGCACCTCCGGGATCACGTCCGGGGGCGGCTGCTCGCCCGGCTCGGTGGTATGGAAGCGCCGGTAGTCGATCACCCGGTAGCCGTCATCCGTGTAGCCGATGATGTCGGCGAATCGCTGGTTCCAGACGATGTTCTCCGGCCCGTAGGCGGCGCTGGCATGCACGGTCTGCGAGGTGATGTTGTCGAGGCCGGTGACGGTGATGATGATCTCCGCCTCCTCCGCCACCAGCGAGGCGCGGGTCGCGCCGTAGAGCGGGCTCGTCTCGTCCAGCACGTGCTCGGCGATGAAGGTCAGGGCGAAGACCGGCGAGTGCTGCCGCACCAGCTTCAGCGAGTCGTAGCGGCGCACGAGCTTTCCCTCGCTTGTCGGCACGAGATGCACGAGCGTCGCCTCGACATCGGCGGCGAGGATCTGGCTGCGGCGGCGATTGGCCAGCCGCACGCTGAAGGTCATCTTGTCGTCCTGCCGCGAGATCACCGCGACATCGCTGAACAGCACGCGCGCGTTCGGACGGGAGAAGCGGGCGAAGACGAGGCCGGTCGCCACCGCGGTGAACATCATGCCGAAGAACGTCTCGGCGGTCATCACGAGGTTGCTGTAGCGGGAGACGGGGCTCATCACGCCATAGCCGACCGTCGCCATTGTCTGCACGCTGAAGAAGAAGAAATCGCCGAAATCCCCCGGTCGCGCCTTGGTGACACCGGAGGGCTCCAGCATGTAGAGCAGGGCGAAGACGACATTGGTGAGCAGATAGAGGCCAAGGCTCCAGGCGATGAAGGCCGGCCATTCGATGGTCAGGGCCTGGTGATAGATGTCGTTGAACCAATTCTCCTCCAGCCCGACGCGCAGGACGCTTTCCTCGCCCTTGCGCTCGAACAGGTGGACGCGATGCAGCGGCACATCGGCGGGCGGCCGGTCGCGGATCTCGGGGGGCTGGATGCGGCGTCGCCTGACGCGGTGATGGTAGCTCATCGGGGGCGGCAGTACTCGGGCAGTCAGGGTGTCGCGCTTGGGTAGCCGGGTGGGCGGGGCAGTGAAACCGTCATGCCCACATGGCTGCTTCCCCCGACCGCGCTGCATTGCGGCATGGCGGGGACGGCGGTGGCGAGGCTATGGGTTGGCATACGGGGGTACGTCGTGCCATTGCCTTGGCCAGACTTCGCCCGCAAAACGCCACAACCCCCGCTCACCTTCCCGCTATTGCTTCATCAGAGGACAGAGGTGCCATGACCTCCCCAAAACGCTTTCTTATCGCTGGTGCCGCGCTGGCCTTCGCCTGCGCCGCCGGTGTTCCGGCCGCGCGGGCGGACTGGGAGCATCATGGTGGGGGCGAATACCACGAGCACTATCACCATCATGATGGTGGTGGTCGCGTCGCGGCCGGGATCGCGGCCGGGGCGTTGCTCGGGCTGGGCGTCGCCGCAGTCGTGGCGCCGCATCCCGTCTATGCGCCGCCGCCGGTTTATTACGCGCCGCCCCCGCCGCCCGTGTATTACGCGCCGCCGCCCCCGCCCGTTTACTACGCCCCGCCGGCTTATTACGCGCCGTACTGAGCCCGGGCCGGGGCGCGCGTCGCGCGCCGGCCGAATCCCGTCCAGGTTCCTGGCCGCGCTCCGGGCGGGCGCGGCCGGTGGGTCAGCCTGGAACCTGGGTCAGCCCAGGGCCTGCGCTGCCCGCAGCACCTCGGCGGCGTGGCCCGGCACCTTCACCTTGCGCCAGATCCGCGCGATCCGCCCGTCGCGGCCGACGAGGAAGGTGGCGCGGTCCATCCCCATGTATTTCCGGCCATACATGGATTTCTCGATCCAGGTGCCATAGGCCTCGGAGGCCTTCCCCTCGGCGTCGGAGGCCAGCGGGAAGCCGAGCCCGTATTTCTCGGCGAATTTCTCGATCGCCTTCATCGGGTCGCGTGAGACGCCGATGACGGTGAGGCCGCTCTGGCCGAGTTGCGGCAAGGCTTCCTGGAAGGCGCAGGCCTCTTTGGTGCAGCCCGAGGTATCGGCCTTGGGGTAGAAATAAAGGACATAAGGCTGGCCGGTCAGGGACGCGGACCCGACGGTGCGGCCGAGGCTCGCCGGCAGATCGAAAGCGGGCGCGAGATCGCCCTCTTGCAGACTCATGGAGGGGCGCACCCTTGGCTGTTGCGGGGGTGGCAGGTTCAGCGCGGATGGCCGCCGCGGTCAAGCGGTCGCCGGAGGCGCGCGCCTGTCGAAGGCCGGGGGATATAAGGCGAGGGGCTTTGCCCCTCGACCCCACTGGGGCCATCGGCCCAAGACCCCATTTTGTTTGGCAAGTTTGCCGATCACATCAGAGTATTTTAAAAA
>DATJWY010000171.1:0-6620 GCA_035500775.1 Acetobacteraceae bacterium
AGGCAAGCCTTTGGAATCCTTTATTTAGAGCATCTTCCGTTCGTCTTGGCTCATAGAAAGCGCTCTAAGTATTTGGGGGTCTGGGGCCTCAAGGCCCCAGCGGGTCCAGGGCGGAGCCCTGACCTTCCCTTTGCCTACCGCTCTCGTTGCACTACATGCCGCCGCATCATGCCCGATGGTTCCGCCCCGATTTCCCCCCGCACTCTGCGCACCACGGACGCGCTGATCGCCGCCGGCCTCGCCCCGGAAACGGCGCGGCCGGCGCTCGACGCCGTCGCCGCCCGCTACGCCGTCGCCATTTCTCCGGCGGTCCGGGCGCTGATCGAGACGCCGGAAGACCCGATCGGCCGCCAGTACGTCCCCGATCCGGCCGAGTTGACCGAGGCGCCGCATGAGCGCCCCGACCCGATCGGCGACGACGCGCTCTCGCCGGTCAAGGGCGTGGTGCATCGTTATCCGGACCGTGCGCTGCTCAAGCCGCTGCTCACCTGCCCGGTCTATTGCCGCTTCTGCTTCCGGCGCGAGCATGTCGGCCCGGAGGGCGGCGTGCTGAGCGAGGCCGAACTGGAGGCGGCGCTCGGCTGGTTCCGCGCCCACCCGGCGATCCGGGAAGTGATCCTGACCGGCGGCGACCCGCTGCTGCTCTCCCCGCGCCGCCTCGGCGCGATCCTCGACGCAATCGGCGCGATCCCGCATGTCGAGTTGCTGCGCATCCATACACGGGTGCCGGTCGCCGACCCGGAGCGGCTCGACGAAGCGCTGGCCGCTCGGCTGGAAACCGCGAAGCCGCTCTTCCTGGTGGTGCACGCCAACCATGCGCGCGAGTTCACCCCGGCGGCGCGGGCGGCGCTGCGGCGGGTGCAGGCGCGCGGAGTGCCGGTGCTCGGGCAATCGGTGCTGCTGCGCGGGGTGAATGACACGCCGGAAGCGCTGGAGGCGCTGTTCCGCGCCATGCTCGCGGCGCGGGTGAAGCCGTACTACCTGCACCAGCTCGACCCGGCGCCGGGCACGGCGCGGTTCCACGTGCCGATCGAGGAAGGCAGGCGCCTGCTCGCCGCGCTGCGCGGGCGGGTCACGGGTCTCGCCTGGCCGACCTATGTGCTCGATATTCCCGGCGGCCATGGCAAGGTGCCGCTGGGGCCGGATTATCTGGAGAGCGACGGCGTGCGCGATCCCTGGGGCGGCCGGCACACGGTGCCGTAACGGGGGCTTGCCCGGTGCCGCGAACGCCCCCTGGCCCGGCGCCGTCCGGACGCGCTGCTTGCCCCGCTGCCCCGCGCGGGCTAGAAGCCCCGCCAACCCGAAAAGCCACAAGAGTACTCAGGACATGAAGCAGCAGGCGAACCTGATCCGTGCCGGCCAGGTGATCGAGCACGACGGCCGTCGCTGGACCGTGCTGAAGCAGCAGATCATCACCCCGGGCAAGGGCGGCGCGTTCATCCAGGTGGAAATGCGCGACCTCAAGACCGGCAACAAGACCAACGAGCGCTGGCGCACCGCCGACACCGTCGAACGGCTGATGACCGAGGAAAAAGAGTACACGTACTCCTACACCGAGGGCGACAACATCGTCCTGATGGACCCCGAGACCTTCGAGCAGGCGATGATCCCGCTCGATCTGCTCGGCGACCTCGCGCCGTTCCTGCAGGACAACATGCAGGTGACGGTCGATCTGGTCGAGGGCGACCCGGTGGGGGTGCACCTGCCGGCGACCGTGGTGCTGGAAATCGTCGAGGCCGATCCGGTGGTGAAGGGGCAGACCGCCGCTTCCTCCTACAAGCCCGCGAAGCTTTCCAACGGCGTGAAGACCATGGTTCCCCCCTTCATCGAGTCGGGCGAGAAGATCGTGGTCCGCACCGAGGATGCGAGCTACGTGGAGCGCGCGAAAGGCTGAGAAGGCGCGGCCCTGCCAGCGGGGCCGCCGCTCACCGGGCCGCCAACGGGGCGGGCGGCCCGCGCCGTGGCATGCCGGTGCCGTTCGAGGACGGCCGGCCGACCTCCGCCGCGACGCCGGTCTCCCCGTTTGCTCGGGCATGATGCCCGGTTCAGATGGCAACGCCTGAGCCGATGCTGCCCGGGCCCGCCCCTCGACGCCGGTTTCCGGCCATACGCGATCCCTCCTAAGGAGACAGCCGTGGCGCTCCGCCTCTCCCCCCACATGACCGTGATGCAGAACGCCGCGCAGAAAGCGGCGCGCCGGATGTTGCGCGACTTCAACGAGGTCGAGCAGCTTCAGGTGAGCGTCAAGGGCCCGTCCGACTTCGTCTCCCAGGCCGATCTGCGTGCCGAGGAAACGTTGCGCGAGGAACTGACCAAGGCCCGCCCCGGCTACGCCTTCCTGATGGAGGAAAGCGGCTTCTCCGGCAGCGAGAACTGGGCCTGGCGCTGGGTCATCGATCCGCTCGACGGCACCACCAACTTCCTGCACGGCATCCCGCACTGGGCGATCAGCATCGGCCTGCAGCGCCGCCTGCCGGATGGCGGCAGCGAGCTGGTTGCCGGCCTCGTTTACAGCCCCACGGCGGACGAGATGTTCTGGGCCGAGAAGGGCGTCGGCGCCTTCGTCAACGAGCGGCGCCTGCGCGTCGCGGCGCGGCGGGAGTTCCGGGAGGCGGTGTTCGCCACCGGCATCCCCTTCGCCGCGGGGCGGCTGCAACACCGGCTCGCCTTCGCCCGCACGCTCGGCACGCTGATGCCGCAAGTGGCCGGCATCCGCCGCTTCGGCTCGGCGGCGCTTGACCTCGCCTGGGTCGCCGCCGGCCGCTATGACGGCTACTGGGAACTCGGGCTGAAGCCCTGGGACGTCGCCGCCGGCGTGCTGCTGGTGCGCGAGGCGGGCGGCTACGTCACCGACCCGGCTGGCGCCGAGCTGGTCATCAGCGATGATGGCTGCGACGTGGTCAGCGCCAATCCGCATTTGCACCCGAAGCTGCTGCAGGCGGTGGCGGATGGCGTCGCGGCCGCGGCGGGAGCGCATGGCGGCTGAACGCCGCCGGCCGGCCACCGCATCCGCGTGTGAAACTTCGCTCATTTCCCGCCATGGTTCATTGAGCCCTCGCCACCGACCGGATAGCCTGACCCACTGATGCGTCCCTTCACTCTCGCCGCGCCGCTGCTGCTGCTGCTCGCCCTGCCTGCCGTCGCGCAGGTCAGCATGGACAACCGCGCGCTCGACGCGCTGCAACCCGCCGCGCCCGCGGCGAAGGCGCCGGCACACCCGAATACGGGCCACGCGCCCCATCACGGCGCGCGCCACCCGGCCGCGAAGCACGCCCCGGCCAAGGCCCCGCAGCACGCGGTGGCGAAACCCGTCCCGCCGTCAGTGCCGGCCGCGGCGCCCGCCGCGCCGGTCATCGCGCCGCCGCCGATCGTCTTCCCCGTCCACCCGGCGCCCCCGCCGCCGCCCGTGCCGGTGGTCGTGACCGCTCCGGGCGCGGCGAGCCAGGTCGGCACCATGACCCGCGTGACCTTCGGCCCGGGGCAGGCCGATCTGAACCCGGCCACAGCGGCGGCGATCCGCGCCGTCGGCGAGGCCGCGAAGGCCGATCCGGCCGCGACGATCAGCGTGGAAGCCTATGCCCCCGGCACCGAGGACGATCCCTCCACCCCGCGCCGCCTCTCGCTGTCCCGGGCGCTCGCGGCACGGGCGGTGCTGATCAATGCCGGCGTGCCGTCCACCCACATCTATGTGCGCGCCCTCGGCAACACGCATATCGGCGATGGCCCGGCCGACCGCGTGGACCTGACCCGGAACGGGACCGCCGGAACCGGGCACGCCGCGACACCCGCGCCCGCCACGACGCCCGCACCAACCGCCCCCGCGACGCAGCCGGCCCCGGCCGGCGGAGGAAACCCGCCCCGATGACACGACCGACCGTGTACCTCGTCCGCATGCTGGTGTTCCTGGCCGCGGTCGCAGTGGTCGCGGTCATCCTGTCGGGCAAGCTCACCCTGGCCTTCGCCAATAATCCCGTCCTCAACAGCCTGATTTTCCTGATCCTGCTGCTCGGCGTGGCCTGGAACCTGCGGCAGGTGCTGCGGCTCACCCCGGAAGTGGCCTGGCTGGAGGCGTTCCAGGAAGCGCCCGCCCGTCTCGCCACCCTCGCCTCGCCGCAGCTTCTGGCGCCGATGGCGAGCATGCTCTCCGCGCGCGGCAAGGCGCGGGACGATCGCGCCCGCCTGACCCTCTCCGCTGCCGCCACGCGCAGCATGCTCGACAGCCTTGCCAGCCGGCTCGACGAAAGCCGCGAACTCTCCCGCTACATGACCGGGCTGCTGATCTTCCTCGGCCTGCTCGGCACGTTCTGGGGCCTGCTGCTCACCGTCGGCGCGGTCAGCGACGTGATCGCCGGCATGTCCGTCGGCTCCGGCGACATCAACGCGCTGTTCGAGCAGCTCAAATCCGGTCTCGCCCGGCCGCTGCACGGCATGGGCACCGCGTTCTCCAGCTCCATGTTCGGCCTCGCCGGCGCGCTCGTGCTCGGCTTCCTCGATCTCACCGCCGGACAGGCGCAGAACCGCTTCTTCAACGAGCTGGAGGAATGGCTCGCCGGCATCACCCGGCTGTCCACCGGCCTTGGCGAAGGCGAGACGCCGGTGCCGGTCTATGTCCAGGCGCTGCTGGAGCAGACCGCGGAGAACATGGAGAATTTGCAGCGCATCCTCACGCGCGACGAGGATGGGCGGCAGCATGCAAGCCAGGCGGTGATCGCGCTCAGCGAACACATCGCCACCCTTGCCGACACCACGCGCGCCAATCAGCAACTGATGCTGCGCATCGCCGAGAGTCAGGCGGCGCTGGCGCCGGCGCTCACCCGGCTTGGCGACCAGAAGCCCGGCGCCGACGACGCCACCCGGCATCTCCGCGCCATTGAGCTGACGCTGCAACGCATGCTGACCGAGCTGGAACAGGGGCGGTCGCAAAGCACGGCCGATTTCCGGCTGCTGACCCGCACCATCGCGGCGCTGGCGGAGGGACAGCCGCAATGAGCGGACGGAACGCCTCGCCCCCCTGCACGCCCGCGCCATGGCCCTGAACGGACGACGACGCGGCGATAACGGGCTCAATGCCTGGCCGGGCTATGTGGACGCGCTGTCCACGCTGCTCATGGTCATCATCTTCGTTCTGCTCGTCTTCGTGCTCGCCCAGGCCTTCCTCTCGGTGGCGCTCAGCGGACGGGACGAGGCGCTGGACCGGCTCAACCGGCAGATGGCCGCGCTGACCGACATGCTCTCGCTGGAGCGCGGGCACTCGCATGATCTGCAAGTCTCGGTCTCGCAACTCACCCGCGACCTGCAATCCGCCACCGCCGCGCGGGACGCCGCCACGCAGCAACTCGCCGCGCAGCGGGCGGATGCGGCACGGGCCATCGCGGATCGCGACGCATTGCGGGACGAACGCGACACGCTCGCCGCCGAGCTCGCCGATCAGCGCCTGGAGGCCGGCGCCGCGCTGAAGCGGGCCGACCAGTTGCAGGCGCACCTCGCCGCCACCAGCGCCCCCTCCGACCGGCAGGCCGCCGCCTTGGCGACCCAGCTCGCCGACGCGCAGGCGCAGCTCGCCTCCATGCGGGCGCAGATGGCGGCGCTCGACAAAACCGTCAGCGTGGACAAGGCGACGATCGAGGCGCGGCTCTCCGACCTCGCCAGGCTCACCGGCGAAGTGCGCGCCCTCACCGCGCTGCGGGACCAGCTGGAAGCGCAGGTGCGCGACACCGCCGCCCGCGCCACCACGGCCGAGCAACAGAATCAGGCCATGGCCACGCAGCTCGCGGATGAGCGGAAATACGGCGACAGCGCCCGGGCGCAGATCGCCCTGCTCAACCAGCAGCTCGATGCGGTGCGCGCCCAATTGCGCCGGCTCGCCGCGGCGCTCGACGTGTCGCAGGCAGCCGGACAGGCGAAGGACGTGCAGATCGCGCATCTCGGCGAGAAACTGAACGCCGCCCTCGCCTCCAAGGTCGAGGAGTTGCAACGCTACCGCAGCGATTTCTTCGGCCGGCTGCGCGCGGTGCTGGCGGATCAGCCGGGCGTGCAGATCGTCGGCGACCGCTTCGTGTTCCAGAGCGAGGTGCTATTCCCGGCCGGCAGCGCCATGCTGTCTCCTTCCGGCCGGGAGCAGATCGACAAGCTCGCGGCAACGCTAAAGCAGATCACGCCACGCATCCCGGCGGATCTGCCCTGGATGCTGCGCGTCGATGGGCATGCTGACCGCCAGCCAATCGCGAACAGCGCCTTCGCGAGCAACTGGGAGTTGTCCTCGGCACGCGCGATGACGGTGGTGCGGCAGCTGATCGCCGAAGGTATCCCGGCGCCGCACCTGGCCGCGACCGCGTTCTCCTCGTTCCAGCCGCTCGATCCGGCGGATACACAGACGGCCTATGCCCGCAACCGGCGGATCGAGCTACGGCTGACGGATCGGTAGAGCGTAATAGTTTTAGGTTGACCAAAAGAAAGGCCAGGGGCGCTGCCCCTGGACCCCGCCAAAGGCAAGCCTTGTAAGTCGTTTGCCGTCTCTGGCATTGGCCAATGCCAGAGACGGCAGCGGTGAGCTTGTGCGAGCCTCGGGCGCGTGCCCGTTCCAAAGATAAAGCCCCGCTGCGCCTGCCGCCTTTCGGCTG
>DATJWY010000172.1:0-4079 GCA_035500775.1 Acetobacteraceae bacterium
AGGCCCCAGACCCCCGATCACTTAAGTAATGGATTCCAAAGGCTTGCCTTTGGCGGGGTCCAGGGGCGGAGCCCCTGGCCTTGCCTTTACTTGCTGGTCGGCTGCGCGGTGTCGGTGGCCTTCGGCTTGGAGCCGTCCGGGTTGAACCGTTCCACCTTCACCTTGGCGCGCGCGTCGGCCAGCACCCGGCGCACATTCTCCTGGATCACCTTCTGCCGCAGCTCGTCATGCACCTGGTCATAGGTCTGCGGCGGGGCGACGCGGGTTTCGACGACCTGGATCACGTGCCAGCCATAGCGCGTGTGGACCGGGGTCTGGCTCACCTGGCCGGGCTTGAGGGCGAAGGCGGCATCGGCGAATTCCGGCAGCATGTCGCCCTTCTTGAAGAAGCCGAGATCGCCGCCGTTCTGCGCGGCCGGATCCTTGCTCTCCTTCTTCGCCAGGTCCTCGAACTTGGCGCCCTTGTTCAGCTCGGCGATGACCTGCTTCGCCTGGTCCTCCGAATCCAACAGGATATGCCGGGCGTGGACCTCGGTCTCGCCAGGCTTGCCGGCGTAGTCCTTGTCGAAGCGGGCGTGCAGCGCCTCCTCGGTGATCTGCGGCCCGACATCGCGTTGCAGGACCGCGTTCTCGAGCACGTTGTCCTCGGCGCGGCGCATCTGCTGCTGTACGTCCGGGTTCTTGTCGAGCCCCGCCTTGCGGGCCTCGATCACCACCGCCTTACGGTCGATCACCTGGTCGAGCAGCATTGGATAGACCAACTGCGGCGGCATGCTGCGCAGCTCGGGCGGCATGCCCTGGGCGGCGGCCTGCAGCTCGGAGAAGTGGATCTTTTCGCCGTTCACGGTCGCGACCACGGGGTCGGCGGGCTTGGCCGACGCGCCCTGGGTTGCCGTGCCCTGGGTCGTCGCGTCAGGCTTCCCTTGCGGCGTCTGCGACCAGGCGGGGAGGGAAAACGTCGCTACGGCAAGGGTGGTCGCCAGCAGAAAGGTGCGCATCAAGGACCTCGGTTGAAAAGCGGGCGGATCATGGCCGAAGCCTCCTGGGGGGACAATCGGACGGCCCGATGAAATTACGGCCACGCGCGTGTCACTCAGCGGTTTGTTGACCCGGCCTGCCGCGGGTCCTATCTGACGGCTGCTCCCGCGGGTTGCCCTCACGGCCCGGAGGCGGCGTGTCCCGGTCCCGGGGCGCGCGGCTGCCTGGCCTTCTGTCTGCCGGGCCCGCTCCGGCGGGGGCGCCGCCATCCCGGAAGGCTTTGCATGTTCGCCAGTCTCGCCCGCGCCCTCTTCGGCACCGCCAATGACCGCTCGCTCAAGGCCTATCAGCGCCGGGTGCCGCAGATCAACGTCCTGGAGCCCGCCACCGCCGCGCTGTCGGACGAGGCGCTGCGGGCGAAAACCGCCGAGTTCCGGGAACGGATCGCGGCCGGCGCCAGCGTCGATGACCTGCTGCCCGAGGCCTTCGCCGTGGTCCGCGAGGCCTCGAAGCGCGTGCTCGGCATGCGGCATTTCGACGTGCAGCTGGTCGGCGGCATGGTGCTGCATGACGGCAAGATCGCCGAGATGAAGACGGGCGAGGGCAAGACGCTGGTCGCCACCCTGCCGGTCTATCTCAACGCCCTCCCGGGGAAGGGCGTGCATGTGGTGACGGTGAACGACTACCTCGCCCGCCGCGACGCCGAGCAGATGGGGCAGCTCTACGCCTTCCTCGGCCTGACCACCGGCGTCATCGTGCACGGGCTGAGCGACACCCAGCGCCGCGCCGCCTATGCCGCGGATGTCACCTACGGCACCAATAACGAATTCGGCTTCGACTACCTGCGCGACAACATGAAGTACCGGCTGGAGGACATGGTCCAGCGGGACTTCCACTACGCGATCGTGGACGAGGTCGACAGCATCCTGATCGACGAGGCGCGCACGCCTCTGATCATCTCCGGCCCGGCGGAGGATTCCTCCGATCTCTACCGCCAGGTGGATATCGTGGTGCGCGAGCTGGTGACGTTCGAGGGCGTTTACGACAAGGACGAGAAGGCGAAGACGGTCACGCTGACCGAGCCGGGTTCCGAGCAGGTCGAGGAGATGCTGCGCGCGGCCGGTATCATCACCGAGGGCAGCCTCTACGACATCTTCAACGTCTCCGTCGTGCACCATGTGCAGCAGAGCCTGCGCGCGCATGTCCTGTTCGCCCGCGATGTCGATTACATCGTGCGGCAGGACAAGGTGATCATCATCGACGAGTTCACCGGCCGCATGATGGAAGGGCGGCGCTACTCCGAGGGGCTGCATCAGGCGCTGGAGGCGAAGGAGCACGTCACCGTCCAGCAGGAAAACCAGACCCTCGCCTCCATCACCTTCCAGAACTATTTCCGCCTCTTCCCGAAGCTCTCCGGCATGACCGGCACGGCGATGACGGAGGCGGACGAATTCGCCGAGATCTACAAGCTCGACGTGGTCGAGATCCCGACCAACGTGCCGGTGGCGCGGCGTGACGAGCATGACGAGGTGTATCGCAGCGCGGTCGAGAAATACGACGCCGTCGCGGCGCTGGTGGACGAGGCGCGCAAGCGCGGCCAGCCGGTTCTCGTCGGCACCACCAGCATCGAGAAGAGCGAGCTGATCTCCGCGCTGCTCAAGCGCCGCCACGTGCCGCACGCGGTGCTGAACGCGCGGTTCCACGAGCAGGAGGCGGCGATCATCGCCCAGGCCGGCGCGCCCGGCGCCGTCACCATCGCCACCAACATGGCCGGGCGCGGCACCGACATCAAACTCGGTGGCAATGTCGAGATGCGGCTGAAGCAGGAGTTGGCCAATATCGAGGAGCCGGGCCTGCGCGCGACGCGGGAGGCGGAGATCCGCGACGAGGTCGCCGCCAGCCACCAGATCGTGCGGGAAGCGGGCGGCCTGTTCGTGATCGGCACCGAGCGGCATGAGAGCCGGCGCATCGACAACCAGTTGCGCGGCCGCTCCGGCCGGCAGGGCGATCCGGGCACGTCCCATTTCTTCCTGTCGCTGGAAGACGATCTGATGCGTATCTTCGGCTCCGACCGCATGGGGCCGATGCTGCAGCGCCTCGGCCTCAAGGAGGGCGAGGCGATCGTCCATCCCTGGATCAACCGGGCGCTGGAGAAGGCGCAGAAGAAGGTCGAGGCGCGCAATTTCGACACGCGCAAGAACCTGCTGAAATACGATGACGTGATGAACGACCAGCGGCGCGAGGTGTACGCGCAGCGCCGGGAGTTCATGGCGGCGAACGACGTCTCCGAGACGATCGCGGAGATGCGGGCGGAGATGATCGCCGATCTCGTCGCCGCGCGCATCCCGGAGCGGGCCTTCCCCGAGCAGTGGCAGACCGAGGCGCTGACACAGGATATCCGCCGCGTCTTCAATCTCGATCTGCCGATCATGGAGTGGGGCCGCGAGGAGGGGATCGAGGAAACCGCGATCCGTGCGCGCATCACCGAGGCGGTGGACTCGATGATGGCGGTGAAGGCCGCGAATTTCGGCCCGGAGGTGATGCGGTTCATCGAGAAATCGCTGCTGCTGCAGATGTTTGATGCCGTGTGGAAGGAGCACCTGCTGGCGCTCGATCATCTGCGGCAGGGGATCTATCTGCGCTCCTACGGCCAGCGCGATCCGCTGAACGAATACAAGAGCGAGGCTTTCGCCCTGTTCAACGCCATGCTGGACGACATGCGCGAGCGCGTGACGTCCCTGCTGGCCCGGGTGGAACTGAGCGCGGAGGAGCCCGCCGTGCCGCCGCCGCCTCTGTCGATGCCGATGGTCGAGAGCCATCCCGATCCGGCGCTCGCGGCGCTTGGCGAGGAGAGCGTGCCCGTGGTCGGGCTGGCCGCCGCGCCGGATATCGATCCCAACGATCCGGAAACCTGGCGGGCGACGCCGCGCAACGCGCCTTGCCCTTGCGGCTCCGGGCTTAAGTATAAGCACTGCCACGGCAAGGTGGCGTAAAAGGCCAGGGGGCTTTGCCCCCTGCACCCCCACTGGGGCCTTGAGGCCCCAGACCCCCGATCACTTAAGTAAAGGATTCCAAAGGCTTAGCCTTTGGCGGGGTCCAGG
>DATJWY010000173.1:0-4575 GCA_035500775.1 Acetobacteraceae bacterium
TGCAGGAGGCGGAGCCTCCTGCCGGGTGCGTCAGGCGGCCGCCCGGATCGCTGCTGCCTTCACATCCTCCCCCACATTGTCGATGAAATCGGCGAAATTCGCCTCGAACCGCGCCACCAGATCGCGCGCCGTCCGGTCATAGGCATCCTTATCCGCCCAGGCCTCACGCGGGTTGAGCACCTCGCGCGGCACGCCCGGCACGTCCTGCGGGACCATCAGCCCGAAGAACGGGTCACGCTCGAACCGGGCCTGCGCGAGCGACCCGTCCAGCACCGCCCGCAACAAGGCGCGGGTATGCCTGATCGCCATGCGCTGGCCCGTGCCATAGGCGCCGCGGGTCCAGCCGGTATTGACGAGCCAGCACGCCGCGTCGTGGCGCTGGATCAGATCCTCCAGCAGCTTGCCGTACACCTCCGGCCGGCGTGGCAGGAAGGGGGCGCCGAAGCAGGTGGAGAAGGTGGCCTGCGGCTCCTGCCCCAGCCCCTTCTCGGTGCCGGCGACGCGCGCGGTGTAGCCGGAGAGGAAGTGATACATCGCCTGCGCCGGCGTCAGCCGCGCGATCGGCGGCAGCACGCCGAAGGCGTCCGCCGTCAGCATCAGCACGTTGCGCGGCTGCCCGCCGTGGCCGGAGAGCGCGGCGTTCGGGATGTAGTCGATCGGGTAGCAGGAGCGGGTGTTCTCGGTCAGCGTGTCATCGGCGAGGTCGAGCACGCCGTGCGGATCGGCAACGACGTTCTCCAGCACCGTGCCGAAACGATGCGTGGCGGCCCAGATCTCCGGCTCCGCCTCCTGGCTCAGATTGATGACCTTGGCGTAGCAGCCGCCCTCGAAATTGAAGACGCCATCCGGCCCCCAGCCATGCTCGTCATCGCCGATCAGCCGCCGGCCGGGATCGGAGGAGAGCGTGGTCTTGCCGGTGCCGGACAGGCCAAAGAACAGCGCGACATCGCCCTCCGGCCCGATATTGGCGCTGCAATGCATCGGCAGCACGCCGGCTTCCGGCAGGCGCCAGTTCATCACCGTGAAGATCGACTTCTTGATCTCGCCCGCATACTCGGTGCCGGCGATGACGATGACCCGCTCGCCGAAGGCCAGCGCGATGGCGGTGCCGGAGCGCACGCCGTCGATCGCCGGATCGGCCTGGAACTCCGGAGCGTGCAGGATCACATAATCCGGCTCGAAGCCCAGCAGGTCATGCGCGGGCGGCCGGATGAACATGTTGCGCGCGAAAAGGGCGTGCCAGGCATTGGTGGTGACGAGGCGCACGCGCACCCGGCTGCCGGGATCGGCGCCGGCGTAGAGATCCTGGGTGAACAGCTCGCGGCCCTGCAAATAGGCCTGCACCCGCGCCTTCAGCAGAGCGAATTTCTCCGCCGGCAGCTTCTGATTGATCTTGCCCCACCAGACCGCGTCGCTGATGCCCGGTTCGTCGGCCACGAACTTGTCCTGCACCGAGCGGCCGGTATGCACGCCGGTGCGCACGATCAGCGCACCATCGGCGGAAAGCCGCCCCTCATTGCGCCGGATCGCATGCACCAGGAGTTGCGGCGCGGTCAGGTTGGGGTGGATCGCGGCGCCGGGCGGCACCCCGGTGCCGGCGAGGGGCGAGTGGGCACTCTGGAGGCGGAGGCTGTCGGCATTCATGCGGCGTTCCTCTCCTGTGGCAGCCGGGATCGCGGGTGTCGGCGGGGGATGGCTTCCTTGTCCGGCCCGGTATCTTGTTGTTGTCTCGTTGTCGTCTCGACTCGATGCGTAAGCCGGGCGAGGCCGGGTCGGTTCCCGGAGCGATGATGTTTCTTGCCTGCTGGCGCCGCAAGACTCGTGATCTCGTCAGAGCGGGGCGTGAGTAAGGCGAGGGGCGCTGCCCCTCGACCCCGCCAAAGGCCAAGCCTTTGGAATCCTTTACTTAAGTAATGGGGGTCTGGGGCCTCAAGGCCCCAGCGGGGTTGAGGGGCAGCGCCCCTCAGCGATGGTGGTGCCGCGCCGCCGCCGTGAGCCGCGCCAGCTCGTCCCGCACCCCCTCCGCGGAGGCGACCGGGGCGGAGAAGGCAACACGCAGCACCTTCTCGTCCTGGACCAGATCGAACCCGTCCACGTCCACCCCGAGCATCTGCCACGGGCCTTGCTGGCCATGCGCGCGGGCGATGTGGGCGAGGGCGTCGGCGTGCTCGGTGTTGCAATGCGCCAGGATCGAGGCCTCGGCGGCCGCGATCGCCGCCACCGCTTCCGGGTCCGGCACCAGGTCCGCCTGGCGCAGCCGCGCCGCGCGGGCGAAGCCGCCGACGAACAGCCCGCCCATCGGCCGCAGCCTCCAGAGGCTGAAATCCGGCAGATCGGCATAAAATTGGGCGTAGGGGTGCAGCGACACCCAGCGCTGGCGCAGGCCGGGATCGTCGAGCGTCTCGGCGACCCCGGTCACGGTCACGCGGGGCGCCGTCTGCGGGTTCGGCCCCTCCGCCGGGCCCGAAACCATGAGGGCGCAGCGCGGCTCGGCCCGCAAATACCGGGTATGTTCGGAGAGGCCGGAGAGCAGCATCAGCAGCGCCCCCTCCGGGGTGCAGCAGGGCGTGACCAGGCTGGAAAAGGGCTGGCCGTCCGCCGAAACCGTGGCGAGCGCGCCCGCCCGCGCGGCCCGCAGCAACAGGCGGGCCTGCAAGCCGGGCGTGGGTTCCGACGTGACCTGTGCCATAACTACCCCATCTTCCGGCCGGATACTCGCCCGGCGGACCGGTCCGCACCTGAGCCATCCAAGGCCGCATCCCTGAAGGCGCAACGATGAAACAGACAATCGCCCTGGTCGATGACGACCGCAACATCCTGACCTCGGTGTCCATGACCCTGGAACAGGAAGGCTACCAGGTCCGCACCTATACCGACGGCGAGAGCGCGTTGCAGGGTATCACCGCCAAGCCCGTCGATCTCGCGGTGCTGGACATCAAGATGCCGCGCATGGACGGCATGGAGCTGCTGCAGCGCCTGCGCCAGCGCAGCGCCGCCCTGCCGGTGATCTTCCTCACCAGCAAGGACGAGGAAGTGGACGAGCTGATGGGCCTGCGCCTCGGCGCCGACGACTATATCACCAAGCCGTTCAGCCAGCGCCTGCTGCTCGAACGCATCCGCGCCCTGCTGCGCCGCAATGAAAACAGCCGCGCCGAGGGCTCCGGCGCCGCGCCCACCGGCGTGCTGGTGCGCGGCGACCTGGTGCTCGACGAGACCAAGCATCAATGCCTCTGGCTGGGGCGCGACATCCAGCTCACCGTCACCGAGTTCCTGCTGGTCAAGGCGCTGGCGGCGCGGCCGGGCATGGTGAAGTCCCGCGACCAGCTGATCGACGCCGCCTATGGCGAGAACATCTACGTGGATGACCGCACCATCGACAGCCACATCAAGCGCGTGCGCAAGAAGTTCCGCATGGTGGACGACAACTTCAACCACATCGAGACGCTGTACGGCATCGGCTATCGCTACAAGGAAGGGTGAGCCGAGCGGAACCGCCTCCATGCCCGATATCGGCGCCATGCCGCCGCCCCGCCCGCAAGCCCGCCCGCGCAGCCGCCGGGAGCGCTGGGTCTCGCCGCTGCTCCGGCGCATCCTGCTGGTCAACGCCCTGCCGCTCGCCCTGCTGGCGGCGACGCTGCTCTATCTGGACCAGTACCAGAACGGCCTCCTCGAAGCGGAGGTCACGGCACTGCGCGAGCAGGCGCGCATCTATGCCGGCGCGCTTGGCGAGAGCGCGGTGCGGGAGACGGACCCGGACAACCCGGTGCTGGTGCCCGACATCGCCCGGCCGCTGCTCCGCCGCCTGACCGACCCGACGCCGAACGCCCAGGCCAAGCTCTTCGCCCCGGACGGGCAGATCGTGGCGGATAGCCGCGTCCGCGCCGGCTCCGGCGGCAACATCGTCACCGAGCCGCTGCCTCCCGCCGCCGATCGCGGCCCGTTGAACGGTATCGTCGGGCAGATATACGACCAGCTGTTCGGCCTGTTCCCGCACCGCACCGGCACGGTGGTGGATACCAGCCCCAACGCCCCGGGGCTCGACTGGCAGCCGGACGTGAAGGAGGAACTGCGCCTCACCAGCTCCAATGACAGCCACGAGATGCAGCCCTACATCCGCCGCACCCAGGATGACCGGCTGCTCGTGACCGTCGCGGAACCCGTGGAGCGGGACCAGCACACCGTCGGCATCGTGCAGCTCACGCGTGAGGCGCGGGAGGTGGATGACAGCCTGTTCGCCGTCCGCATCTCCATCCTCGGCCTGTTCACCCTGGCCCTGCTGCTGACGGTGATGCTCTCCTGGTATCTCTCCCTGACCATCGCCCGGCCGATCCTGAGCCTGGCCGGGGCGGCGCACGACATGACCGAGGGGCATGGCCGCGCCGGCGCGGTGCCGGCCATGCTGCTGCGGCGGCGGGACGAGATCGGGGAACTCGGCCGCGCGCTCGCCGACAGCGCCGCCGCGCTCTGGGCGCGCATGGACGCGATCGAGCGCTTCGCCGCCGATGTCGCGCACGAGATCAAGAACCCGCTCAGCTCCATCCGCAGCGCCATCGAGACGCTGCGCCGCATCGACGA
>DATJWY010000174.1:0-16831 GCA_035500775.1 Acetobacteraceae bacterium
CCCCCCCCCTTCCCTCTTGCTCGCGCGATACCCGTCCAGACGCAGGAGCGCCGCGCAGATAATCCTGGATCGAGGCGAAGCCGGTTTCCCTCGCGACGATCAGGCTCTCCAGATGTTCGCGGCTGTTGACGAGCCCCTTGGCCAGGATCGTGCCCGCATCGTCCAGCAGCACGGCATAGGGCAGCTTGCCGACACGGAAGCCCAGGCCAACCTCGGGCGCGGAAATGAACCGCGCCGGGTCCAGCTCGTTCCGCCGCGCCATCTCGCGCTGCTCCCCGATATCGCCGTCGCCGACGAAGACAACGTCAAGCCGCTCGCTGCGCAGGAAGGATTTCGCGACCGGAAGCAATTTCTTGCAGATCGGGCAGCTCGGCGCGACGAAGAGCAGCATCAGCACCTGGCCCGCCGGCAGCTTGCCGCCGATCGAAACCGGGGAACCGGCGAAGCTCGTCAGGGTGAAGCGCGGCGCCGCGTCGCCGATCTCCGGGCCTTGATCCGTCGCGAGCGCGCCCACCGGCGCCACCCGCTCATGCAGCACGCCGATCTGCCGCGCCAGCGCGAACACCGTCAGCGCCAGCGCCGCGACCACGATCCACAACAAAGCCTGCGACACGAACAGTGCCGTCATCACGCCCTCGCCCGCCGCCGCGCCCGCGGCAGCGTGTTGATGGTCAGAAACACCAGGAACAGCGACACCCCCGCCCCCACGCCCTGGGCGAAGGCGGCAAGGTCCCCCCGCACCGGCACCGCCGCGAGCAGCGCGAGAGCGGCAAGGCCCAGGTTACGCCCGACCAGCCCCCAGCCGATCCGCTGCGGCGCCGCGCCACGGAAACAGCCGCAATCGATCTCGGTGCGGCCACGCGCCACGTTGATGCCGATGGCGCCGGCGAACACCACGAGCAGCGGCGCCGCCACGAGGCCGGGAAATGGCGCCAGCACGCCAGCGATCAGCAACGCCGCGAGCCCCGCCTCCACCGGCGGCAGCACCGCCGCCAGCGCGTCGGCCAGCCGGTCCGGCAACAGCCGGTAGGCATGCACCACGCCGCGGAACACCGCCGGGTCACGCAACTTGCCCGTGGCGGCATGGGCGAGGATCAGCCCGACAGCGACCCGCGCCGCCGCGACCGGGGGCGCCCAGGCGGAGGGGAAAGCCAGACTCATTCGCCGATCGCGGCCGAGAGCACCGGGTTGTCGCCGAGCTTGTCCATGCCGCGCAGATACGCCCCGGTCTCCGCGTCATAGACCGCGAACTTGCCGTCATCGCTCGTCGTGTAGAGCAGCGGCTTGTCGTCCTGGCTCACGCCGACCAGCGGCGACGGCACCTTCAGCGTGATGCGCCTGATCAGCTTATGCGTCGCGACATCGATCTCCCACACCTCGGTGCCGTCATTCTTATGGGTCCAGAACGGACCGGAATGCATCAGCACGTAGAGATGGCCGCTCTTGCGGTGCAACGCCGCGACCTGCCACCCGCCCGGACGCCAGGCGACCGTGAGCGGATCGGTGGTGAGTCGCGTCTGGCCCGCCGCCTCGGAGATCGACCAAGGCTGGCCGATCTCCGGCCGCGCCGCGAGCTTCGTCGGATAGACGAGGCCGGTGTAGGAGATGAAATAGGTCATCCCGGTCTGCCGGTCGGTCGGGCTCTGCTCGAACACCGGATCATGATCGGGCGCGAAGAAGGGTGCGATACGGGCGACCGTCGCCTTGGCCGACGCGTCCAGCGTCACCGTGGCGAGCGAGCCATCCGCGCAGATCGAGGCGAAGCCGTTTGCGCCGAACGGAAAAGCGAGGGCGCAGCCGGGCAGACCGACGTTGGCGGCGGCTTTCTGCGTCGCCGTATCGACCACGATCACCGCGTTCGCCGGCGCCATGTTGTAGATATAGACGTATTTGCCGTCGGCGCTGATATCGAGATCCTGCTTCTTGGTGGTGATCAACGCCCGGCCGGGCAACTCGATCTCCTTGGTCAGTTGCAGGGTCTTCGGATCATAGACGCTGAGCAGATCCTGCCGCGTGCCGCGATTGCCGCGGGTCCAGATGGTCTCCGACACGTAGAAGCGCCCGGAAACCGGATCGCGCACGACATTGCCGTAGAAGGCGACCGGGATCATGCCCTGGATCGCGGCGGCGTCGGCGTCCACCAGATAGGCGCGGCCATCCTTGGCGTGGTTATAGACCGGGTCCAGCACCAGCACCTGATGCGGCCCGGCCGGCGGCAGCGTGGCGGCGTCACTGATCTCGGTCTGCGGCACCGCATCCGGGCCGGCCGCGCCCAGCGCCGCCACCAGGAACGCGCCGATCCCCGCGTTGCGCGCCATACGCTGCTTCATGGTTCCAGCCCTATAGACACCCTCCGGGCAAAATAACAATATATCCAAAGCGAAACAAGTTGTTTTGACTTGATATCAGCACAAATGGACGGCGCCAGAACCCCATCCGCCGCACACCCAGCAGAAATCGCCTATGATTTAGCAATAAAGCGCCCCATATCGCAGGCATATGCCGCCACTTTTTCCAAGAGCCCGATCCGTGTCGGCTGAAGCACCGATCAGGCGATCGGAGCGGCGCGCCGTCATGGTTGCGGCGGCGCCCCCATTGCGGCCGGCACGGCGTGATTTGGCGCGGCGGGCCGCGCGAAGGCGTTTCTGGCACGAAGGGAAAATATCGTGAAAAGGAACGCCGGCCCGAAGAGAACAAGACCTGTCGCGACCAACCCCTCGGACTCGAACACGCCTTCAGCCTCACGCCCACTGCTCGGCAGCACGAGAGCGCTTGAGGTTGAAACGAGCACCAGCAACGCGACTGAGATGACATAGGCCATGAAGAGGCAAACGCGCGCGAACCGCGGAAACGCTTCCGTGTGCCGGTTCGTGATGACTTCACCGGAGGTCAAAATATCCCAGGCGAGCGCGGACAGGACGATCAGCGCCTGCCAGAACGTCAGTCCGGCCCCGCCGCCTTTCGCCTTGAAGAACAAGAACACCAACATTGCATAGAGCGCGAAACTGAGATTCAGATCACCGATAAGCCGGGCGAGCGTGCCATAAACCGCGCGCGACCCCTTGAACCAACCCGCCAGCCCCAACCAGAGAGCGGTCCCAATGACAACCGCATCCTGAACGTAGAAGATCGCAGCCCCATGACTCGCGAAATAGTGAAACCAGAGCAGGCCGACCCAGACGGCGAACGTTAACGCTGAAAAACCGCGTGGCGCACGCCGGCCGACCACGAACAAAGCCACAATACCCAGAATAAACAAGATAAACGGGATCGTAAAAACCTCCGGGTACGTAAACAAATACCTTGGATCGTAGCTTTCCGGCGCCCGCATCACGCGCCAGGCAACGCCGATCTGAAGGGCGACGAAATACGTCGCGACAACCATGAAGAGCTGGCTGTACCGAATCTCCGGCGTGATTTCGCCCGCGCGCCGCGCGGCCCAGCGGACGAGGCCGTAAATGGCCGCAAGCCAGAGAAAAATCCCCAGCCCGCTGCCCAGATCCTGCGCGATCGTACGGCTGGCCCAGTTCGAGAAGATGCGGCTGACGGCGAAGTTCGCGACGATCGCGAGAGCCGCGGCGACCAGCGCGACCGACACCCGGCTGGATGCGCCGTTGAGTTTTGCGAGAATCGAATCGCTGGCAACCGACGCGATCTCAGCAAGGTCCGTCGCCGCCATGAAAAGACCCAGCATGGCCACGAGGCCTTGCAGCCCTATCATGCTGACGACAAGCACAGCCTCGCCAGCGCCGATATAGGCGAGCATGACGATGAGCGCGAGGCCCGCGGTAAACGCCGCCGCGAAAAGGCTTTGTCTGCGATCCCAATCGCGCGCCTGACGACGCAAGGAAAAAAAGAGCGCCGAACCAAGCGGCATCACTACGGCGAACGCGCTCGGCGTGAAATTGTTGCTCCAGAGAAAGAGGATCAGCAAGACACCGATGGCGCCGTACAGCGCATTGCGCCAATGGCCCGTCGTTTCGATGAGCACTGCCGCGACGAGCGTTGCGACGACGAACTCCCCGAGGAAGAGGGCAACCAGCGTGCCGAGCGGAATCTCCCCCACGAGCGTCGCGACCGGCGGCCCCAGGGGCGAGAACAGGTTGAACGCCACCGCGACCACAACCGCCGCCGAACCGCTCGCGAACGCGAGGCGCACGTCGCGTTCCATCGTTGAGATCACGATGATGCGTTTGCGGATGGTCGTCAAAAGCCCCATTGGCGCTTCGGACATGACCTCACCCACCCACTGAGAGCGGCTCCACCGAGGCTGTCGTTGCGGCCCTACGGGTAAAACCGCTCCAGCCTTTGTTTCGGCGAGCAGCACCATCAGCCGAACCGCGCCAACACGCGCGGAACAAGCCGCGAATCCGTCTTCTCATACCTGCTTTTTGGGCGAGAAGGGCGGATGCGGCGGTTCAAATCGGCGCGACAGGCACGCAGATGAGTCCCGCTGAACCGAGTGCGCGCTCTGGAGCATGATTGCTAGAAATTGAAGCGCAGAGACTTGGGGCTTTCCCTCCGTGGTCATTCCACCGCTCCTGCGGAGCGGCGGAACCTTGGGCCACTCCGCCCCAAACCCCACTGGGGCCGTACGGCCCCAGATCCCAATAATTTAAAGGAAATACCTCATCGCAAAAGGCTCCGTTCACTTTTCAAAGCTTCCAAGATTCAGTCGACCATGGTGCGGGCTTCCACTTGTGCCCGTTCCAGCAGGTCATCGCCACCGGCCGCCGTGCGCAAATCGGCGGTAAAGCGGTAGAACAGCCAGGCCACCGCGAACAGGCCGACGAACACGCCGAATATCAACTGGTTGTAGTAGATCATAGCGACGAGGCTGATCCCCGCGGTCACCAGAGCCACCGCCGGCACCACAGGGTAACCCGGCGCCTTGAACTTGCGCTCCAGCGCCGGCTCGATCTTGCGAAGGCGGAACAGGCTGGCCATGCTCATGATGTACATGATGATGGCACCGAATACCGACATAGTAACGATGTTGGCGGTCAGCGACTGGCCGGCGATGATGATCAGGTTGTCCGAGAAGATCGCGGCGATGCCCACCACGCCGCCGCCGATGATGGCCCATACCGGTGTCTTGGTCTTGGGGTTGACCGAGGCCAGGGCTGGCGGCAGGAAGCCGGCGCGCGCAAGGGCGAAGATCTGACGGGAATAGCCCATGATGATGCCGTGGAACGAGGCGATCAGGCCGAACAGGCCGATCCACACCAGCATGTGCAGCCAGCTGCTGTTTTCGCCGACCACTACCTTCATGGCCCGAGGCAGCGGGTCGTTGACGTTGGACAGCGCGGTCCAGTCGCCGGCGCCGCCGGCGAAGATCATGGTACCGAAGGCCAGCATCACCAGGGTCAGGATGCCGGCCACATAGGCGCGCGGAATAGTGCGCTTGGGGTCCTTCGCTTCCTCGGCGGCCATGGCGGTCCCCTCGATGGCAAGGAAGAACCAGATGGCGAAGGGAATGGCGGCGAAGATGCCGCCGATGGCGGTCAGCGAGAAATGGCTTTCACCTGCCCAACCCTTGGCGACGAAGTTGCTCCACGAAAAGCCGGGGCTGACTACGCCCATGAACACCAGCAGTTCGATGATCGCCAGCACGGTGACGAACAATTCGAAAGTGGCGGCGATGGTCACGCCGACGATGTTGAGAGCCATGAACACCACATAGGCGCCCAAAGCCATCATTTTGGGGTCAAACCCCGGGAACTGCACCTGCAGGTAGGCGCCGATGGCCAGTGCGATGGCCGGCGGCGCGAACACGAACTCAACCAGGGTCGCGAAGCCGGTGATGAAGCCGCCCAACGGACCGAAGGCGCGATAGCTATAGGCGAACGGGCCGCCTGCATGGGGAATGGCGGTGGTCAGCTCAGTAAAGCTGAAAATAAAGGTGGTGTACATGATGGCGATCAGCACCGTCGTGACAAGGAACCCTAGCGTTCCCGCCTGGGCCCAGCCATAGCTCCAGCCGAAGTATTCGCCGGAAATGACCAGCCCGACCGCGATGCCCCATAGGTGCAGACCGCTCAGGCCCTTTTTCAGGGTGGCTGTGGTTGATTCTGTCATTGCGTTATGTCTCCAGTCCTCTCGAACGATTGGCGACGAGGGCATTTCCTTCCCTTACGGGGCCGTCCAGTCGCGCCACATCCTCTTTCAGGACAGACAGATCGGCGGGCGGTGGCATGCAACGAGTGCATCGGATTCGCCCGCGGCGGGGGAAGCCCAAAAATCCGCGTCTCCCCGGGGTTTTGTCCCGATTACCCTGGGACCTCAAGGCCCCAGTGGGGGTCAGGGGGCAAAGCCCCCTTGTCTTTACCAAGCGAGATTTATGGCGGCTGGTATGAACCTGGGTCCATCTGAACCGATGGCGCTCTAACCCCCGGGCGGCACGGTGATGCACCGCAGACGCTCGCGCGCGAGACGGGAACAGGCGCTGCTGGCCGCGCTCGCGGACAGGCCGACGAGGCGCGCCCGGTACAACACCTGGCCGCCGAGCGAGTTGGTCGTGCCCACGACCGTGCGGGTGCCGGTCAGCAGGCCGGGCGCCAGGGTACGGGCGCCCTCCGCCGCGTGCCGCGCCTGCCCCGGCTGGGCATAGGCGCCAACCTGGATGCCCCACGCCCCGCCCGCCCCCTCGGCGCGACGCGGCACCAGCGCCAGCACGGGCGCGCGGTAGGCGGGCGCGCGGTAGGCGGGCGCGCGATAGGCGGGCGCGCGGTAGGCGGGCGCGCGATAGGCGGGTGCCCGGTAGGCGGACGCAGGCGCGGTCCAGGCGCTGGCCCCGATCCGGGGGCGCATCGCATAGACGGGGGGTGATGGCGGCGGCGGTGGCGCGTAGGCGATGACGGCCGGCGGGGGAGCCGGCGGCACGAAGGTCGGCGGCGCCGGACGGCAGGGGGAATCGGGGTCGTAGGCGGCGTTGGGGTCCTGCACGCAATCGGCCGATCCCGGCGCCACGGCGGCTTGTGCCGCGATCGCCGAGGCCGCGATGGGCGCGGCGGCGGGCGCCTGCGCGGCGGCCATTTCCGTGCCCGGGGACGCGGCGGCAGACGGTATGCACGGATGCGCCGGGTCGTAGGCGGCATTGGGGTCGCAACTGCCCAGCGCCCCCGCCGGCGGCAGGGCCGCCGTCGTGGCCGGGGCATCCTCCGCCACCTCCACGGAGCCGGTGGTGGCGGTGGCGGCGGGCGGAGCCGAGTAGGTGCTGGCCACGGCCGTGTCGCCCTCACCGGAATCGGCATAGGCGGCGAGCGGCCCGGACATCGCCACTTGCGTGCCGAGATGCGGCGCGATGGACGCGACGTAGTTGATCGTCTCGTTCGGGAGGGAACGACCGCCCTGCAGGTATTCGTCGAGTCGGCCAGGCCCGGCATTATAGGCGGCGAGGAAGCCAGGCGCGCCGTACTGGTCGGCCATCTCCTTGATGTAGGCGGTGCCGGCCATGATGTTGTCGTGCGGGTCGTACGGATCGGGGCCGAGACCGTACCGGTCGCGCAGGATGGCGTAGGTGCCCGGCATCACCTGCATCAGGCCCATCGCACCGGCGTCCGAGGTGATCGGCCGCCCGTGCAGGAAGGCGTGGCCGCCCGATTCCTGGTGCATGACGGCGAGAATCCATTGCTCCGGCACCCCGAACCGCGCCGATGCCTCGCTGACATACGGGCCCCAGGGATTATCCGCCGGGCCGGGCGCGTTGTAATCGGCCTGCCGGTAATGGCCGCGATAATGGGCGGTGCGGACATGGCTTCTACCGCCGCAGGCCGCCAACAGGCAGAGCAGGCCGATACAGAGGACAGCGCGCCCCCGACGCCACGCGTCGTTCGGGACGCCGCCCGCGCGGAATCGTGCTGGCATTCCCCCTCCACCCGCCGGCCAAAACCCCTCGGCCTTGCCGGCCGCGCATGTTTGCCCGTCTTGCGGCGGCGGATCAACATGCTTTGCTTGCCGACTGTTAAAGCACGGCTCCCACGTCGCGCCCCCGGCGTGAACACGCGCGATTGTCGGCGCCCTGCCCAGCCGTTGCTTGCGGAGCGGGGGGCACCGCTGTTAGCGCAAAACCCATGCCCCGGCCTGGGCGGCGACGCGGCGATGCCGGCCGCCGCCCAGGCATGACGGGCACCGGATCAAAGAGCGCGAACGCCACATCCGGAACCACCAACACCACACGGGGAGGCAACCATGTCGCGGGTCATCGAGCTGAACACGGTTCCGGAGGCCGAGCGGGCGCTCCGGGTCGATCTCGCCGCCACCTATCGCCTGGTCGCGCTCTATGGCTGGGACGATCTGATCTTCACCCATATCTCCGCCCGCATCCCCGGACCGGAGCATCATTTCCTGATCAACCCGTACGGGATGATGTTCGAGGAGATCACCGCCTCCAGCCTGGTGCGGGTCGGCATGGACGGCACGCCGGTGAGCGCCTCCCCCTACCCGGTCAACCCCGCCGGCTTCACCATCCATTCGGCGGTGCATGCGGTGCGGGAGGATGCCGGCTGCGTGATTCACCTGCACACGCCGGACGGCACCGCCGTCGCCACCTCCGCCAAGGGCCTGCTGCCGCTCAACCAGACCGCCCAGCTCGTCATCGGCGATCTCGCCTATCACGATTACGAGGGTGTGGCGCTCGACCACGACGAGCGGCCGCGTCTGCAACGGGATCTCGGCACCCGCAACGTCATGCTGCTGCGCAACCACGGCACCCTGACTGTCGGACGCAGCTGCGCCGATGCCTTCCTGCGCATGTATTTTCTGGAACGCGCCTGCACGATGCAGGTGCGCACCCGCGCCCTCGGCGACGCCGACTACCCGACGCAGGATGCAGTGATCGAGAAGAACGTGGCGCTCAGCCAGTCGGACGGCCTGTCGGGGCTGGCCGAGACGCTGGTCTGGCCGGCTCTGCTGCGCAAGCTCGACCGCATCGATCCCGGCTACCGCGCCTGAAGCCGCGGCGCGCGAGCGGCCGGCCCGCGCGCCGCAAGGTCCCAGGCCGCACCGTGCGCGCAACCCCCACGTGCGCGGCAAAAAGGGAAATCGCCTTGTTCTGAGAGCGCGTTTCACGCTTTCCGGCTGTCAACCTCAAGCGATCGCGCTCTAGACTGACGGACTTGCCCCGCCCGCCTTTCCCGGAACCCGCCCACCATGACGCAGACGCCGACCGAAACACAGACCGGACAACCGGCCCACCGCGACGTCAAAACCCATATCATGGACACCGCCGAACGCCTGTTCGCCGAGCGCGGCGTGGCGGAAGTCTCCGTGCGGGACATCACCGGCGCGGCGCATGTGAATGTCGCGGCCATCGCCTACCATTTCGGCTCCCGCGAAGGGCTGGTCCGTGCGGTCCTGGAACGGCTCTCCACCGGGCTGAACCGTGAGCGATTCGCCCTGCTCGACCAGATGAAGGAAGAGGCGAACGGGGCGCCGCTGCCGGTGCGCTCGGTGCTCCACGCCTATGCCGCGCCGATCTTCCGCTGGCTCGACCCCGCCTCCCCCCGCTGGTCCGCCGGCGAGCTGGTGGCCCGCTTCTTCGCCGCGCCGACGCCGGAGATGCGGACGCGGCTCGAACATTACGTGGGGCATCACCAGGTCTTCGTCGCCGAACTGCGCCGCGGCCTGCCCGGCCTCTCCGAAGAGGATGCATGCTGGGGCTTCCACTTCGCCCGCGGGGTGATGATGCAGAACACGCGGCTGCACCTGAACCGGCTGCGCGTGATGTCGGAGGGAGTCTGCGTCGTCTCCGACCCCGAGGCGCTGCTGCACCGCGCGGTGGATTTCGCCGCCTCGGGGCTGGAGGCCTGGGCGGCACATGGCGGCGCGCCTGGGCCGGTCTGAGGGATGAAGGTCAGGGGCTCCGCCCCTGGACCCCGCCAAAGGCTAAACCTTTGGAATCCGTTACTTAAGTGAGTGATGGGCTGGGGCCTCCAGGCCCCGTCGTGCGAATGCACGCCTTCGCGTGTCGTGCGAATGCACGTCTTCGCGTGTCGGGTCCAGGGCTGAGGCCTGGTCTTAACCTTTTTCCGCCGGCCACAAAATAAACGTTTGTTTTAAACCTCGGTCTAAGATAATACGGGGGTATCACTCGCCTGGCCGGGGCCCACGGCCGCCGAGATACAGGCGAGCGGCACGGTCAGGCTTAGGGAGAGCCGACCAAAGGAGTCCGCGACCCAACGCGGACCAAGCGTGTGGGGTGGCCTCGGCGCGGTTCGTGCCGCGGCGGAGGCCACCCCAACGCGATACCCGCACGCATCGCCAGCGCGACCACGAATCGCGCCGGCCAATACCAAGAAGGGAGAAAACAGCCATGGATTTCGCGTTTTCGGATCGCATGAGGCAACTCCAGGCCCGCCTCGAAGCCTTCATGGAAGAGCACGTCTATCCGAACGAAAATCAGCTCTTCCTGGAGGCCGACCGCCAGCCGGACGATTTCCGCCAGTGGCAACCGCTGGAGACGCTGGAAACACTGAAGGCGCGCGCCCGTGACGCGGGCCTGTGGAACCTGTTCCTGCCCGAGAGCGGATACGGCGCCGGGCTCACCAACCTGGAATACGCGCCGCTCGCCGAGATCATGGGCCGCTCGCCCTTCGCGCCCGAGATCTTCAATTGCGACGCGCCGAACACCGGCAACATGGAAGTGCTGGTGCGCTACGGCACCGAGGCGCAGCAGCGCGAATGGCTGCACCCGCTGCTGAGCGGCGAGATCCGTTCTGGCTTCGCGATGACAGAGCCCGCCGTCGCCTCCTCGGACGCCACCAATATCGAGACCGCGATCCGCCGCGAGGGCGACGAATACGTCATCAACGGCCGCAAATGGTGGACCTCGGGCGGCGGCGACCCGCGCTGCAAGATCCTGATCGTGATGGGCAAGACGGACCCGGCCAACCCCGACCGGCACCGCCAGCAATCCATGATCCTGGTGCCGACCGCGACGCCGGGCGTGCGCTTCCGCCGCTACCTGCCGGTGCTCGGCAGCTCCGACAAGCCGCATGGCCACATGGAGACGGTGTTCGAGAATGTGCGCGTGCCGGCCTCGAACATCCTGCTCGGCGAAGGGCGTGGCTTCGAGATCGCGCAAGGGCGTCTCGGGCCGGGACGCATCCATCACTGCATGCGCCTGATCGGCGCCGCCGAGCGCGCGCTGGAGCGCACCTGCCGCCGCCTCTCCCGCCGCGTCGCCTTCGGCCGGCCGATCGCGGACCAGAGCATCTGGCGCCTGCGCATCGCCGATGCGCGCTGCGCCCTGGAGCAGGCGCGGCTGCTGACGCTGAAGGCGGCGTGGATGATGGATACGGTCGGCAACAAGGCCGCCAAGGCGGAGATCGCGATGATCAAGATCGTCGCGCCGCGCGTCGCGACCGAGATCGTGGACATGGCAATCCAGGCCTTCGGCGGCGGCGGGGTCGCCGATGCCGTGCTGGCCTCCGCCTATTCCTATGCCCGCACCATCCAATTGGCGGACGGGCCGAACGAGGTGCACCAAAACCAGCTCGGCAAGCTGGAACTCTCACGTCATGCGGCGCAGGAGGCAGCGCGCACCGGGGCCTGGCCCGAGGTGGTGGTCGCTCAGGGGTATGATTACGAGTACGAGGCAGTCTGAGAGCGAAAAGGCCAGGGGCTCCGCCCCTGGACCCCGCCAAAGGCAAGCCTTTGGAATCCATTACTTAAATGATTGGGGGTCTGGGGCCTCCAGGCCCCAGCGGGGTCCAGGGGCAGAGCCCCTGGCCTTACCGGAGGAAACCAGATGCAAGTTGAAGGCCAAGTAGTGGTCGTCACCGGCGCCGGAGCGGGGATCGGGCGCAGTCTCTGCCAGCGTTTCCACGCGGAGGGCGCGCGCGCCGTGATCGCCGTGGACCTGAACGGCGCGGCGGCGGCGGAGACGGCGGCGCTGGTCGGCGGCGCCGCCTTCACCGCGGATGTCGCCTCGGCGGCGGACATCGCCCGGGTGGTCGAGGAGACCGAGGCGCGGTTCGGCCCGATCGGCCTGTTCTGCTCCAATGCCGGCGTGGCGACGGCGGACCCGGACCCGGATAATGTCGCCTCCGCGCCGGACGCGGCATGGAACCGCGACTGGGGCATCAACGTGATGGCGCATGTGCATGCCGCGCGTGTGCTGGTGCCGCGCATGCGGGCGCGGGGCGGCGGCTACTTCCTCAACACCGTCTCGGCCGCCGGGCTGCTGTCGCAGATCGGCAGCGCCATCTATGCGACGACCAAGCACGCCGCCATCGGCTTCGCGGAAAGCCTCGCCATCACCCATCGCGACGACAATATCCGCGTCTCCGTGCTCTGCCCGCAGGGTGTGGATACTGAATTGCTGCGCCGGAGCGAGCCGAACCCGGCCTCGCTGGACGGGGTGCTGAGCGTGGAGCAGGTGGCGCAGGCGGTGATCGAGGGGCTGGCGGAGGAGCGGTTCCTGATCCTGCCGCACCCGGCCGTGCTGACCTACATGCAGAACAAGACAGCCAATTACGACAAATGGATCGGTGGGATGGTGAAGCTGCGGCGGAAGGTCCTGGCGATGAAGGAGGCGGCGTCCGCCTGACGCGGGATGCGGCCAGGGGCGCCCCCCCTGGCCCGTCGCGCCGGTTTCGCCGCCGCCAGGCCGCCGCGAATATTCGCCTGCGGTCCTGGCAACTCCGCTCGCAACGCCCCGTTTGTCTGGCTGGCCTCGTACCAACGGCACGGACGGCTGATCTCCGCGCATTCGAGGGCTTTGCTCCCGGACCCGACGGCCCGGACCAAACCCCTTACCTTCCAGGCCAGCCCAGTCCGGAAAACCGCCGGTATGACTGGCCCATACAGGGAGGCAAGCGATGGCAGTCGTGAAGATCCTCGAACTTCTCGCGGAATCCGAAAAGGGCTGGGAAGACGCGGTCAGCCGCGCCGTGGCGGAAGCGTCCAAAACCGTGCGCGGCATTCGCTCGGTCTATGTCAGCGAGTTCCACACCACGGTCGAGAACGATCGGATCAAGAGTTACCGCGTGAACGCGAAAATCTCCTTCGTCATCGAAAGCTGACGGCGGCAGCACGGATCGGCGAACGGCCCCGGACCGTAAAACGAAAATGGGGTCTGGGGCCGATTGCTTGACCCTGAATCGTCTTTTGGGATTCCGGCGCGCCGCGGTTTCTGATTCAAGATGCCGGCTGGGCTGGAGGTCAGCATCGATGGGTCGTCCTTATTCGCTGGATTTGCGCGAGCGTGTCGTGGCCTCGGTTCGCTCTGGGATGAGCCGCCGCGAGGCGGCAAAGCGGTTCGAGGTGAGCGTGGCGTCGGCGATCCGTTGGACGCGGCGAGAGGCCGAGACCGGTAGTCCGGAGGCCCTACCGATGGGTGGCAGGCGGCCCTTTGCCCTGGCCTCGGAGTGGCCATGGATACTCGCGCGGATGGCGGAGAAGCCGGACATCACCTTGAGAGAGCTGCTGGCCGAACTGCGGGCACGCGGCATCGACGTGAGCTATTACGCGGTCTGGCATATCGTGAAGCGCGGCGGCCTCAGCTTTAGAGTATGATTGCCTGAGATTGAAGCGCGGAGACTTGGGGCTTTCCCTCCGTGGCCATTCCACCGCTCCTGCGGAGCGGCGGAATCTTGGGCCACTCCGCTCCAAACCCCGTCACGCGTAGGCGTGCCTGCGTAGGCCGTCTTGCGCGTGACGGCGTCGAAGGACGCCCCCTCGCCTCCATCCGCTCCCCCCAAATCCTCGGCATCAATAACGTCACCACGCGCCAGTCGGCGGGTGCTCCAGACATCATCACGGACGACCATGGCACACGATCGTTGCGCGGACCACCGCCCGCACGGTAGTCAGACCGGGGTCGCGGCACGATGGGCCTGACCGCCAGCTTCACCCCATCTCCACCGCGAGGCGCCGTGAGGAAACAGGAAGCTGACACCATCCCGGGTAGCATCCTGCGCGCCGGCGACTACAGGCCGCGCAATCACCCGCTACGCGCCGCGCTGACCAACGAGGTCCATGCCCGCCCCTCCATCGCGCTGGCCGCGCCGCTGCGCGGCTCGATGCTGGCGATGCTCTCCGGCGAGGCGGCGGGCGACACCGAGCGCGCCCAGCTCGAACGCCTCTGCGAATGGGCCGGCGTGCCGCGCCCGGCCCTGGACGCGACCCATTATTACGCCTTCATGGGCAGCTTCCACCTGCGCTGGGAGCGGCACACCGAGTTCTCCACCTGGACCATCCTGCGCCCGGGCTTCTTCGTCGATCCCTTCGCCGAGCCGGCGCTGCACGCCTTGCCCGCCGACTGGATCGCCGGCCTGCCCGGCGAACTCCTGGTCGGCATCCATATCGCCGTGCTCGGCCCGGCGCAGGCGCCGCCCTCCCCCGGCATCCTCGCCTCGGTGTTCGGCTCGGAGCAGTATGTCGGCTCCAACCTGGTGGACGAGCTTGCGACCGTCTGGACCGATTTCCGCATTCATGGCGACGGGTTCAGCCGCATCCTGCTCGCCGATCACGGCATGTCGCCCGGCCATACCGGGCGTGTGGCGCAGCGCCTGCTGGAGATCGAAACCTACCGGATGCTGGCGCTGCTGGCCCTGCCGCTGGCGCGCTCGGTGCTGCCGCGCATCGGCGAGATCGAGCGGGAACTGGCCTCCCTCATCGCCTCCTTCGCCCAGCTCGCCACCCTGGACGAGGAAGCGGCGGCGCTGGCCCGGCTGACCCGGTTCGCTGCCCGCAACGAGCAGATCGCCGCGGAAACCACCTACCGCTTCGCCGCCGCCCGCGCCTATTACGAACTGGTCGAGCGGCGCATCAGCGAGCTGCGGGAAACCCGGGTCGACGGCATGCAGACGATCGGCGAGTTCATGGAGCGCCGCCTGCTGCCGGCCATGCGCACCTGCGAGGCGGTGGACCGGCGCTGCGAGACCCTGTCGCGGCACATCGCGCGCGCGGGCGGCCTGCTGCGCACCCGCGTCGAGGTAGCGCTGGAGGGTAAGAACGCCGAGCTGCTGCGCTCGATGGACCAGCGCGCCGACGTGCAGCTGCGGCTGCAACACGCGGTGGAAGGGCTGTCGGTCGTCGCCATCAGCTACTACTCGCTCGCGCTGGTTTCCCACGCGCTCCAGGCGGCGCATGCGGCGGGCCTGCCGATCAACCCGGAGATCGCCGACGGCATCGCCATTCCGGTGATTCTCGGTGCCGTCTGGCTCGGGCTGCTCCGCATCCGCAAGGTGATCGGGCACGGCCACCGGCACTGACGCGGGGGTGAGGACGACGGCGCCTGCAAGCCTCCGCTACCCGGGGGCGCGCAGGGGGGGAGCCGCCGCATCAGCGCGGGTCCACATCACCCTGCGATGGTATCCTGGGTCCGCCATCCGCCACGGCGGACGCGCGCTCATCCCTTCGATACACAGACATACCGGAATATTCAGCATGGCCGACGACCCGATGACGACGCCCTCCGCTGCGGATCGTTCGCCAAAATGGCTCGCCCTTCTCCGCACTCTCGGTCCCGGACTCATCACCGGCGCGGCGGACGACGACCCAAGCGGCATCGCCACCTACAGCCAGGTCGGGGCCCAGTTCGGCTACGGCCTCGCCTGGACGATGCTGTTCAGCTATCCGCTGATGGGCGTCACCTAGCTCATCAGCGCGCGGATCGGCCGCGTCACCGGCCGCGGCGTCGCGCAGAACCTGCGGCAGCATTACCCGCGCTGGGTGCTCCGCCTGGCCGTGATGCTGCTGCTGATCGCCAACATCGCCAATCTCGGCGCCATGGGCGCGGCGCTCGACCTGCTGCTGCCCGGACACGCGGCGCTATACACCGCCGCCTTCGCCACACTTTGCGTGGCGCTCGAAGCATTCATGAACTACGCGAGCTACGCCGCGGTGCTGAAATGGCTCACCGCCTCGCTGCTCACCTATGTCGCGGTGGTGTTCGCCGTGCATGTTCCCTGGGGCGAGGCGCTGCTCGGCACCTTGATCCCGACCATCAGCTTCGACAACGACCATGCGGTCGCCTTCGTCGCCGTGCTCGGCACCACCATCTCCCCCTATTTGTTCTTCTGGCAGGCCTCGCAGGAAGTGGAGGAGGAGCAGCGGCTGATGCAGGACCCGCTCACCCTCCGCCCGGACGAGGCGCCGCCGGAACTGCAGCGGATCGACCTCGATACCTGGGTCGGGATGGGCTACTCGAACCTGATCGCCATCTTCATCATCTTCGCCACGGCGGCGACGCTGCACGCACGCGGCATCACCTCCATCAACACCGCCGCCGAGGCGGCGGAGGCGCTGCGGCCGATCGCCGGGGAGTTCACCTTCGTCATCTTCGCCTGCGGCATCATCGGCACCGGCCTGCTGGCCGTGCCCGTGCTCGCCGGGTCGGGGGCCTATGCGGTCTGCGAAGCCTTCGGCTGGACGGAGGGGCTGGACCATAAGCCGCGCCAGGCGCGGGCCTTCTACGGCACCATCGCCGTCTCCACGATGATCGGCCTGATGCTGAACTTCGTCGGCATCAACCCGATAAAGGCGCTCTACTGGAGCGCGGTGCTGAACGGCCTGCTGGCCGCGCCGCTGATGGTGGCGATGCTGCTGATCGCCTGTAACTCCGCGATCATGGGGCCCCTCACCTTGCCGCGGTCAATGCGTCTCATCGGCTGGCTGGCGGCGCTGGTGATGGCGGCGGCCAGTCTCGCTTTCTTCGTGCTGTAGAGGGGGCGGGATATACCTGAGGCCAGGGGCGCTGCCCCTTGTGTCTGCAGAGTATGTCAGAGTGATAGCGCCGCTGGGGTGGGGCATGCCCCACCCCAGCGGTGCGGTCCGCAGGCCGAGTGCCCCTTGGTGCTGCAAACCGTGGTCCAGCGAGGCCGCG
>DATJWY010000175.1:0-6175 GCA_035500775.1 Acetobacteraceae bacterium
CCCCCCCCCGCTTCACCGAAAGGTCAATCAGTAGGGCCGTCGGTATTACATGCCCCAGCGACGGACGAACCAGGTTTTCACGAGATGGGTGAGGACCGCGTAGGTCGCGACGAAGGTTGCGAGGATGGGCCAGTAGAGCAAGGGCAGGCGTTTGAAGCCGAGGGCCTCGCCGATGGGGGAGTAGGGGATGATCGCGCCGATCAGGCAGATGATGGTGGTGGTGACGATGAGCGGCGTGCTGGCCCGGCTTTGCAGGAAAGGGATGCGGGCGGTGCGGATGATATGGATGATCAGTGTTTGCGTGATCAGGGACTCGACGAACCAGCCGGCCTGGAAGAGGCCGGGCCGGTTCCAGCAGTTGAAGACGTAGAGCATGGTGAAGAAGGTGGCGTAGTCGAAGATGCTGCTGATCGGCCCAATGAGAATGATGAAGCTGGCGAGGTGGCCGATGTCCCAGCGGCGGGGCGTGAGGAGGTAGTCCGGGTCGACGTTGTCGGTGGGGATGGTGGTCTGGGAGAAATCGTAGAGCAGGTTGTTGGTGAGGACCTGGATGGGGGCCATGGGCAGGAAGGGCAGGAAGATGCTGGCGCCGAGGACGCTGAACATGTTCCCGAAATTCGAGCTGGCGCCCATTTTGATGTATTTGACGATGTTGCCGAAGGTGCGGCGGCCCTCGAGCATGCCGTCCCCCAGGACGGCGAGGTTCTTCTCCAGCAGGATGATGTCGGAGCTTTCCTTGGCGATATCGATGGCGGTGTCGACGCTCACGCCGACATCGGCCGCTTTGAGGGCGGGGCCGTCATTGATGCCGTCGCCCATGTAGCCGACGACGTGGCCGGCGCGGCGCAGGGCGGTGATGACGCGGGCCTTCTGGTCGGGCGCGACCTTGGCGAAGATGGTGGTTTGCGGGGCGGCGGATTGCAGCGCGGCATCGGTCATGGCGGCGATCTCGCTGCCGAGAAGGACGCGCTGAACATCCATGCCGACGTGGCGGCAGATGGTGCGGGCGATGGCGGCGTTGTCGCCGGTGACGATCTTGACCGCGACGCCGGCCTTGTTGAGGCCGGCGATGGTTTCGCCGACGCCATCCTTCGGCGGATCGAGGAAGGCGACGTAGCCGACCAACGTCAGGCCGGTTTCGTCGGCGACGTTATAGGCGGCCTTGGGCGTGGCGATGCGGCGGTAGGCGACGGCGAGGACGCGGAAGCCGTCGGCGTTGAGGCGGTCCATCTCGGCCTGGGCGTCGGCGAGGTGGGAGGGGTCGAGGGGGCCGGAGGTGTCGCCAAGTTCCCAGGTGGAGCAGGCGGCGAAGACCTCCTCGACGGCGCCCTTGCAGACCAGCAAATGCGTGCCGTCGCCGGGATCGACGACGACGGACATGCGGCGGCGTTGAAAATCGAAGGGGATTTCGTCGATTTTTGTGCCGCGCTTGATGGCGGCCTGGTGTTCGGGGCGTTTGTCGTGTTGCAGGATGGCTTCGTCGATCTGGTTGCGCAGGCCGGATTGGTGGGCGCTGTTGTAGTAGGCGAGTTGCAGGACGCGCTCTGAATCCTCGCCCTCGAAATCGAGGTGGTACTGCAGGATGATGTGATCCTGCGTGAGCGTGCCGGTCTTGTCGGTGCAGAGCACGTCCATCGCGCCGAAATTCTGGATGGCGTTCAGGCGTTTCACGATGACCCGTTTTTTCGCCATGGTGAGCGCGCCGCGGGCGAGATTCATCGTGACGATCATCGGCAGCATTTCGGGGGTGAGACCGACGGCGATGGCCATGGCGAAGAGCATGGCTTCGAACCAGTTGCCCTTGGTCAGGCCGTTGATCAGGAAGACGGCCGGGACCAGCACCGTCATGAAGCCGATCATCATCCAGGTGTAGTGGGCGATCCCGCGGTCGAAGCTGGTCTGTTCGCGGGTGCCGGAGACTTTGTTGGAAAGCTTGCCGAAGAAGGTGGCGGCGCCGGTCTGCACCACGACGCAGGTGGCGGTGCCGGAGAGCACGTTGCTGCCCATGAAGCAGAGGTTGGGAGCGTCGAAGGGGGTCTCGCTGGTGCCGGGGGCCTCGGATTTCTCGCAGGGGAGCGATTCGCCGGTGAGCGAGGATTGGTTGACGTGCAGGTCCTTGGCGGCGAGGACGCGCAGGTCGCCAGGGACCAGGTCGCCGGCGGCAAGCTGGACGATGTCCCCGGGGACGATGGTTTCGAGCGGGACTTCGCGCACCGCGCCGCCGCGGCGGACGGCGACGGTGGTGCGGACCAGGGCGCGCAGGGCCGCGGCGGCGCGGTTGGAGCGATGTTCCTGGACGAAGGCGAGGCCGACGCTGAGCACGACCATCGTGGCGATCACGGCGGCGGCACGCAGGTCGCCGGTGCTCCAGGAGACGATTGCGAGGACGAAGAGCAGGGCGTTGAGCGGGCTGCGGGCGCGGCCGATGATCTCGCGTAGGATCGAGGGCGGGCGTTCGCGGGCGATCTGGTTGGGACCAAAGCGTTTGAGGCGGGCTTCGGCCTCGGCGTCGGTCAAGCCCTCGGGGGCGGTCGCCAGGGTTGTGAGCAGGGCCGCGCCTGGCGCGCGGCTGGCGGCAAGGATGTCGGTGTTGCTGTCGCTCATGGAGGCAGGGTAGCGCAGTCCCGGGGGGAACCGCACCGTGCCGTTGCCTCGGGCACAGGCGGGAATTGAGCCTCAGCGCCTGATCAGGGGTGTCGCCTGATTATTGTATTCCGCATTGGAATTGCTTGAAAAAATAGAACTTTCCGGGATCTGGATCGGCGCCGATCGCCCCCGCCACCAGCGGCATCGTTGCCACATTGACGGCTCATAGTCGAAATGAAGTGGGTAGGCCGCGATGGCAGGACGACGCCGGATAGTTTTAGGTTGATCTTCAGGAAGGCCAGGGGTTCCGCCCCTGGACCCCGCCAAAGGCAGAGCCTTTAGAATCCGTTATACATTAAAAGTATTGGGGGTCTGGAGCCTCAAGGCCCCAGTGGGGTTTGGGGCAAAGCCCCAAGTCTCCGCGCTTCAATCTCAGGCAATCATGCTCTAGCCCGATGGCCGCAAATATCGCGCGAAGATCCCCGGCTTGCGGTCGCCCCGGAGCGGCTCGGGCCGGAGCCGCACGGCGGGGCGGAACCGGCTCAGCTCCGGCGCGTGCGGGCCGGATGCCTCGTCATGCCGCGTCAGCGACAGCCGCACCACGATCGGCCGGTGGTCCGAGTTGCCGCGCGGCAAGGCGTGCGCCTCGGCGCAGGCGAGGCCGCGGGCGAGGCAGCGGTCGATGCGCAGCGGCACGATCTCGCCGGCGACATGCGTCGGCTGGCGCGGCCCGACGTCATGGAAGCCGGGGAGCAAGGGCGGCCCGACCAGGTTGAAATCCCCGAGCACCGCCGCGTGATGCGGCAGCACCTGGGCGATGCGCCGCAATTGCCGCCGGTTCAGCAACTGGCCGTGCGAGAGATGCACGTTGGCGAGGGCGAAGGGGCCGAGGTCGATAATCTGGCAGACGCGCAGCACCACCGCCCCGGCCGGCAGCGGCAGGATGGCGGGCGGGTGCCGGAAGGGTGCGGGGCTCCAGGCGGCGAGGCCGTGGATGCGGCCGGGCAGGGGCGCGCGGGCATAGGCGCCGCCGATCCGCTCCGGCAGATGGTCGATCGCGTGCGTCGCTTCCTGCATGAGCATCAGGTCCGGCCGCTCGCGCTCGATCAGGCGCGCGACGTCATCGAGCGAGGCGCCCTTCAGGCGCAGCAGATTCCAGCTGATGATCTTCATGGCGGGCGTGGCGCGGAACTCTGAGCGAGGGAAGCGGGGGGCAGGGAAGCGGGCGCGACGATGCATGGTACTTTAGCGCGCCGCCCGCCGGCGGAAAGGGCCGCATGCCTCCCCTGCGCCGGGCTCGGGCGCGGCGCATACCTGGTTATTTAACGCCGGCGATGCTTACTCTTGACCCTCGTCCGGCTTTCCGTCATTTGAGCGCGTGAATTTCCGCCGGAGTGCCGCGCCGGTGCTTGCGCGCGCCTCTTCTCCTGTGATCATCGCGACAAGAGGGGAACCCATGCGCGACAAGGGTGAGTATCTCTTTACCTCCGAGTCCGTCTCCGAGGGCCATCCCGACAAGGTTGCCGACCGCATCAGCGACACGGTGCTGGACGCGTTCCTGGCCGCCGACCCGCATGCGCGCGTCGCCTGCGAGACCCTGGTGACGACCAACCGCATCGTGCTCGCCGGCGAGACGCGCGGCCCCTCCGCCGTCACGGCCGAGTACCTGATGCATCTCGCCCGCCTCGCGGTGCGCGACATCGGCTATGACCAGGCCGGCTTCTCCTGGAAGCACGCGCATGTCGAGTGCCACCTGCACGCGCAGTCGAGCGACATCGCGGTGGGCGTGGACGCGGCCGGGAACAAGGACGAGGGCGCCGGCGACCAGGGCATCATGTTCGGCTACGCCACGACCGAGACGGACGGGCTGATGCCGGCGCCGATCCATTACGCGCACCTGATTCTGCGCCGGATCAGCGAGCTGCGTCATGCCGGGGATGAGCGCGTCGCCGGGCTGCTGCCGGACGCGAAGAGCCAGGTGACGCTGCGCTACGTGGACGGCAAGCCGGTGGGCGCCACCAGCATCGTGCTCTCCACCCAGCACGAGGAAGGCATGGACCAGGCGGCGATCCGCCGCGCCGTGACGCCGATCGTGGAATCCGTGCTGCCGGAGGGCTGGATGTGCCCGGCGCACGAGTTCTACGTGAACCCGACCGGCACGTTCGTGATCGGCGGGCCGGACGGGGATTGCGGCCTGACCGGGCGCAAGATCATCGTGGACACCTACGGCGGCGCGGCCCCGCATGGCGGCGGCGCGTTCAGCGGCAAGGACCCGACCAAGGTGGACCGCAGCGCCGCCTATGCCGCGCGCTACCTGGCGAAGAACGTGGTGGCGGCCGGCCTCGCCGATCGCTGCACGATCCAGCTCAGCTACGCGATCGGCGTGTCGCATCCGCTCTCGGTCTATGTCGATCTGCACGGCACCGGGAAGGACGCGGATGAGGTGAAGCTGGAGCGCGTGCTGCGCGAGCTGGTCAATCTCTCGCCGCGCGGCATCCGCGAGCATCTGAACCTCAACCGGCCGATCTACGTGCCGACCTCGTCCTATGGCCATTTCGGCCGCACGCCGGATGAGGCCGCGGGCACCTTCACCTGGGAGCGGACGGACCTCGTGCCCGCTCTGAAGTCGGCTTTTGGTCGCTAAGTAAGACCCAGGGGCTCCGCCCCTGGACCCCGTCATGCGTGAGCATGCCTTCGCATGACGGGGGCGAGCGCCCCCGGACCCGCACAAAATAATGGGGTCTGGGGCCAATGGCCCCAGTGGGGTCCAGGGGCAACGCCCCTGAACTTTGTTGTATTTATATGAGCCTCAAACCCCCTCCCGATCGCCTCTACGGTCGCCAGCGCAGCCACCCGCTGCGCCCCCGCCAGCAATTATTGCTGGACGCGACCTTGCCGCGCCTGCGCTTCCCCGCTGAGGCGGCTTCCGATCCGCGCGCCGCGTTCCCCCGCCGGCCGGAGGCGCTGTGGCTGGAGGTCGGCTTCGGCGGCGGCGAGCATGCTCTGGCGCAGATCGCGGCGCATCCCGAGGCCGGGCTGATCGCCTGCGAGGTATTCGAGAACGGACTCTGCTCCCTGCTGTCCCGGCTGGTGCCGGAGGGCGGCGAGGCCACCGCGCCCCTGCCGCCGAACCTGCTGCTCTGGGACGAGGATGCGCGCACCCTGCTGCGTGCCCTGCCGCCTGCCTCGCTCGACCGCGTGTTCCTGCTCTTCCCTGATCCCTGGCCGAAGGCGCGCCACGCCAAGCGCCGTTTCGTGCATCCCGAGATCGTGGCCCTGCTCGCGAGCCGGATGCGGCCGGGGGCGGAATGGCGGGTGGCGAGCGACGATCCGACCTATCAGGCCTGGGTCACCGAGGTGGTGGCGGCGCAGGACGTGTTCGACGCCCCGCCCCCCGCAACCGCGCGGCCCGAGGGCTGGCCGCCGACCCGCTACGAGGCCAAGGCGCTCGCCGCCGGACGGGCGCCGCTCTACTGGTCGTTCCGCCGCCGCGGCTGATACTGGGTAGGATTAAGGCACCCAAGGGCAAGGCGAGGGCTCTGCCCTCGACCCGCTGGGGCCTGGAGGCCCCAGACCCCCGATCATTTAA
>DATJWY010000176.1:0-4746 GCA_035500775.1 Acetobacteraceae bacterium
TCGCGATGCTCGGAGCCCTCCACCACGCCGCCGAGCTGCGCCACCATGGTCTGCTGGCCGTAGCAGATGCCCAGCACCGGCACGCCGAGGGTGAACACGATCTCCGGCGCGCGCGGCGAGCCGGCATCGGCGACGCTGGCCGGGCCGCCGGAGAGGATGATGCCCTTCGGGCCGAAGCCGCGAATCCGCTCGGGATCGGCGGAGAAGGGCCAGATCTCGCAGTAAACGCCGCTCTCGCGCACCCGGCGGGCGATGAGCTGGGTCACCTGGCTGCCGAAATCGAGGATCAGCACCCGGTCTTCGAAGAGGGTCTCGGTCATGGCCGCATGCAGCACAGATGGGCCGGCGGCGGCAAGGCCAGAATCCGGGCCTTACGGCCGCGGGGAGAAGGCTCGGGGCGCCGCCCCGAACCCCGCCGGGGCCGTACGGCCCCGGACCCCGATCCGATTGGGCGTTCCGGTCAGCTCCCCTGGCGCTCGAAGGCGGCGCTGATCAGCAGCGTGACCTGGTTGCCCACCAGCGGCACGTATTTGGAGATGCCGAAATCGCTCCGCTTGATCTGCCCGGTCACCTCGAAGCCGACCGTGTATTTCTTGTCGAGCGGATTGATGCCGGCGCCGTTGAAGCGCACCGAGAACACCATCGGGCGGGTGATGCCGTGCAGGGTCAGCGTGCCGGCCACCTCGGCGGTGCCGCCGCCATGCGCCATGATGCCGGCCGACTTGAAGGTCGCGGTCGGGAACACCTCGGCGTCCAGCCAGTCGGCGCCTTTCAGATCGCCGTTCAGCTTGTCGCTGGTGGTGGAAATGGTTTCCACCGGCACCGTCACCTCCAGCGTGTCATGCGCCGGATCGTGCGGGTTGATCGTCAGCGTGCCGGAGGCGTTGCTGAAGCGACCATAATAGTTGGTGAACCCCATGTGGGAGACGACGAAGTTCACCTGGGTATGCGACGGCTCAAGCACATAGCTGCCGCTTTCCACCCGGCCCGGATCGTGCGTCTCGGAAACCTGGGCGCAGGTGCTGGCGGGAACGGCCAACAGGGCTGTCAGCAAGGCGGGAAGCACGGTTCGTTTCATGACTGGCTCCGCTGCGTTTCGTGGCTTTGCGTGGCTGGAGGGCGGTCAGACCCGCGAACCGGTCCCCGGGGCGCGGCCGGCGTCAGGGTGCGGCAGGTGGGCGGGGCGGACAAGGGCCTCGCGCGGGCGGCAGGAGCGGTCATGCGGGCGGCGACGGGGCTGACGCCGCGCCGGGCGCCCACGCCGGGCGCCGCCCGCCCGCGGCGGAACCAGGGCGAACCCCACCGCGCCAGGGCGATGGGGCCGCGCCGGCGGGTGGTTACTTCAGCGTGGCGAGATAGGCCACGACATTGGCGCGGTCGGTCGCGTCCTTGATGCCCGGGTACGGCATCTTGTTGCCCGGCACCGCCGCCTGCGGGCTGGTCAGATACTTGTCCAGGTTCTCGGGGGTCCAGACGAGGTGCGCGTCCGCCATCGCGTGCGAGTAGGTGTAGTTCGCGGCGGTGCCGCTGGTGCGGCCAACCACCCCGGCCAGGGACGGGCCGATCATGTTCCTGCCCGCGACGGTGCTGTGGCACATGGCACAGACGCGCTTGAAGAAGGTCTGGCCGGCGGTCGCGTCCCCGGCGGCATGCGCCGGAACGTTCCACAGGGCGACGGAGAGGCCGCACGCGGCCAGGAGACGCTGAAGGGTCTTACCGGTCATTTCCTAAACTCTTCCTTGAGGCTGATTCTCTACCGGAACAACGCGGTCGGAACACGCCCCGGGTGATCCCATCCGCATACCACAAGGGCAGGGCATCGGCAGCCCGCGCCGGGATCGCCGGCCGCCCGGGAGACGGGCGCGATCGGAACGACCTGGCATCATTCAGGCAGGCAGAATGCCGGGCGCGCCTCGACCCCGGCCAGGCAGGCGGGGAAACGCCGCTACCCGTCCGCGCGTTTCACGGCGAGCGCGGCGGAAGCCTGACAGGTCGGCATCATCTCGACGCGGTTGATATTGACGTGCCGGGGCAAGTTCACCACCCAGGCGACCGCCTCCGCCACATCCTCCGCCGTCAGCGGCTCGGTGCCCTGATAGAGCGTGGCCGCCCGCTCGGCGTCGCCGCGGAAACGCACCTCGCTGAACTCGGTGCCGCCGCACAGGCCCGGCTCGATATCGGTGGCGCGCACATGGGTGCCGACCAGATCCGCACGGATATTGAGGGTGAACTGCCGAACGAAAGCCTTGGTGGCACCGTAAACATTTCCGCCCGGATAAGGATAGGTGCCGGCGATGCTGCCAAGATTGACCACATGCCCCCGATCCCGCTCCACCATGCCCGGCAGCAGGGCGCGGGTCAGGTGGATCAGGCCGGTGACGTTGGTCGCGATCATGCGGTCCCACTCGGCAAGCTCGGTGCGGTGCACCGGCTCCAGGCCGAGGGCGAGGCCGGCATTGTTCACGAGCACGTCCACCGCGCGCCAGCCCTCGGGCAGGCTGCCCGGCAGGGCCGCGACCGCCACCACGTCGGTGACGTCAAGGGTCAGCGGCAGCACCGCGGCGCCGAGTTCCGCGCGGAGGGCGGCGAGCCGCTCGCTGCGGCGGCCGGCGGCGATGACGCGATGGCCGTCGCGGACGAAGCGGCGGGTGATGGCGGCACCGAAGCCGGCGGTGGCGCCGGTGACAAGGACGGTCAGGCTCATGGGCTGCGCTCCGCGCTGAAGGGGGCGGGGGAGTTAAGAACGCGGCGTGCCGGCCGTCCAGCGACGGGCGGCACGCCGCCGCCGGTCCAATCAATGATACTTTACTCATATAAGAAGTTACGCTAGACCGTGATCGGATCAGTCAACCTGATCCGATCACGGTCCAGCGCATTATTTCGAGAGCGCGATTCACGCTTTCCGGCTGTTAGCCTCAGGCGATCGCGCTCTGGCGTGAGGACCAACCAGGGCGACGCGGCGGCCGCCCAGGCAACCAGGCCGCCGGCGGATCGCTCGACGACAAGGAGCTTCCGATGACCAAGGATTGGGTCGCGATGACCGGCGAACTCTCGGCCGCCCTCAAGGAGGTGCGCCAAGGTGCACCGGACGTGATGAAAGGGTTCTCGGCGGTCGCCCAGGCCGCGCTGAAGGCGAACGCGCTGGACACCAAGACGAAGGAGCTGATCGCCTTCGGCATCGCGGTGGCGGTGCGCTGCGACGCCTGCATCGCCTTCCATGCCGAGGCGGCGGTGAAGCAGGGCGCCAGCCGCGAGGAGGTGCTGGAGACGCTCGGCATGGCGATCTACATGGGCGCCGGCCCGAGCGTCATGTACGCGGCGCAGGCCCTGGAAGCGTTCGACCAGTTCCGCGACAAGGCGGCGGGGCCGGCGGCGTAAGCCGCTCCCCCGGCCGCCGCCGTGCCCTCAGCGGGGGCGGTCAGAGCAGGCCGAACCCGCCCTGCCCGTCCAGGATTCCGAGCGCCGCCCCGGCCGCGATCAGCCAGAGCGGGTTGGGCCGCCCCCACACCACCGCCGCCGTGCCGAGCCCGGTCAGCACCAGCGCCGCCCAGCGATGATCCACCGCGCGGCAGAGCGCGTACCCGGCGGCCAGCACCAGCCCGGCCGCGACCGGCGCCAACGCCTGCCGCAACGCCCGCACCCAGGGCACCGCGCCGTGCCGGTCCAGCCAGCCGCCGCCGTGGTAGGCGAGCAGCGAGGAGGGCAGCAGGGACCCGAGCGCCGCCGCGCCCGCGCCGGCGAATCCGCCCGCGCGCAGGCCGAGCAGGATCACCACCGTCCCGTTCGGCCCCGGCGCCACCCGCGACAGCGCCACCAGCGTCACGAAATCCGGGCCGCTCATCCAATGCGCCCCATCGACGGCGATGCGCTGCATGTCGGCCAGCACCGTCATGTTGCCGCCCACCGAGAGCAGCGACCACAGGCTGGTCCAGCCGAGTATGGCGAGCGTCCGGCTCATGGCGCGCCGTGCTCCGGCCCCGCGCGCCAGATCCGCCCGAGCGCGAGCGAGACCGGCGCGGCGATGGCGAGGACCAGCCAGAGCGGCCAGGCGAACAGCCCGGCCCCGGCGAAGCTCAACGCCACCACGAGCAGCATGCGCACCCCGCGCGGCAGGCCCGCCGCCAGGCACAGGCCAGTCCCCAGGGTCAGCCCGGCGGCCACCGGCATCACCCCGGCGAACACGTCCCGCACCAGCGCCGTCCGCTCCCAGCGCGCGGCGAGCAGGCCGAGCCCGAGCACGATCACGGTCGGCGCCAGATAGAGCCCGGCGAGCGCCGCCGCCGCCCCGCGCGCCCCGTGCAGCCGGCGGCCATAGATGACGGAGAGATTGGCGATGTTCGGCCCCGGAATCAGTTGCGCCAGGGCCAGGAGCTCGGTGAAGTCCTGGCCGGTCAGCCAGCCCAGCCGGTCCACCAGATGCCGCCGCGCCCAGGGCAGCACGCCGCCGAAACCGCTCAGGCCGATCCCGGCGAAGGCGACGAACAAGGCGCCGCAGCCGGGCTGGGTGGGCGTGGGTGTCGGCATATGTCTTCTCCTTCCGCGCGTCGCCAGCGCCAAGCCGAAGCAAGGCCAGGGCTCCGCCCTGGACCCGCTGGGGCCTTGAGGCTTGTATAGACCGGAGACATCCCTGACGTACGTTCGGAGACATGGTTGACGCTTTTGGGCTTGATCTGCGTGGAGCGGAGCGATGCCCTGGAAGGCGCTATCGATCATGGAGAGCCGTCGGGAGTTTGTTCGTCTGGCTGA
>DATJWY010000177.1:0-2507 GCA_035500775.1 Acetobacteraceae bacterium
ATTCCTCTTCCAGGTGGGTCAGGGCGGCGGCAGCAATCTCATCACCGACTTCAACGCGAACGACAGGTTGCAAGTCTTCGGCGAGAGCACCAACAGCGTGCTGCAGACGGCCCAGACCGTGACGGGTGCCAACGGCGCCACTGGTGTCATGGTCACCCTGTCCGACAATACCCAGATCACCGTCCTGGGGGCGACGGGCCTCAATACCGGCAACTTCGCCTGACGGTATCGAGAGCGGCATCACCGAGGGGGGACTCGGTGATGCCGTTCCCGGTCCTTGTTTTGAGCGGCGATTGCTCCGGCCGCTGCCGCTTTGGCTGTTCCGTCCTGGCCGGGGCTGCTCTACAGCACCGCCCCATGATCCTGCTCCGCGCCTCGCTGTTCAACCTCTACTTCTACCTTCTGACCTTCGTGCTCGGCCTCGCCGGCATCGCGGTGCGGCTGTTCGCCCGCGACCACGCGCTGGATTTCGCCCGCTTCTGGGTGCGCCTCGTCCTTGCCGGTCTGCGCTGCATCTGCGGCATCCGCGTCGTCGTGCTCGGCGCGGAGAACCTGCCGCGCGCGGGCGCCGCGCTCGTCGCCTCGCAGCACCAATCGGCCTTCGACACGCTGGTCTGGCTGACCCTGGTGCCGCGGCCGAGTTACGTGCTGAAGCAGGAGTTGACCCGTATTCCGCTGTTCGGTCCGCTACTCCGGCCCGCCGGCATGATCGCGGTGGATCGCGCCGCCGGTGCCGCCGCCCTGCGCGGCCTGTTGCGGGAGACGGGGGCGGCGCTCAAGGCGGGGCGGCAGGTGGTGATCTTCCCGGAGGGCACGCGGGTCGCGGCGGGGGAGCGAGTGAAGCTACATCCCGGCATCGTTGCCATCGCCACCCATAACCGTATGCCGATCATTCCGGTCGCCACCGACTCGGGCCTTCGCTGGGGTCGCCGCGCTTTCCGCAAGCGGGCCGGGGTTATCCACATTGTTATCGGCGCGCCTATTCCGGCCGACACGGCCAAGGCCGATATCCTCGGCAGAATCGAGGCCGGTTGGCGGGATGGCGCGCAGCGGATCCCTGTGGATAAGTCTGTGGAATGAATGGCGGTCGATTCGCTGCCGTGGCGCGGACTAACCAGTCAACAGTCAAAATGCGATGGGTTGTGTAACCCTGCGTTGCGCTGGACAACGTGCGGTAGTATCGCACTGATCCGAGCCAACGCATTGAAAACAAAATGCTTCGCGTGGTGATGCGCGGGGCGGTCCTGGTTGGCGAAACGTTTAACCGGGGGTCTCTCCCCGGCAGGCGCGGCCTGGGCGCATTCGTTGTGGATATAGCGCGCGGCCTTGGGCATGGCCGCGGCGCTCGTGCGCTCGTATAAACTCGGCTGATGGCACGTTTTTTCGCTCCGCGCCGCCGCTGGCTGCTTGGCCCGGCGCTTCTCGCCACCCTGGTGCTTGGGGCCGACACGCTGGCCTGGCGTTGGGCCGAGCAGCGTCTGCGGGCCGGCGTCGCGGCCTGGGCCGAGGCGGTGCATGCGCGCGGCTGGTCGCCGCGCTGGGACGAGCCGGAAAGCGGCGGCTGGCCCTTCGCGGCGACGCTCACGCTGCCCGAGGCGCGCCTCTCCGGCGGCGAGGCCGACCTGCCCGGCGGGCTTGACTGGCAGCCGGGGCGCGTGACGCTGCGGGTTGGGTTCAGGCATCCGCGCACGCTCGTCGTGACCGCGGCCAAGGAGGGGGCGCTCCGCCTCGCGACCCTGCCGCCGCTGCGCTACGCCGCAGGGGCGCTGCATGCCCGCCTGCGCCTCGACGCCGCCGCGACCGGGGCCGACATCGCCGCGACCGGGTTGCGCTTCTGGCAGGAAGGGACACCGCAAGGCGCCCTGACCGTGGGGCGGGCCACCTTGCATATCGACCCGGCGCCGCAGCCGCATCTGACGCTCTCCGCCAGCGCGCTGGCCTTGCCGCCCCCGCCGGCGGGGCAGGGCTGGCCGCTCGGCGACGCCATCGCCCGGCTGGAGGCCGACGCGACCCTTTCCGGCGCGTTCCCGCCCGTCGGGGGGGTCGCCGCCCGCGCCGCGTCCTGGCGGGATTCCGGCGGCAGCCTGGCGGTGCCGCGCCTCGACCTGGCCTGGGGCGATCTCACCATCGCTTCCAGCGGCCGCTTCGGCCTCGACGCGCGGCTACAGCCCGTCGCCGCTGTCACCGCCCGCATGACCGGCTACGACGCGGCGGTGGACGCGCTGCGCGACGGCGGCGTGGTCGCGGCCGGTCCGGCGACAGCGATCAAGGCCGTGCTCGGCCTGCTCGCCCAGGTCCCGCCGGAGGGCGGCGCGCCGGTGGTGGAACTGCCCCTGACAGTGCAGGACGGGCTGCTCACCGCCGGCCGGATTCCGCTCGCGCGGCTCCCGCCCATGCGGTGGCCGGCGGGTTGAAGGCCAGGGGCGCTGCCCCTGGACCCCGCCAAAGGCAAGCCTTTGGAATCCTTTACTTAAGTGATCGGGGGACTGGGGCCTCAAGGCCCCAGC
>DATJWY010000178.1:0-2616 GCA_035500775.1 Acetobacteraceae bacterium
CATGGAGTCCAGAATACCGGCGCTGAGACGTAACTGCGCCCTCTTTCTCGATATTGACGGTACGCTGCTCGAAATCGCGGCGACGCCTGAAGCGGTTCATATGCCTGCCGGCTTGCGCGAGTTGCTGCGGAACCTCGCTGCACGCCAAGACGGCGCGCTCGCCCTGATTTCCGGCCGCCCCCTCCCGGATATCGACCGTTTGTTCGGGGCTGGATTGCCGCTCGCGGCAGAGCACGGCGCTATTCTGCGTGATGCGGCTGGGTGCGTGTCCACATGCGTACGCCGGCCGCCCGTGCTAGACGCCATCGCCGGGCGGCTGCGTGAGGCCATCGCCTGCCAGTCCGGAATTTTTCTGGAGGAAAAGAGCTTCGGCATTGCCCTGCACTGGCGGGGCGCCCCCGGGCAGGCCGAACGGCTCGCCGCGCTCGCCACCGGTCTCGTTGCGGCGCACCCCGATCTCATCGTGCAGCCCGCGCATCAGGCGATCGAGATCCGCGCCGCCGGCGCCGACAAGGGGAGGGCGCTGAAGCTGCTCATGCGCCGGCCGCCGTTTACCGGCCGCCTGCCCATGTTCGTCGGTGACGACGTGACCGACGAGGCGGCGATCGCCGAGGCATCGCGCCTGGGCGGGGTTGGTCTGCATGTGGCGCGGGATTTTGGCGGCAGCACGGCGGCGGTCCGTGCCTGGCTCCTGGCGGCGGTCAAGGGCGGCCATGACTGATCCCGGTTTCCCCGATCTCGATCTTGCGGTCGTCGGCAACGGCACAATCGCGGCGCTGATCGATCCCTCGGCCCGCGTGCTCTGGTGCTGCTGGCCGCGGCTTGACGGCGATCCGCTCTTTCACGCGCTGCTTGGCGGCGGTGAAGACGGGCATTTATCAGTCACGCTCGACGGGCAGGTATCATCTAAGCAGCGCTACATGGCCAACACGCCGATCCTCGAGACGATCCTGCGCGACGGCCTGGGTAACGCGGCGCGCATCCTCGATTTCTGTCCGCGCTTTCGTCAGTACGGCCGGATGTATCATCCGCCGATGCTGATCAGGCGGATCGAGCCGCTTTCGGGCGCGCCATTCGTCAAGATCGCGCTGCGCCCCGGCTTTGGTTACGGCGCGCACCACCCCCGCCCGGCCCCCGGCAGCAACCATCTGCGCTTCACGGGAGACGACTTCGCCGTCCGTGCGACAACCGACCTGTCGCTCACCTATATTGTTCACGAACAGAGTTTTATTCTCATCCGGCCAGGCACGATCGTGCTCGGTCCCGACGAGCCGCTCAACATCTCCCCTGACGCGCTGTTCACCCAGTTTCATGCCGAGACGCTCGGCTACTGGCACAACTGGGTCGCCGACCTCAACATTCCGTTCGATTGGCAGGAGCCCGTGATCCGCGCAGCGATCACATTGAAACTCTGCTCGTATGACGATACCGGCGGAATCGTCGCGGCACTCACCACGTCGATCCCCGAAGCGCCCGGCTCGCGGCGCAACTGGGACTATCGTTTCTGCTGGATGCGCGACAGTTTCTTCACCATCGCGGCGCTCAACCGGCTTTCGGCGACGCGCACGATGGAAAACTATCTCCGCTTCGTACTGAACGCCGTGCGGTGGGCTGACCACAGAGAGATCCCGCCGCTGTTTCCGATCGCGCCCGGCATGTCCACGGATGAAACGATCGCCCGGCACCTGCCCGGCTTCGGCGGCGACGGGCCCGTGCGGGTTGGCAACGCCGCCGCCGCGCAGCGGCAGAACGACGCGTACGGCGCCATCGTGCTTAGCCTCGCGCAGCTTTTCCTCGACCAGCGCCTCGCCGCGCGCGGCGACGCCGCGCTTTACAGAAGTCTCTGCCCGCTCGGCAACATCGCCGAGCGCGTGGCCTTCGAACCGGATGCGGGGATCTGGGAGTTTCGCGGCAGTATGCGGGTGCATAGTTTCTCGGCCGCGATGTGCTGGGTGGCGCTCTCGCGCTTGGCCCTGATCGCCCGTTCGATCGGATGCGACGACGAGGCAGACGGCTGGGCAGCGCGAGCGGCCACGCTCCGTGCCGCGATCCTGGCGCGGATCGTCACCCCGGAGGGGTGGCTTTCCGGCGTGCTCGATCACGCCGTGCTCGACGCTTCGGTGCTGATCCTGCCGGAAATCGGCTTCATCCCGCCCGATGCGCCCGAGTTTCTTGCGACGCTCGACGTCGTGGAGGCGCGGCTGATGCGCGGCGGCTTCGTGCTGCGCTACGAGGACCCGGACGATTTCGGCCCGCCGGAAACCGCCTTCCTGCTCTGCAGCTTCTGGTATGTTGATGCTCTTGCGCTGGCCGGCAGGCGGGAGAAGGCGCTCACTCTGTTTGCGCGGATACTGGCGCATCGCAACCACGTTGGTCTGCTGTCCGAAGATCTGGCGCCGGAACTGCCGGGCAAAACAGCGCGACTATGGGGAAATTTTCCGCAGAGCTATTCGCAGGTGGGGCTGATCCTCTCCGCCATGCGGCTATCGCGGAGCTGGGAGGAGGGGTTATGGCGCGCCTCATAATCGTCGCGAACCGTGTGCCGCACCCAAACGAGCGCGGCAACCCGCGCGCCGGTGGTCTCGCGATTGCTCTCTCCGATGTGCTGGTGCCCGG
>DATJWY010000179.1:0-17926 GCA_035500775.1 Acetobacteraceae bacterium
GCTGGGGCCTTGAGGCCCCAGCCCCCCGATCATTTAAGGAAAGGATTCCAAAGGCTAAGCCGTTGGCGGGGTCCAGGGGCGGAGCCCCTGGCCTTGCCTTGTCTGGCCTCACCGCCGCTCTTCGCGCAGGAAGGGACGGCCGAGATCGCGCGGCTGGTCATCCGCCCCCTTGCCGAGCGCGCGCGAGCCGGCCAGCACGATGATGGTGGCGAGGTACGGCGTCATCTCGATCAGATAGACGGGCACATGCGCGCCGCTGGAGAGCAGGCGCGGGATCACCGCCTCCACCGCGCCGAACAGCATGGCGGCGCCAATCGCCCGCAGGGGATGCCAGCGCGAGAACGTCACCAGCGCCACCGCGATCCAGCCGCGGCCGCTCACCATGTCCTCGATCCAGACCTGGCTGCTGGCAAGCGCGAGATGCGCGCCGGCAAGACCGCACAGCAGGCCGCCCGCCAGCACGGCGAGGATGCGCATGCCGAACACGTCCACCCCCGCCGCATCGGCGGCCGGCGCGTCCTCGCCGACCGCGCGCAGGCGCAGGCCGAACTCGGTGCGCGCCAGCACCAGCCAGACCACGACAGCGAGGATCAGCGCCAGATAGGTCAGCACATCCTGGTCGGCGATGCGGGCGAGCGGACCGGGCAGCCACGCGAAGAACCGCGCCGGCAGCGGGTCGATGCCAGCGATCGCCTGATTGGCGTAGCCATCGCCGACATAGCCGCTGATGCCGATGCCGAGCGCGAAGGTGACGAGGCCGGCCAGCACCTGCTCGATGCGCAGCACCACCACCAGCACCGCGAACAGCGCCGTGAGCAGCACGCCAGCCAGCGCCGCCGCGCCCACCGCCCAGGCGACGCTGCCGCCCTCCAACATGGCGATGACGGACGCGACCGCCCCCACCGACATGATGCCCTCGACACCGAGATTGAGCACGCCGGCCCGCTCGTTGATGATCAGCCCGGTGGTGGCGAGCAGGAACGGCGCCGCGAAAACCGGGATCGCGGCAAGCCAGTCCAGCAGGAAGGTGCTCATGACGACACCGCCGGCCGCGCCGCGCGCAACACGGAAACCCGGTAGCGCAGGAAGAAATCGAACGCCGTGACTGTCAGCAGCAGCATCGCCTCCACGGTCAGCACCACCGCCCCCGGCAATTGGTAGAACGCCTTGAGCGAATCCCCGGCGGTGTAGAGCCCGGCGATGGCGAAGGCGGCGATGAGCACGCCGAGCGGATGCGAACGGCCGAGATAGGCGATGACGATGGACGGAAAGATGTAGTCCTGGCCGATGAACTGCGTGAGGCGATGCTCGGTGCCGGCGACCAGGGAGAACCCGGCGAGGCCGGAGAGCGCGCCGGCCAGCATGGCGACGAGCAGCACGACCCGCTCCACCGGAATGCCCACCGCCCGCGCGGCCACCGGATTATTGGCGATGGCGCGTGCCATCAGCCCGATGCGGCTCGCGGAGCAGAGCCACCAGCAGAACCCGACCGCGGCCAGCGCGATCAGCAGCCCCGCATGCACATGGCCGAAGCCGATCCCCGGCAGCGTCTCGCCGGGCGCGAAATCCGGCGAGGTCGGGTAGGAATCGTTCGGGTTGCGCCAGGCGCCGTAGAGCAGATGCTGCGTCAGGTAATAGGCGACGTAGTTCAGCAGCAGCGTGGTGATCACCTCGTCCGCCTTCAGCCGCAGACGCGCCCAGGCGCAGAGGCCGCACCAGAACGCGCCGGCGAGCGCGGCGCCGGCGAACATCAGCGGCAGGTGCAACGGCATCGGCCCGATGGCGTAGAGTGAAACCGCCGTCGTCGCGAGCGCGCCCATCCAGGCCTGCCCCTCGACGCCGATGTTCCAGAACCGCACCCGCAGCACCACGGCGACCGAGAGGCCGACCAGGATGAGCGGGATCGCCCGTGTGATCGTCTGGTCGAGGCCGGATGGATCGGTAAAGGTGTAGAGTACCACCTCGCTCCAGAGATCGCCCAGCGGCACGCCGACCAGGACGAGGAACAGGGCGGAGATCGCAAGCCCGGCGGCGACCCCCGCCGCGAGCGTCGCCGCCCGCATGCGGTGCGACACCTCCAGGCGCGGCGCGAGCAGGATGCGGAAGCCGGCCATGCTCAATGCGTCTCCAGCATCAGCCGGCCAATCGCGGCACGGTCCACATCGGCGGCCGGGATCGGCGCGCTCAGGCGGCCATGCGACATCACGGCGACCCGGTCGGACAAGTCCAGCACCTCGTCGAGATCCTCACTGATCAGCAGAACGGCCACGCCGCGCGCGGCGGCGGCCAGGAGGCGGGCCTGTACCGCGGCGGTCGCGCGGATGTCGAGTCCCCGCGTCGGCGAGTGGACGACGAGGATCGAGAACGCGCCGGCGAATTCGCGCGCCAGCATCAGCTTCTGCGCATTGCCGCCGGAGAGCAGGCGCAGCGGCATGTCGGGCGCCGCGCCCGCGACCTCGAAATCGCGGATCGCCTCGGCGGCGAGGCCGCGCATCCAGCGCCGGGCGACCCAGAAGCGCCGTTCCGGCCGGCGGCGGGCGAGACGCGGGAGGGCCAGGTTCTCCTGCACGCTGAGACCCGCGAACAGGCCGGTGCCGAAGCGGTCAGCGGGGACGAAGCGGAGCCCGGCCTCGCGCCGGCCGGCCGCGTCCGGCGGCGCGGTCGCGCCGTCGAACAGGATCTCGCCGCTCGCGGGCGGGCGCAGGCCGATCAGCGCCTCCAGCAATTCCGACTGGCCGTTGCCGCCGAGCCCGGCGATGCCGAAGATCTCGCCGCCATGCACCTTGAGGTCGATGGCGCGCAGCGGCACCTCGTGCTCGCCTGCCTCGGTGGCGATTCCGCGCAGTTCCAGGCGTTGCGCGCCCTGGATCGCGTGCGCCGTCCGCCGCTCCCGCGCCGTCTCGCCGCCGACCATGGCGCGGGCGAGTTCCGCCGTGTCGAGCGACCCGGCCGGCACCCCGGCCAGCACCGTCTTGCCGCCGCGCATCACGGTGACGCGGTCGGCATAGCCGGTCACGTCACGCATCTTGTGGGTGATCAGGATCACCGCCCGCCCGCCGCCCGCGAGGCGGCGCGCGAGATCGAGCATCGCCGCCGCCTCGGTCTCGGCGAGCACCGCGGTCGGCTCGTCCATGATGAGGATGCGCGCGCCGATCAGCAGCACTTTCAGGATTTCGAGTTTCTGCTGATCGGAGACCGAGAGCTTGTCCACCCGGGCGCGCGGATTGAGCGCGAAGCCGAGCTGCCCGGCCATGTCGCGGAACGCCGCCTCCGCCTCGGCGCGCGAGTGCCAGCCGCAGGGCCGGGCGCAGGCGATGCGGATATTCTCCAGCACGGTCAGCGGACCCACCAGCTTGAAATGCTGGTGGATCATGCCGATACCGGCCTCCGCCGCGGCGGAGGGCGTATCGAAGGCGACCGGCTTGCCGTCCACCAGCACCTCGCCGGCATCCGCGGCATAGAAGCCGGCGAGGACGTTCATCAGCGTTGACTTGCCGGCCCCGTTCTCGCCCAGCAGCGCATGCACCTCGCCCCAGGTGACTTCGAGCGCGGCGCCGTCCAGCGCCTGCTTGGAGCCGAAGGATTTGGTGACCCCGCTCATGCGGATGGCGGGGCGCCAGCCAGGCACCGCGCCTTCCGCCCCCGAGGGGGCGCCACTCACGGGCGAAGAGGAACCGGCAAGCGTCAGATTCACTTCATCGAGCCTTGAACATTGTCGACCAGGTAATCCATCTTCCCAAGCTCGTCGTCGGTCGGGTGCTTGCCGGCCGGAACCTTGATCGTCCCGTCCTGCGCCTTCACCGGACCCTCGAACGGATAGAGCTTGCCGTCGATGATGTCCTGCCGCGCCTGCATGATCTTCTTCACCGCCTCGGGCGGCAGATGCTGCAGCTTGGTGATGTCGGACACGCCGGTCGCGAGACCGTACAGCGGCACGCCGCCGCTCTTCCAGGTGCCGGCCTTGATCTCCTCGACGATCGGGATCAGCCGCTTCTCCCAGTGATACATCACCGAGGTCAGGATGCCGTTCGGCGCCGAGGCGGACATGTCATTCTGGTAGCCGACGGAGTATTTGCCGGCCTTCTCCGCGACCACGAGGGCGGCGGCGGAATCCATGTCGGTCGCGATGACGTCCGCGCCCTGCTCGATCATCGCCTTGGCGATCTGGCCTTCCTTGACCGGGTCGCTCCAGGAATTCACGTAGGCCGCCTTGACGACAACCTTGGGATTGACGGCCTTGGCGCCGAGGGCGAAGCCGTTCAGGTCCCAGACCACGTTCGGGATCGGGAAACCTTCGAGCATGCCGATGGTGTTGCTCTTGGTCGCCGAGCCCGCGGCCATGCCGGCGAGGTACCAGCCCTCATAGGTGCGCGCGTACGGGCTTTCGAGATTATCGGCCGAGGTGGCGCCGGCGAGGTTCAGGAACGCCAGGTTGGGATGCGCCTTGGCCTCGGCGAGGAACGCGTCGCCGTAGCCGTAGCTGCCGCCGATGATGATGTTGGAGCCGCGGCTGATGAACAGGTCGATCGCCTGCCGCACCTTCTCCGTCGTTTCCGGCACGTTCTGCACGAACGGAATGCGCGCGTGGAACTTCGTCTGCATCGCGAGCCGCGCCCGGTCCTGCGCCCCGGCCCAGCCGCCGTCACTGATCGCCCCGAAGAAAATGAAGGCAATCTTCGGATTCGGCTGCTTGACCTCCGCATGCGCGGCCTGCGCGCCGAAGCCGGCCGCGAGCGCGGCGGCGACGCCGGTAATACGATTGAGCCACTTCACGTCGATGGACTCCCCAGGAAAGGACGAAAGAATACGCGGCACTCAGGGCAGCCGACGCGGGTGGCCGGCTACGCCCATCCCCAGCGTCAGGTCGTGGTCGGCTGACGGTATTTGTAGGTCGCGTCGAACCGGCTCAGTACATACTCCCCGGCCTTGACCGGCGGGTATTTCGCCGGCCGGTCCGGGTCGACGCAGCCCGGCAGGGCGGCGATCTCGGTATCGGCATTGGTCCCGAAGAAGAACGGGATCGAGTTGCGTTGCCGCCCGGTGCGGTTGATCGCGCGATGCAGGGTGGAGGCGAACAGGTCGTTGGTCCAGCGCGCCATCTGGTCGCCGATATTGATAACGAAGCTCCCCGGGATCGGTGGCGCGGCGATCCACTCGCCGGCGCCGTTCAGCACCTGCAGCGCCGGCACGCCATCCTGCGCCAGGATGGTGAAGCACTCATAATCCGAATGCGCGCCGATGCCGATCTGCTTCTCGTCCACCTCGCCGGTCTGGCTCGGGTATTGCAGCAGCCGCAACACCCCGGTCGGCCTGGTGATCATTGGCTCGAACCAGTCTTCCGGCAGATCGAGCGCGAGGGCGAAGGCGCGGAACAGGCGGCGGCCGAGATCCTGCATCGCGCGGAAATAGCGCGTCATCGCCGCCTCGAAGCCGGGCAGCTCCGCGGGCCAGAGGTTGGGGCCGAAGAAGGCGGGCATGCGGCTCCGGTCGGGGTCGCCCTCCGGCTGCTCGTTCGCCATGTCGAATGCCTCGTGCAGGTCGCCGCGCGCCGAGGGGTCGGTGTTCTCCTCCAGCAGCGGCGTGTAGCCGCTGTTATTGACCGAGCGGCTGACGTGAATCCGCATCTTCTCCTCCAGCGACAGGCCGAAGAAGCGCGGCGCCTGGGCGAAGGTCTCGTCGATCAGCGCCTGCGGCACGCCATGATTGCGGATGTAGAAGAAGCCGACATTGACGCAGGCCTCGCGCAATGCGCTGGCGACCGCCCGCCGCGCCGCCGCGTCCGTCCCGGAGAACGGGGCGAGGTCGATCATCGGGATCTCGTGGAAGGCGATCGTGCGGGCCCCCAGCCCCTCCGCCGCCAGATGGCGGATACCGTTGCCGGTTTCGACCGTCGCTACCATGATCCCCGCGCCTCGATACTCAATCCTGCCATGGAAATGCAACTTGGGTGCCACACCCCGCCGGCGGATCGGCCTGGCCACGCGGCCGCATCAGGCCGGCGAAGATGCGGAGCAGTGTCCGCCGCGCCTCCTCCCAGAGGGCGTCGTCGTCGATCTCCTGCCGGGTGACGGCGGCGATCTGCACGGCGAAATCCGCGTAATGCTGGGTCGTCGCCCAGATCGCGAAGATCAGGTGCCGCGGATCGATGGGGGCCAGCAGGCCGCGCCGCACCCAGCCTTCGATCACCGCCGTTTTCTCGTCCACCAGCCGCGCCAGATCGCCGGACAGCACCTCGCCGAGCAGCGGCGCGCCCTGCAGCATCTCCTGGCAGAACAGGCGCGACGCCGCCGGGTGCGAGCGCGCATAGGCGAGCTTGCGCACGATATAGCCGGTTAACGCCGCGTCCGGGTCGCGCGTTGCGTCGATCTCCCGTAACGGGGCCAGCCATTTGTCGAGCAGCCACTCCAGCGCCGCGCGGTAGAGCGCCGCCTTGGTCGGGTAGTAGTAGAGCAGGTTGGTCTTGGAGACGTTGCAGGCGGCGGCGATCTCCTCCAGCCGCGCTCCCTCCAGCCCACGGCGGGAGAACACCTCCAGCGCGCCGGCCAGGATGCGCTCGGTCTTCTCCCTCTGCGCCCGCCTGCGGCGGGTCTGGGCCGGAGCGGACCGGGCGGCGGATGCGACGCCAAGCGGCACGGAACGCGCGGGCATGGTGGAACCGGACACCATCCCTCAGCCTCCGGCGGATGCCGGCGGCGCATAGGCGGCCGGATCGACCACCTCCGGCCGCCCCTCCAGGAACAGCCTGGCGCGGCGCGGCGGCGCCTCGGCGATCACCCGGCCGCGCCGCACCACGGCGAGCCGTGCCGCCCGCAGCCGGATCGCCTCCACGGGATCGGCCGCGTCCAGCAGCACGAAATCGGCGTTGCAGCCCGGCTCCAGCCCGTATCCCGTCAGGCCGAGCACCCGGGCGGCATTGCTCGTAACGGTATCAAAACAGAAGCGCATCGCCTCCCGCGCGGTCAGTTGGCCGACATGCAGGCCCATATGCGCGACATCCAGCATGTCCGCGCCGCCGAGCGGGTACCACGGGTCCATCACGCAATCCTGCCCGAACGCGACGGTGATCCCCGCCTCATGCAGTTCCGCCACCCGCGTCATGCCGCGCCGCTTCGGATAGGTGTCGTGCCGCCCCTGGATCGTGATGTTGATCAGCGGATTGGCCACGACCGAGACGCCCGCCTCCGCGATCAGCGGGATCAGCTTGGAGACGTAGTAATTATCCATGGAATGCATGGAGGTGAGGTGCGAGCCGGTCACCCGCCCCCCCAGGCCGAGGCGGAGCGTCTCGTAGGCCAGCGTCTCGATGTGGCGGGAGAGCGGGTCGTCCGACTCGTCGCAATGCATATCGACGCGCAGGCCGCGCTCCGCCGCGATCTCGCACAAAGCGCGCACCGAGGCGGCGCCGTCCGCCATACCGCGCTCGAAATGCGGGATGCCGCCGACCACATCGACGCCGGCATCGAGCGCCCGCTCCAGGTTGCGCACGGCGCCGGGGGATCGCAGATAGCCATCCTGCGGGAAGGCGACGAGCTGCAAGTCGAGCCAGGGCCGCACCCGCTCCCGCACGTCCAGCAGCGCCTCCACGGCGAGCAGCCGGTCGTCGCAGATATCGACATGGGTGCGGATGGCGAGCAGCCCTTGCGCCACCGCGAGGTCGCAATAACGCAGCGCCCGCTCGACCACCGCCTCGCGCGTCAGCACCGGCTTCAGCTCACCCCAGAGCGCGATGCCTTCCAACAGCGTGCCCGAGCGGTTGAGGCGGGGCAGGCCAAGCGAGAGCGTCGCGTCCATGTGGAAATGGCAATCGACGAAAGGCGGCGAGACCAGGCGGCCGGCCGCGTTCAGCTCGCGCGCCGCCGGCGCGGCGATGCCGGGCGCGACGGCGCGGATCTCGCCCCCGGCGCAGGCGATGTCGAGGCCGGCCCGCCCATCGGGCAGGCACGCGTTGCGGATGATGAGGTCGAAATCCATGCGGCGTGGTTCCGTAGCGAGGCGGCGGCCGACCGTGCAGCAATGCCCGTGCCAACCCGCGGGTCCGGGTATCCTGGTGAAGCTGCCTCCCTGTTGATCATGACTCGGACCATTTGGTCAAAATCAGACCAGATGATCCGGAACGCGGATCGCCGGGCGCGCATCGCCGGCGGAAGACCAGGGGGCCTTGCCCCTGGCCTTTCTTGACCAGTCAAGACTTACGGCGGTTGGTATCAGAACACCCCCGGCACCCGGACGTTGCTGGCACGGGCCTTGCTGCTATTCTCTTCTCTCCGCGCCAAGGCTTCGCGCCACCTGTCTGGAGACTGGATTGACCGAGCCCGCTCTTTCCGCCACGGAACGCAAGACCGCGCCGCGGTCGATCATCCTCACCTCACATCCACGCCCGGACGCACGCCGGCTGGAGTGGGGCGCGCCCGATCCGGCCCGGCGCGGCCCGATCATCGCCACCCATACCGATACCGGGCAGCGCAACGCCATCGGCGCGCATGCCGGCTCCTATGCGGTGTATCGCGCCCTCGCCATCGCCTCCGGCCAGCTCAAGGCGGAGCACCGGCCGGACCTCACCGATACCCGCCCCGCCGCGCCGATCGGCCCCTTCCCGCGCTGGAGCGACCCGGACGCGATCGTTTCGCTCGATCCCTGGGGCCATATGTCGACGGAGCTGTTCGGCGCGGAGATCGAAGCCGGCCGCGACATCCGCCCGACCATCGCCGTCACCCGCGCGCATATCAACATGCCGGAGCTGACCGAGGCGATGCGCGCCGGTAGGCTGCGGCCCGACGGCGAGATCCTGAGCGCGGGCGGCAATGTCCGCGTCACCAAGATCGCGATCGATCCGGTCTGGCACCTTCCCGGCATCGCCAAGCGCTTCGGCGTCGGCGAGACCGCGCTGCGCCGCACCCTGTTCGAGCAGACCGGCGGCATGTTCCCGGAACTGGTGACGCGGCCGGATCTTTCCGTGTTCCTGCCGCCGATCGGCGGCATGTCGGTCTATCTGTTCGGCGACCCCGCCCTGCTCGGCCGTGCCGAGACGCGCATCGCCTGCCGGGTGCATGACGAATGCAACGGCTCCGACGTGTTCGGCTCCGATATCTGCACCTGCCGCCCCTATCTCACCCACGGCATCGAGGTGTGCATCGAGACGGCGCAGCAAGGCGGCGCCGGCGTCATCGTCTATAACCGCAAGGAAGGCCGCGCCCTCGGCGAGGTGACGAAATTCCTCGTCTATAACGCGCGCAAGCGCCAGGAAGGCGGCGACCGCGCGGAGGCGTATTTCCGCCGCACCGAATGCATCGCCGGTGTGCAGGACATGCGGTTCCAGGAATTGATGCCGGATGTGCTGCACTGGCTCGGCATCGCCCGCATCGACCGGCTCGTCTCCATGAGCAACATGAAATTCCAGCCGATCGTCGAGAGCGGCATCGAGGTGGTGGAGCGCGTCCCGATCCCGGACGAGCTAGTGCCGGCCGACGCGCAGGTGGAAATCGACGCCAAGAAGGCCGCCGGCTACTACACGACGGAGATGCCGACCGAGGCGGCGCTGAAAGAGGCCAAGGGGCGCGGCCTGCATGACTGAGCCTGACGCCCCGGACTTCGTTCCCGACCTCGCCGATCCGGCGGCCGCCGTCACCTGGCTGCGCAGCCCGGCGGCGGTGCGCGAGCGCTGCCATGCCGTGCTGGCGCTTGCCGAGGCGGATGCCGCGCCGCATTTCACCCTGCACACGGAGCATCTCGGCGCGGCCGCCGATTACGTGGTCGCCGTGATCCGCGACGCCTATCCGGATCTCGCGATCCCCTACCATGCACGCTGGCGGCATTTCGCCGCCGGCGGGGTGGATCGCTGGGGCGGGCTGGCGACCGCGCTGCGCGACCAGCCGGCGGCGGAGATCGCGCGGCTGCGCTTCGATCTCGCCGTGGTCAGCGTGCTGCTCGATGCCGGGGCGGGGGCCGCGTGGCGCTTCACCGAGCCGGAAACCGGCCGCGCCTTCACCCGCTCGGAGGGACTTGCCGTCGCGAGTTGGCATGCCTTCCGCGCCGGCCTGTTCTCCGGCGATCCCGCGCATCCCCTGCGCGCGGACGCGGCCGGGCTCGCGCGCATCGACGCCGAGGCGCTGGGGCGCGCCTTCCAGGTCGGCGCGGAGAATCCGCTGACCGGACTTGCCGGACGGGCGGCGCTGCTGCGCGCGCTCGGCGAGGCGTTGCGGGCGCGGCCGGATCTGTTCGGTGCCAGCCCGCGCATCGGCCATCTCTTCGATCATCTCCGCCGGCAGGCGATCGACGGCGCCCTCCCCGCCACCGCGATCCTGCACGCGGTGCTGGAGGGATTCGCGCCGGTCTGGCCGTCACGCCTTGTTCTCGGCGGGGAGAATCTCGGCGATGTCTGGCGGCATTCCGCGCTGTCCGGCGGCGGTCTCACGGAAGGCCTCGTGCCGTTCCACAAGCTCTCGCAATGGCTCGCCTATTCGCTGGTGGAGGTGCTGGAGGATGCCGGCATCGCCGTCACCGGCCTCGACGCGCTGACCGGCCTGCCGGAATACCGCAATGGCGGGCTGTTCCTCGATACCGGCGTGCTCGCGCCGCGCGACCCGGATCTTCCCCGGCGCGTGCTGGCGGTGGATGACGAGGCGGTGGTCGAATGGCGGGCGCTGACCCTCGCCTTGCTCGACCGGATCGCCGATCCGGTGCGCGAGCGGCTCGGGCGGAGCGCGGCGGAGATGCCGCTGGCCCGCATCCTGGAAGGCGGCACCTGGGCCGCCGGGCGACGCCTGGCGCGGGAACGCCGGCCGGGCGGGGTGCCGCCGCTGACCGTCGCGAGCGACGGTACGGTGTTCTGATAGTGGTCGACCTTTCCCGTGAAGCAGCGGGGCTCTGCCCCGCGCCCCGCTGGGGGCAGCGCCCCCAGACCCGCACACGTTTTGACTCTTTCATGGGATGGGGTCTGGGGGCGACGGCCCTGGCCTTTCCGCCCCTATTCGATCGCAAGAAGGCCAAGGACCATGCCGGAGAAACGAAACGTCACCGTCCTCGATCACCCGCTGTTGCAGCACAAGCTGACGCTGCTGCGGCAAAAGGACACCTCCACCGCCGCCTTCCGGCAGCTGACGCGGGAGATCAGCCTGCTGATGTGCTATGAGGTGACGCGTAACCTGCCGCTCGAAACCGTCACCATCGAGACGCCGCTGGAAACCATGCAGGCGCCGCGGCTCTCGGGCAAGAAACTCTGCTTCGTCTCGATCCTGCGCGCCGGCAACGGGCTGCTGGACGGCATGGTGGACCTCGTGCCGTCCGCGCGGGTCGGGCATATCGGCCTGTATCGCGACCCGGCGACCCTCATCCCGGTGGAATATTACCTCAAGCTGCCGGCCGATATCGGCGAGCGCCTGTCCATCGTGGTGGACCCGATGCTCGCCACCGGGCACTCCGCGTCCGCGGCGGTGACGCGGCTCAAGGAAGCGGGGGCGGAAAAGATCGAGTTCCTCTGCCTGCTCGCCGCGCCGGAAGGGCTCGCCGTGTTCCAGGAAACGCACCCGGACGTGCCGGTCTTTACGGCGGCGATCGATCGCGGGCTGGACGATCATGGCTATATCCGGCCCGGCCTCGGCGATGCGGGGGACCGGTTGTTCGGCACGCGGTAATATTAAGACCAGGGGCTCCGCCCCTGGACCCCGCCAAAGGCTTAGCCTTTGGAATCCTTTACTTAAAGTGATTGGGGATCTGGGGCCTCCAGGCCCCAGCGGGGTCAGGGGCGGAGCCCCTGGCCTTCGGCGGCGCCTCTGGCGAAAACCACCGCCGGTCTGCTACCTCCGCGCACCATGTCCGCTCCCGATCGCGCCGCCGAAGCTGACGCCGCCTGTGCCCGCCTGGCCGAGACAATGCCGCCGGAAGCCCCGCTGCTGCTCGCCTGGGCGCAGGCGCGGGCGGCGCTCGGCGATGCCGGCACCGCCGAGGCGCTGGCGCGGAAACACGGCGGAAATCGCCGCCGACGGGATCGACCTGCTGATCGACCTCAAGGGCTATTGCGAGGGCGGGCGGCCGGAAATCCCGGCGCTGCGCCCGGCGCCGGTGCAGGCGACGCATCTCGGCTATCCGGGACCGCTCGGCGCGCCGTGGATCGATTACGTCATCGCCGACCCCGTGGTGCTGCCGGCCGAGGCGCAGCCGCATTGGCGCGAGCGCATCGTGCATCTGCCGCATTGCTACCAGCCGAATGACCGCGCCCGCCCTTCTCCGCCGCCGGATACGGACCGCGCCGCGCACGGCCTGCCGGAACAGGGGCTGGTCTTCGCCTGCTTCAACAACCCGTACAAGATCACGCCGGAGATCTTCGCGACCTGGATGTCGCTGCTTCGGGCGGTGCCGGAGTCGGTGCTCTGGCTCTACAAGGAAAACGCGCTGGTGGCGGAGTCGCTGCGCGGCGAGGCCAGGCGGCACGGTCTCGATCCCGCCCGGCTCCGCTTCGCCCCGCCGGCGGACCGCATCGCGCATCTCGCCCGGCATGGCTGCGCCGATCTGTTCCTCGACACCTCCCCCTATGGCGCGCACACCACCGGCTCGGACGCGCTCTGGTGCGGCCTGCCGCTGGTGACGCTGCGCGGCCGGGGCTTCGCCTCACGCGTCGCCACCAGCCTGTCGCATGCGGTCGGGCTGCCGGAATTGTCGGCCGGCTCGCTCGCGGAATACGAGGCGCTGGCGCTGCGTCTCGCGCGCGATCCGGCGGAGCGGGCAAGACTGCGCACGCATCTGCTGGCGGCGCGGGAGACGGCGCCGCTCTTCGATGCGCCCGGCTTCACCCGCGCGCTGGAAGCCGCCTACGACCGGATGGTGGCGATGGGACGGGCCGGCGAAAGCCCGCGCGGCTTCGCGATCACAGCGGAATAACCAGGACCAGGTTTCCAAAGGCCCCCGGCCTTTGGTGGAGGTGCAGGAGGCAAAGCCTCCTGCCGGAGCCCGGGGCGGAGCCCCACCGGATCAGTAAGACACCTTATCCGGGCTCTTGCACCAGGCATCGAAGGCAGCCTGCGCCTCGTCCGGCAGCAAGCGCGTCATCTTCAGGCTGCGGGCGACGGGTGGCAGCACGACCTCGCGATAGATGAACTCGTCATCGAAGCCGATCCCCGCCGCGTCCCGCCGGTCATTGCCGTAAAAAAGCTGATCGATCCGCGCCCAATACGTCGCGCCGAGGCACATCGGGCATGGCTCGCAACTGGTGAACAAGGTGCAGCCGCTCAGGTCGAACGTGCCGAGCGCCTGGGCCGCCCGCCGGATCGCCACGACCTCCGCATGCGCGGTGGGATCGTTCGCCAGCGTCACCTCATTGGCGCCCTCGGCGATGATCTCGCCATTCCGCACGATGACCGCGCCGAACGGCCCACCGCCCGCCTCCACCTGCTCGCAGGAGAGCGCGATGGCCCGGCGCATGAACACTTCCACGGTCATCCGTGCCGTACTCCACAAGAACAATCGGGGACACAACTCCCCACTTCCGCATGCGAGCCGGCAGACGCCCCGGGCACCTCATGCGGCAAATTCCGCTCAGACACGCGCAAAACCTCCAAGGGTTGTACGCTTTCCGTACCTTGCTCCGGGCGCGCAGTCTGCCTCCCTTCCGCCCGGGTTTGCAACACGCGGGCGGCGATGGAAATGGCGATCTCCGCCGGCAACTTGCCACCCACGCCCGGCACGCCGACCGGACATTCCAGACGCGCAAGTGATTCAGTCGAAATACCCGCCCGCGACAGGCGGGACACGAAACGCGCCCGCTTGGTGCGCGAGCCGATCAATCCGATGAAGTCGAGTCCATTCTGCGCCAGCGCCGCGGCGACGATGGCGTAATCGAGCGCATGATCATGTGTCATCACCAGCAGTCGCGTGCCCGGCCGCAGCCCCGCGACCAGCGTCTCCGGCCGCGCCGCCGTGGTCGCCGTGACATTGCCGGGGATCTCGGCGGGGAAGGCCTCGGCCCGGCTGTCGATCCAGGCGACGCGGCAGGGCAGATCGCCGAACAGCCGCACCAGCGCCTGACCGACATGCCCGGCGCCGAACAGGGCGATATGCATGGCAGCGTGCCGCACCGGTTCGAAGAGCAGGGTCGCGTGACCGCCGCAACACTGGCCAAGCGCTGGGCCGAGCGGAAATGCCCGTTGTTCAGGCAGCGTCGCCCCATCCCGAAGCAGATCGCGCGCAATGCCGCAGGCGGTCAGTTCCAGCCGGCCGCCGCCAATGCTGCCATGCTGGCCGGTGGCGGTGACCACCATCTTCGCCCCGGCCTCGCGCGGCGTGGAGCCACGGGCGACGAGCACCGTGACGAGAACAGCATCCTCCCCCGCCCGTTCCAACGCCGCCAAGGCCTCGATCCAGGAGGTCATGCCGAAACCAGTCGGGGGTCTGGGGCCTCAAGGCCCCAGTGGGGTCCAGGGGCAAAGCCCCTGGCCTGCACGACGATCACCATTTCAGGCCCCTGCCCCCCATCATCACGCCGGCACACACGCCGCCGCGACCGGGGCACGGGCGCGCAGGGACTCGATGGCGAGCAACACACGCTCCGGGGTCGCGGGCGCGTCCAACGCCGGGGCGCCACGGCCCGGCGCGGCGGCGGCGACGGCGTCGCTCAGGGCGCGGAACACGGCGATGCCGAGCATCAGCGGCGGCTCGCCCACCGCCTTGGAGCGGAACACCGTCTCCTCCCGATTCTCGGCCTCGTAGAAGCGGACATGCAATTCCGCCGGCACGTCGCCGCAGGCGGGGATCTTGTAGGTGGAGGGCGCATGGGTGCGCAGCCGCCCAGCCTCGTCCCACCATAATTCCTCGGTGGTCAGCCAGCCCATGCCCTGCACGAAGCCGCCCTCGATCTGGCCGCGATCGATTGCCGGATTCAGCGACCGGCCGCAATCATGCAGGATGTCGGCGCGCACCAAGCGATGCTCGCCGGTGAGCGTGTCGATCTCCACCTCAGCCAACGCCGCGCCATAAGAGAAGTAATAGAAGGGCCGGCCACGCAGCGTCGCCGCGTCCCAATGGATCTTCGGCGTGCTGTAGAACCCGGCCGCGGAAAGCTGCACGCGAGCGCGGTAGGCTTGCCGCACCAGTTCCACGAAGGACAGCGACTGCTCCCCCGCGCGCACCATGCCGTCGCGGAAGGTGACATCCGCCGCTGGCACGTTGAAGAGTGTCACTGCGATATCGGCAAGCCGGTCACGGATGGTGAGCGACGCCGCTTCGGCGGCCTTGCCGTTGAGATCGGACCCGGAGGATGCGGCGGTCGGCGAGGTGTTCGGCACCTTGGCGGTGGAGGTGGCGGTGATCCGCACGCGGTCGAGCGTCAGGCCGAACACCTCCGCCACCACCTGCGCGACCTTGGTATTGAGTCCCTGCCCCATCTCCGTGCCGCCATGATTCAGCATCACGCTGCCATCCGTATAGACATGCACCAGGGCGCCGGCCTGATTCAGCTGTTGCAGGGTGAAGGAGATGCCGAACTTCACCGGCGTCAGCGCGAGACCGCGCTTTAGCCAGGGATTGGCGGCGTTGAAGGCATCGACGGCGCGGCGGCGCGCGGTGTAATCCGCGTCGCGCGCCAGATCGGCGACCAGCTCCGGGGCGATGTTGTCCTCGACGACCATGCCGTACGGCGTCTCGTTCCGTTCGCCATGGCCGTAGAAATTGCGTTGCCGGATCAGCAGTGGATCGAGGCCGAGATGGCGGGCGATGTCGTCCATCACCGCCTCGATGCCCATCATCCCCTGCGGTCCGCCGAAGCCGCGGAAGGCGGTGTTGGAGACGGTGTGCGTCTTGCAGCGATGCGAGGTGATCGCGACATGGTCCAGGAAATAGCAATTATCCGCGTGGAACATGGCGCGGTCATTGATCGCGCCGGAGAGATCGGGCGACATGCCGCAGCGCGAGGCCTGCTCGAACACGATGCCAGTGATCCGGCCGGTGTCGTCGAAGCCGACATCGTAATCGATGCGGAAATCGTGCCGCTTGCCGGTCAGGCGCATATCGTCGTCGCGGTCCAGCCGGAGCTTCACCGGCCGGCGGGTGCGCGCGGCAAGCAGCGCCGCGACCACCGCCACCAGCGAGGCCTGACTCTCCTTGCCGCCGAACGCGCCGCCCATGCGCCGCGTCTCGCACACCACCAGGTGGTCGGGGACGCCAAGGGCGCGCGCGGTCAGATGCTGCACCTCGGTCGGGTGCTGGGTGGAGCTGAGCACGAGCATGTCGCCCGCCTCGCCGGGAATGGCCATCGCCGCCTGGCCTTCCAGGTAAAAATGCTCTTGCCCGCCCATGCGGAGCCGGCCTCGGAGGCGGTGCGGCGCGCGGCTGAGTGCTGCTTCCGGCTCGCCACGGCGCATCACCTGCGTCGGCAGCACGAAATCGCGCGCCGCCAGCGCCGCGTCGATGTCGAGGATCGCCGGCAGGGGTTCGTAGTCGACCACGGCCCGCATCGCCGCCGCGCGGGCGAGCGCAATGCTCTCGGCGGCGACGGCGAAGACCGACTGGCCGGCATACTCCACCAACCCGTCGGCGAAGATCGGATCACCCGGGAAAACCGGACCGACATCGTTCACCCCCGGCACATCCGCCGCCGTCAGCACCGCCGCCACGCCGGGCGCGGCAAGCGCGGGCGTGACATCGAGCCGGGTGACGCGCGCATGCGCGTGGTCCGAGAGCCGGAGACGGGCGTGCAGCAGGTCGCGCGGTTCCGGGATGTCGTCGAGATAGAGCGCGGTGCCGGACACATGCAGCACGGCGCTGTCATGCGGCACCGGGGCGCCGGCGATGCGCGGCGCGCTCATGCCACGTCCTCCGCTTGCAGCACATGGGTGCGCGCGGTCTCGCCTGTCGTTTCCAGCCAGAATTTGAACAGCAGGTTGCGGGCGACGCGGCGGCGATAATCGGCACTCGCCCGCCAATCGGAGAGCGGGGTGAACTCGTCCGCGAGCATCTCCATGGCCGCCGTGACAGAGGCTTCCGACCAGTCGCCGCCGCGCAGCAACGCCTCCGTCCGCCTTGCCCGCGCCGGGGTCGCCGCCATGCCGCCGAAGGCGATGCGGATGTCGCGCACCGTGCCGCCCGCGCGATCGACGCGGAACGCGCCGCAGACGGCGGAGATGTCCTGGTCGAAACGCTTCGCCACCTTGTAGGCGCGAAAATGTTGCTCCCCCGCCGGCAGGGGAACGAGGATGCGCTCGATGAACTCGCCCGGCTGGAGGATGGTGGTGCGGTAGCCGGTGAAGAAGTCGTCGAGCGGCACCTCCCGGCGCTCCACGTCCCGCCGCAGCACCAGCCTGGCATCCAGCGCCAGCAGCGCCGGCGCGCTGTCACCGATCGGCGAGGCATTGCCGAGATTGCCGCCGATCGTGCCGCGATTGCGGATCTGCCGCGAGCCGAGCCGGCGCAGCAATGCGCCGAAAGACGGCCAATGCGCGGCCAGCACGCCGAGCGCATCCTCGTAGCGCACCGCGGCGCCGATCGAGATCTGGCCCGCGCCCGTCTCCACGGCGCGCAGGCCGGCGACGGACTCGGTCGAAATCAGCAGCGGAATCCGGCGGTGCTGCTTCGTGACCCAGAGGCCGACATCCGTGCCGCCGGCGAGCAAGGTCGCCTCCGGGTTCGCCGCGAACAGGCGGGCGAAGGTATCGAGATCGCGTGGGGCGAAGAAGCGCGTGCCCGCCGCCTCCAGCGCCAGTGTTCCTCCGGTGTCGCACCCTCGCAGCGCCGCTTCGGTCGCGCCGCGCTGTTCCTTGACGGGATCGGGCGCCTGTTCCTCCAGCACCTGCATCGCCGCATCGACAATCGGGCGGTAACCGGTGCAGCGGCAGAGATTGCCGGCGAGACCGTCATTGATCGCGGCGCGCTCCGCTGGCCGCGCCTCCTGCCGCATGGCGAACAGCGACATCACGAAGCCCGGCGTGCAGAAGCCGCATTGCGA
>DATJWY010000180.1:0-21409 GCA_035500775.1 Acetobacteraceae bacterium
CCCCCCCCCCCTTCTGTTTGGGCGATTTCACTGTGCACATCCCCAAGGATACCACTCTGGTAATTGATAACGTGCCAGTGAGTCCCTGCCGCCATGCTGAGGCCGTTTTCGTCGCATCGCGTCACATTCAAAATTGACGGTGTCGCATTGGTCTGGAGTTTGATCCAAGGAATCTCTGACTCTTTGTTCTTGGGCGCCCAGTTCGGCCAAAGCCGTTCGAGGTTTTGCGGCTTCTTTGGAGACAGGAGTAAGAGGTGAAAGCGAACGACGCGATCTGACCCGGACGCCGCCAATTCCTCATAGAAGTCGTGAAGCAGATTAAGCCGGTCTATCTTACTGGCGATCTGCGGATTGCCGAAGGTGCTGTAAGCCTTGGCTTCGATCAGGATGAGATCGCGCTCGGTCGCGATGACGAGGTCAACATCTTCCTGGTTACCCTCAACGAGCTGCCGCTTGTTCCCTTGGCTTGAATCTTCGCCTTGAAGGCTGACTTCGATAGGCAGATGCGGGTTCGGGTATCTTTTGCGCCCAACTTCCGCCTCTCCATTCATGAAGATAGTCAGGGCGCCGGCGAGCCAGTTGATGTGGTAATCCGTTCCCCACCAGGCATCGCTTGGGATCGTGTCTAATCCGAGTTGGTTCGTGACCTTCTGGCAAAAGCCTTCGCTCAGTTGGGGCGGTTTGTTCTGTCCGCAGTCAAGGACGGTGCGGATCAGGAGGTTGCGTTCTTTTCGGTTGAAGCGTTCGAGAATTTGCGCGAGCGAATCCATGCCACTGCGTCCCTGGCTGTGGGCAGTTTGTTGCAATCGCTCGGCAACGGCCAGGGCGAATGTAGGGCCCCGCGGCCTTCGGATCGGTGAGCGGACCAATCAGCGCGATACACTAAGGGTGACAGAAATCCTTCCCTGGCTCGTCAGATCGCAAACCGCTCCATTCGCACGACGGGGCCTTGAGGCCCCAGACCCCCGATCACTTAAATGACGGATTCCAAAGGCTAAGCCTTTGGCGGGGTCCAGGGGCGGAGCCCCTGGCCTTACCTTATCCCAAAGCCTGCCCGGCAGCCCCAGGCACCGCGATTTCCGTTCCCGCTTCCAGCCCGAGCGCCTGCGCCAGCCGGTCGAGCCGCCGGGTGACGCTCTCGCCCGCGAACACGCCGCTGCCTTCACGTAGGCGGAGGATCAGCCGCTCCCCGTCCAGCCGCAGCGCGGTGCCGGCCAGCAGCTCCGCCGTGCCGCCGGAGAGGGTGTAGGCAAGGCGCAGCGCCATGCCGAGGATCTCCGCCCGGCGCAGCATCGTCAGATCCAGCAGCGAGCGGGCGGCGGCGAGGAAGGGGGTGTCAGTCTCCGCGTCGTAACGCAGCGCCAGCACGAAGGCGAGGAAGGCGCGCGCCGGATGATCGAGCGTCACCCCCGGCTGGCGCAGCACGCGCAGGAAGGCCTGCTCGGCGCGATATTCGGGGTGGTCGTGGCTGCCGATGTCCGACATCCAGCATGCCGCCTCGCGCAATCGCGTGGCCTCGGGGGATTCGTCGCCGACGAGCGGCGCGGTCCAGGCGATCAGCGCCGGGGGCAGGGAGTGGCTGCGGCCGAAGCGCACCGCCATCTCATGCCCGGCGGCGAGCAAGGGGTCCTCCGCCGCCGCTGCCCCGGCGACGCGTTCCATGTACCAGCCCTCGCGCATGCCGTTGGCGCTGAACACCACCCGCGCCGCGCCGGTGGCGCGCAGCAGGCGGCGCAGCACCACGGCGGCGAAGGGCAGATCCTGCACCCGCCGGCGCGGCACGCCGGGCAGCCGCTCCAGCGTGCGGCGATTGGCGGCGGCGATCACCGCGGCGAGGTCCCGCGCCTCCTCACGCCCTATCGTATAGTGATGCACGATGGCGAGCGGGTAGCCGGTCTGCTCCATGTGGATGCGCGCGAGCCCCCGCCAGGCGCCGCCGACCAGATAGAGATCCCGCCCGGTGCCCTCGGCGAGCCAGGGCACCTCGGCGAGATCGGCCTCGGCGACAGCGCGGGCGCGGGCCATGTCGCCGCCGGCACGGTCGGAGAGGCGGATAACGCCGAGGCCGAGCGTCCGCGCCTCTTTTGCCCGCCCCGCCGCCAGCCGCACCACTTCCAGCGAGCCGCCGCCGATATCAGCGAGGATGCCGTCCGCCTCCGGGATGCCGCAGAGCACGCCGGCGGCGGAATAGGCGGCCTCCGCCTCGCCGGAGAGAATGCGGATCGGCATGTCCGGCATGCGGGCGCGCAGCTCCTCGACGAAGGCGGCGCCGTTGCTCGCGTCCCGCACCGCTGCCGTCGCCAGCACCTCGAACGGATCGGCGCCCATGGCGCGGGCGACGGTGTGGTAGCGGCCGAGCACGGTCAGCGCCTGCTCCACCGCCGCCTCGTTCAGCTTGCCCGTTATTTGCAGGCCCTGGCCGAGGCGCGGCACCGCCTTTTCGTTGAAGATGGCGACCGGGTTGCGGCTTTGACCCTCGAAGACCACCAGGCGGACCGAGTTCGACCCCAGATCCACGACGGCGGAGCGCGGCGGAGGGGGGTGCAAGGTTGTCGGCATGATGGACGGGCCCCCGGTCAGCGGTGCTTGCGTTGATGTTCGGCAGGGGGTTTTACGCTCCGGGGAGCCGGTCGCACAGGGTGGTCGGTTCCGGCGGATTCAGCCGCCGCGTTGCCGGCCCGGCGGTCGCACGGTACTGGGGCGGGGAGTCGCGGAAAGCCGTGTCACGGCCGCTGCGTCATTGATTGCCTCACATTTGATTGCCAGATATAGGAACCTCGTCGCCAGGCTTGTGGAATTCCGGCATCGCCGCTCCGAGATCAGTCGCGACGCCGGATCAGGAACAGGAATAGCGACAGGAGAAGGGGTTATGCCGCGCGCTTCGGGGCACTCGTTCCGTTGGTGAGGCCCGACCGGGCGGCCGGCGGCCGCCATCAGCACCATCATTCCGGCGGGCGGGAACGGATGCGAGCATCCGTCGGCGCGCCTAGCCCGGCCGCGCGGCGCCGCGGATCGTGGCCTGATAGAGGAAGGAAGAACCGCGCATGACGTCGAGCGTCATCACCGCCAACCGGTTGCGGGACGGCATGTCCGTCTGGCTGGACGCGGCCGGGAGTTGGAGCGAGCGGTTCGAACAGGCCGCGGTGTTCGAGGCGGCGGAGGTCCAGGCGCGGCTCGCCGGCCTCGCGGGGACCGAGCAGGGCCGGGCGGTCGTCGATCTGCATGAATGCCCGGTGGAGCGTCAGGGCGAGGCCGTTGTGCCGGCGACCACGCGCGAGCGCATCCGCGCCGAGGGGCCGAGCGTGCGCGCCGACCTGCCGCATTGGACCGCCGCCGCGCCGTCGCCGCGTCCCTTGCCGGCGCCGCCCTCGGCCGAGGCGCGCGCGCCGCTCGCCGGCAATTACCGTTATGACGAATTCGACCGCCAGTTCCTGCGCGACCGCGCCGAATTGTTCCGCCAGCAGGTCGCGCGCCGCCTCGACGGCGCGCTGAGCGAGGACGAATTCAAGCCGCTGCGGCTGATGAACGGCCTCTATTTGCAGCTCCATGCCTACATGCTGCGGGTCGCGATCCCGTACGGCGTGCTGAGCAGCCCGCAGCTGCGGCAGCTCGCCTATGTCGCCCGGCATTATGATCGCGGCTACGGGCATTTCACCACACGGCAGAACATCCAGTACAACTGGATCCGCCTGGAGGATGCGCCGGACATCCTCGCCGTGCTCGCCGAGGCGGATCTGCACGCGATCCAGACCAGCGGCAATTGCGTCCGCAACGTCACCACCGACCAGTTCGCCGCCGCGGCGAAGGACGAGGTGGTCGATCCGCGCCTGTACGCCGAAATCCTCCGGCAATGGTCCACCGACCATCCGGAGTTCACGTATCTGCCGCGCAAGTTCAAGATCGCCATCACCGGCAGCCCGCATGACCGCGCCGCCGTGCGGGTGCACGATATCGGCATCATGGCGATGCGCAATGAAGCAGGCGAGACCGGCTTCACCCTCTATGCCGGCGGCGGGCTCGGGCGCACGCCGATCATCGGCACGAAGCTGCGCGACTTCCTGCCGGTGCGCGACCTGCTGCGCTATGTCGAGGCGATCCTGCGCGTCTATAACGCGCTTGGCCGGCGCGACAATCTTTACAAGGCGCGCATCAAGATCCTCATCCGCGAGATGAAGCCGGAAAGCTTCATCCGCATGGTCGAGGACGAGTTCGCGGCGATGCCGGCGGATTACTGCGTGCTGGAACGAGCGGTGGTGGAGGCGGTGGCCGAGCGCTTCGTCGCCCAGCCCTTCGCGGCGCTCGTGGACGAAACCGCGTTGCTGGAGCATGCCGCGGCGGCCGATGCGGAATTCGCCGCCTGGATGCGCGCCAACACGCACCCGCATCGTGTGCCCGGCTACCTCTCGGCGACGATCTCGCTCAAGCCGACAGGCGGCATTCCGGGCGATGCCAGCGCCGAGGAGATGGACACGATCGCGGACCTCGCGGATCGTTACTCCTTTGGCGAGATCCGTGTCTCGCACGAGCAGAACCTGATCCTGCCGCATGTCGAGCAGCGGAACCTGCATGCGCTGTGGTCGGCGCTGCGCGCGGCCGGGCTCGCCAGCGCCAATGCCGGGCTCGTCACCAACATCATCGCCTGCCCGGGTCTCGACTATTGCAGCCTGGCGACGGCGCGCTCGATCCCGGTGGCGCAGCGCCTCACCGAGCGCCTCGCCGATCCGGCGCGGCAGCGCGAGATCGGGCCGCTCGATCTCAATATCTCCGGCTGCATCAATGCCTGCGGCCAGCACCATATCGGGCATATCGGCCTGCTGGGTGTCGAGAAGAACGGGCAGGAAGTCTATCAGATCACCCTTGGCGGCGCGGCCGACGAGCAGGCGGCGATCGGCTCGATCATCGGGCCGGCGGTGGCGTCGGAGGATGTGGTCGAGACCATCGATGCCATCCTCAACGCCTATATCGCCCACCGCGCGCCGGGCGAGCGCTTCATCGACACTTATCGCCGGCTCGGGGCCGGGCCGTTCAAGGAGGCCGCGTATGCCGCTGGTTGATCTCCAAGGCCGCGTCGCCGAGGACTCCTGGAGCATCGACGAGGCGGCGGATGCCGCGCCGCACGCGCATGTGGCGGTGCCGCTCGCGGCGTTGCTGGCCGCCGCCGGGCGCGGCGAGGCGCTGGGCGAGGGGCTCGGGGTGATCCTGCCGCCGGATGCGCCGGCGGAGACGGTGGCGAAACTGCTGCCGCATCTCGCGCTGATCGCGGTGTCGTTCCCGAAATTCCGCGACGGGCGCGGCTTCACCCTCGCGCGCGCGCTGCGGCACCGTTACGGCTTCGGCGGTGAGATCCGGGCTGTGGGGCATGTCATCCCGGATCAGTTGGAGATGCTGTGCGGCTGCGGCTTCACCAGCGTGCAGACGCCGGCCGAGCACCCGCCGGAGCAATGGGCGGCGGTGGCGTCGCTGGAGCTGAAGCCGGGGCGGCCGCGGCAATTGCTTAACCGGTTGGTGACGCGGCTTTAAGAGGAAAGGCCAGGGGCTCTGCCCCTGGACCCCGCCAAAGGCTTAGCCTTTGGAATCCTTCTGTTTTCAGGCTGTCAGTCGTGTTCAGGCGGCGTCGGACGCCGCGAGGAAAAAAGCGATTGGTTTCCAAAGGCCCACGGCCTTTGGCGGGGTCCAGGGGCGGCGCCCCTGGCCTTAAGCAACGCCGCCCCAAACTCAAACTTCAGTCCTGCGACACCCGATCCAGCCGTTTCGGCAGTGGCCGGGGCACGGGCACCGCCACCACTGGCCCGTGCAGCGCCGAGCCACGCCCCGAGAGCGACGGGTTGGTCATGAAGTAATCATGCGCCGACACGGGTTTTGCCCCCGGCGCCAGGCGCCGCCATGTTCCCGCCTGGGTCAGTTCCCAGCTTTGCAGCGTGTCCTTCAGGTTCACGACCATGATCTGGTCGAGCACCTGTGCGTGCACCGTCGGGTTACGGATGGGCACGAAGGTTTCCACGCGCCAGTCCATGTTCCGCCCCATCCAGTCGGCGCTGCTGATAAACACCTTCGCGTGCCGGCTCGGCAGGCGGTGGCCGTTGCCGAAGACGCAGATGCGGCTGTGTTCCAGGAACCGGCCGACGATCGACTTGATGCGGATATTCTCCGAGAGTCCCGGCACGCCGGGCCGGAGGCAGCATATGCCGCGGATCACGCCCATGATGTGCACCCCGGCCTGGGATGCCTCGTAGAGCTTGTCGATCAGTTGCTCATCCACGAGGCTGTTCATCTTCAGCCAGATGGCGGCGGGCTTGCCGGCGCGGGCGAATGCGATTTCCTGGTCGATCAGCCCGAGCAGCGTGTTGCGCAGGGTGAGCGGGCTGAAGGACAGCGCGTCCATCTTCCCCGGTTTGGCGTAGCCGGTCATGTAGTTGAACAGCCGCGCCGCGTCCCGCGTCAGATCCGGGTCGCAGGTGAAGAAGCTGAGGTCGGTGTAGATGCGCGCGGTGATCGGGTGGTAGTTGCCCGTGCCGAAATGCGCGTAGGAGCGCATCGCCCCGCCTTCCCGCCGCACCACCAAGCTGATCTTGGCGTGCGTCTTCAGCTCGACGAAGCCATAGACCACCTGCACGCCCGCCGCCTCCAGCGTGCGGGCGAGGCGGATATTCGCCTCCTCGTCGAAGCGCGCCTTCAGCTCCACCATGGCGGTGACGGATTTGCCGGCCTCCGCCGCCTCGATCAGCGCCTTGACGATCGGGCTGTCGCGGCTGGTGCGGTAGAGCGTCTGCTTGACCGCGATCACCGCCGGGTCCTGCGCCGCCTCGCGCAGGAACTGCACGACGACGTCGAAAGTCTCGAATGGGTGGTGGACAATGATGTCCTTGGCGCGGATGGCGGCGAAGCAGTCTCCGCCGAAATCGCGGATGCGTTCCGGGAAGCGCGGCGTGTAGGGCGGGAAGAGCAGGTCCGGCCGGTCCTCGACGATCAGCTGCTTGAGGTCGGTGACGCCGAGGATGCCGTGCTGCACGGTCAGTTCGTCGCGCGGCGCGTCGAGATTGTCGGCGACGAGGCGGATGAGTTCCTCCGGCATCCGCGCATCCACCCCGAGATGGATGACGACGCCCCGCCGGCGCCGTTTCAGCGCCGTCTCGTAGGAGCGGACAAGATCCTCCGCCTCTTCCTCGAACTCGATGTCGGTGTCGCGGATCAGGCGGAACAGGCCGCGGCCGGTGACCTGGAAGCCGGGGAAGATGCGATCGAGGAAGAGGCCGACCAGGTCCTCCAGCATAAGGAAGCGGATCGGGCGCTCGGCGACGCTGAGCACGCCATCGGTGCCCGGGCCGGCCGGCTGCGGCTCGCTGCCGAGCGGCGGCAGGCGGATGAAGCGGTCCACCTGCGCCGGCAGCGGGATCAGGCCGCGCATGGCCTGCCCGTCCTCCACCCGCTGCAATTGCAGCGCCATCACCAGACCCATGTTGGGGATGAAGGGGAAGGGGTGCGCCGGGTCTATGGCGAGCGGCGTCAGCACCGGGAAGACGCGCTCCATGAACCAGCTTTCGAGCCAGTGCAGATCCTCGGGCGAGAGGCTGGCGGGATCGCACACCTCCATGCCGTCGCGCTTGAGCAGGGCGCGCAGGTCGATCCAGACCCGTTGCTGCGACTGCAGCAGGGCGCGGACGCGGTCGTTGATGGCGGTGAGTTGCTGTGCCGGGGTGCGGCCGTCCGGCGAGCGCTTGCTCACTCCGGCGCGCGCCTGCCCGATCAGGCCGGCGACGCGGACCGAGAAGAACTCGTCCAGGTTGGAAGCGCTGATCGAGAGGAAACGGAGCCGCTCCAGCAGCGGGTGGCGCGGGTTCTCCGCCTCGTCCACCACGCGCTGGTTGAAATCGAGCCAGGACAATTCGCGATTGATGAAGCGCTCGGGATCGTCCGTGGTGATCGTCTGGATGGCCGCGCGGGTCTCCTGCCGGGTGCGGGGCGGTTTTTCGTCTTCGGTAATCCGGTCCATGCGGGGCAGCCTACGGGTTCGTCGGCGTTAAGTCGATCATAGCAGGAGATAAGGCGCAATCCGCGCCGCGCGGTCCTGTGTCGCGGGATATTCACAGCAGGGCGGGCGGTTCCGGGCTCTCTCCGGCCGGGGCTGCGTCCTCCGCCTCGCCGGTCATGTCGGCCAGCACGGCGGCGGCGAGGGGGCGGGTGACGCGGCCGCCGGAGGCGAGGGCCGCGCGGTCGAGTCGCGCCGCCGCCTCGCGCAGCGCCGCGCCGGTGCGGGGCAGGCGGGGCAGCAGCCAGTCCTGCAGGGCCGGCGGCACCGTGAGTTGCCGCTCGGCGAGCAGCCGGGCGAACAGGGCGCGCAGCAGCGTCTCCTCCGGCGGGCGCAGCCGCACGGCGGTGGTGGCGCGCAGCCGGCTCGCGAGGTCGGGCAGCGGCACCGGCCAGCGCGCTGGCGGCTCCCGCCCCGCGAGCAGCACCGGCAGCCCGGCTTCCGCGGCGGCGTTCAGCAGGTGCAGGAGGGCGGTGGGCTCCGGCGCGGCGTCGGCGTCATCCACCGCGACGCCGCCCCCTTCCGGCAGCGGGACGAGGCCGCGCACCATTTCCCCCGGCAGCAGGGTGGCGGCGTTCCGCTCCGCCCAGGCATGCAGCAGATGGGTCTTGCCGCTGCCTTCCTCGCCCCAGAGGGCGAGCCGGTGCCCCGGCCAGCTCGCCGGGCGGGCAAGCCAGGCCAGGGCCTCGGCATTGCTTTCGGCCGGCAGGTAGTCGGCCGCCGAGAAGAGCGGCGCGTGCCGGAACGGCAAGGCGAGTTGGCGCATCGCGGTCATGGATCGAGGTAGAGCGGGCTTTTGAGGTAGCGCCGCAGCCAGAACCGCGCCAGCACCCCGATGGTCGCCGCGGCGGGGACGGCGAGCATGATGCCGAGGAAGCCGAAGGCGGCGCCGCCGGCGAACAGGGCGAAGATCACCCAGACGGCGTGCAGTTCCACGCGGTCGCCGAGGAAGCGCGGATAGATCACGTACCCTTCCAGGATCTGCCCGAGCAGGAACACGGCGACGACGCGCAGCACCCCGCCCCAGGTGGGGAATTGCGCGAAGGCGAGGCCGATCGAGGCCACCCCGCCGGTGATGGTGCCGACATAGGGGATGAAGGAGAGCAGCCCGGCGGTGAGGCCGATGATGAGGCCGAGATCCAGCCCGACCAGCGAGAGGCCGGTGGCATAGAAGATGGCGAGCAGCACGCAGCACATCGCCTGTCCGCGCACCCAGGCGGAGAGGATGCGGTCCACTTCCCGCGCCTGCGCGCGCAGCACCGCCTGGTAGCGCCGGGGTAGCCAGGAATCGATGCGGGCCAGCATGGAAGGCCAGTCCCGCAGCACGTAGAAGGCCACGACCGGCGTCACCACCACCAGGGAGATGACGTTGAACAGCGCGAAGCCGCTGCCGACGATGCGGGAGAGGGCGCCGGCGAGGAAGCTGAGCATGGCGCCGGCCTGGCCGCTGACGAGGTCGCGCAGCCGTTCATCGACGTAGCGCGAGCCGAGGTGGTCCTGCAGCTGGCGGATCACCTCGCCGGCGAAGTGGCGCAGTGCCTGGGCGTAGTTCGGCAGCCGGCCGATCAGCAGGCCGAGCTGGTTCAGCAGCAGCGGATAGAACAGCAGCGCGAACAGCAGGCCGGCGGCGATCAGCCCGAGCACGAGCAGCAGGGAGGCGAGGCCGCGCGGCAGCCCTGCGCGGTTCAGCTGGGTGCAGAACGGGTCCAGCACATAGGCGATGATGCCGGCGGTGACGAAGGGCAGCAGGATCGAGGCGAAGAGCCGCAGCACCAGCCAGGTCGCGATCAGCAGCCCGGCGAGCAGGGCGGCGCGTTGCAGCCGCGTGGCGTGCGCTTGCGGCGGGACCATCCAGGCGCCAGCCGGCGGCTGGCCAGGGGGGGGTGGCGCGGGCGGGACCGGCCGCGCCGGCGCGCCGGCGTCTGGCGGCTCGCCGGGGCGGGCGACGTCTTCCGGTGGCGGGGTCACGGACGGCGGGGCCGGGCAAAACGGGCGCGCGCGGGCATGGCCCCCGGACGGTTGCCCGGGCTCTCCCTCCGCCAGCTCAGAAGACGCGTGACCCGGTGGTTCCCCATGGCATCATTCTAGCCTATCACCACGCGGGCGCGAGCGCCGGTTCAGGGTGAAATGTCAAAGCCCCCGGTCGGCTCGCCGGGCGGAGAGCGTCATGAGCAAGTCGGATTCGACCGGCGGAACCACCTATCGCGACGCTGGCGTTGATATCGACGCCGGCGATGCGTTCGTCGATGAGATCCGGCACGACACCCGTGCCACCAATCGCGCGGGTGTGCTCGGGGCCATCGGCGGATTCGGCGCGTTGTTCGACCCCAGGGCGGCCGGCTACCAGGACCCGGTGCTGGTTTCCTCCACCGACGGCGTCGGCACCAAGCTGCTCGTCGCCATCGAGACCGGGCGGCACGACACGGTCGGCATCGATCTCGTGGCGATGTGCGTCAACGATCTCGTGGTGCAGGGCGCCGAGCCGCTGTTCTTCCTCGATTATTTCGCCACCGGCCGGCTTGAGGTGAAGCAGGCGGCGCGGGTGGTGCGCGGCATCGCCGAGGGCTGCCTGCTCGCCGGCTGCGCCCTGGTGGGCGGCGAGACGGCGGAGATGCCGGGCCTCTATGGCGCCGGGCATTACGACCTGGCCGGCTTCGCGGTCGGTGCCGCCGAGCGGGGCACGCTGCTGCCCGCCGGCGTCGAGGTCGGCGACGCCATCCTCGGCCTGACGAGCACCGGCGTGCATTCCAACGGCTTCTCGCTGGTGCGCCGCATTCGCGAGATGAGCGGCCTGGCCTGGGAGGCGGAGGCGCCGTTCGCGCACGGCCAGACGCTGGCCGAGGCGCTGCTGATGCCGACGCGCATCTATGTGAAGTCGGTGCTGGCGCTGCACCGCGCCGGGCTGCTGCGCGCCGCGGCGCACATCACCGGCGGCGGCCTGCCCGGCAACCTGCCGCGCGTGCTGCCCGAGGGCACCATCGCCGCGATCGACGATCAGGCCTGGACCGTGCCGCCGATGTTCCGCTGGCTCGCCAAGGTCGGCCATGTCGATGCGGAGGAGATGCTGCGCGTGTTCAACTGCGGCATCGGCATGGCGCTCGTCGTCTCCGACGTGGCGGCCGCCTGCGCCCTGCTCGCCGAGCATGGCGAGGAGGCGCGGGTGATCGGCCATATCGAGCGCGGCGCCGGCCCGGCCAGCGTGCGGCTCGCGCCCGCCGCCGACTGGCTGGCATGAGGCCCGGGACGGCGGACGCCCCCCGCGCGGCGTCCTCTCCGGAACGGCGGACCCGCGTCGCTGTCCTGATCAGCGGCCGCGGGTCCAACATGACGGCGCTGCTCAAGGCCGTCGCGGCGCCGGATTATCCGGCGGAGATCGTGCTCGTCCTCTCCAACCGGCCGGATGCGGCGGGGCTCGCCGTCGCCGCCGCTGCCGGGGTCGAGACGCTCTGCATCGACCATCGCGATTTCGGCCGCGACCGCGCCGCGCATGAGGCGGCGATCGAGGCGGCGCTGGTCGCGCGCGGGGTCGAGATCGTCTGCCTCGCCGGCTATATGCGGCTGCTCACCCCGTTCCTGGTCGGGCGCTGGCAGGGGCGGATGCTGAACATCCATCCGAGCCTGCTGCCGGCCTTTCCGGGACTCGACACCCATCAGCGGGCGATCGATGCCGGGGTGAAGCTGCATGGCTGCACGGTGCATCTCGTCACCGATGTGATGGATCAGGGGCCGATCCTGGCCCAGGCGGCGGTGCCGGTGCTGCCGGATGACAGCGAGGAGACCCTGGCCGCGCGCGTGCTGGCGCAGGAGCACCGGCTGTATCCGCTGGCGCTGCGCCTGCACGTGACCGGCGCCACGGGCGGGGTGGATGCCGGGGCGGCGCTGCTCAATCCCTTGCCGGATCACCCGTCCGGCGTCTAAAAATATGCGACATCCGGGTTTCATCGTGCTCCGCTTCCGCCGCCGCGCTTCCTCCGCTGGAGACAAGACATGGCCGAGCCAACGCCCGTTCCCGCCGCTGGTCCCGTCACGGCCGAGGCGTTCATTGCCGACCGTCAGCAATTCTGGATGGCCTTCATCCATCTCGCGGGCTACGGCGTCGCGGGGGTGGTCGTTTTGCTGATCCTGCTCGCCGTCTTTCTCGTCTGATACCAACGGCCGTATGTCTTGACCGGTCGAGAAAAGGCCAGGGCTCTGCCCTGGACCCGCTGGGGACAAGTCCCCAGACCCCATTATTTGAATTACACTTAAACTGATGGGGGTCTGGGGCATCAAGGCCCCAGTGGGGGTCCAGGGGGCAAAGCCCCCTGATCTTCGCATAACACCCCCTGCCTTTGGGGGGCTACGCCCCGAGGCCGCGCAGCTTCGTCGCGATGTCCTGCGGCTTGCTGTCATCGCCCAGCACGGTGACGAAATCCCCGTCCGGCCCCATCACATAGATGACCGAGCTGTGGTCCATCTCATAGCCGCCATCCTTGGTCGGGTGGCGGGCGGCATAGACCCGGTAGGCCCGTTCCGCATCCGCCACCTGCGCCGCGGTGCCGGAAAGCCCGGTGATGCGCGGGTCGAAGGCGTGGACATAGTCGCGCACCACCTCCGGCGTGTCGCGCTCGGGATCGACGGTGATGAACACCGGGGCGACATGCGCGGCGTGCTCCTGGCCGAGCGCGTCCAGCGCCTGGGTGAGGGTGGTCAGCGTCGTCGGGCAGACATCGGGGCAGTGGGTGTAGCCAAAATAGACCAGCATCCAGCGGCCGCGGAATGTCTGGTCGGTTACGACATGGCCGCCGCCATCACTGAGCGTGAAGGGGCCGCCGATCCGTGCCGTGCCCTGGCGCGACAGGAGGTCCGGCCCGAACACCACGGCGAGGCCACCGAGCAGGATGGCGATGGTGAGCACCGCCAGGACCACGCTGCGCCGCATCGCCGGGATCAGCGCACCGCTCCCGGCGTGATGTCCCGGTCCGTCGCCGGCCCGCGCCGCATCATCGGGTCTGATCCATCGTGCCGTGATCCATCATCTCATCCCGTCGCCCTGCATCATGCCGTCCTAACATTGCCGTGTCGCGCTGCATCGTCGCATTCGCGCCCAGCTTTTCGACCCCGGCGAGGACCTCCACCGTGCCCGCCTTCTCGAAGCTGAGATCGAGCGTCACGGTCTGGCCGGCCACCAGCGGATGATGCAGCCCTATCAGCATGATATGGAAACCGCCGGGACGCAGCGTCACCGTCTGCCCCGCCGGCAGCGGGATGCCGCCCGGCACATCACGCATACGGCTGACCCCGTTCTCCTTCACCGTTTCATGCAGGGACGCATGGTCCGCCATCGGGCTGCCGACCCCGATCAGCCGGTCGCCGCCCGGGCTGCGCAGCGTGAGATAGACGGCGGCGTCGGTTTGGTGCGGCGCGGTTGCCCGCGCCCAGGGACGCTCCACCTGCACCTGGGGCGCGGCCATGGCAGGCAGGCTGAACCCCATGCAGAGCAGGGCAGGCAGAAGGCGGGAACAATGGGTCATGGCGGAGATCTCCAGGCCTCGAACGTCCTCTGCTCCTTATATAGCGCAAAACCGGGCCTGGTTCAGGGGGAGGGCTTCCGTGCCCGCTCCGGCTTATATTGGCGCCGTTCGGACCCAATCTTGCGGGTCAGGAGTTCCAGCCGCATGTCCCAGCGTCTCGCCCGTCCCGCGCCCGTGCTGTTCATGCCGCAGCGGCAACCGCCGAAGCCGAAGACGCACGCGATGCGCGTGGTCTCGGACTACGCCCCCGCCGGCGACCAGCCGCAGGCGATCCGCGCGCTGACCGAAGGGGTCGATGGCGGCGAGCGCGACCAGGTGCTGCTCGGCGTCACCGGCTCGGGCAAGACCTTCACCATGGCGAAGGTGATCGAGGCGGTGCAGAAGCCGGCCCTGATCCTGGCGCCGAACAAGACGCTGGCGGCGCAGCTCTACGGCGAGATGAAGTCCTTCTTTCCGGAGAACGCGGTCGAGTATTTCGTCAGCTATTACGACTACTACCAGCCGGAAGCCTACGTTCCGCGCACCGACACGTATATCGAGAAGGACGCGCAGATCAACGAGCAGATCGACCGCATGCGCCACGCCGCGACGCGGGCGCTGCTGGAGCGCAACGACGTCATCATCGTCGCCTCGGTCTCCTGCATCTACGGCATCGGCTCGGTCGAGACCTATGCGCGCATGACGGTGAAGCTGGAGCGCGGCGGCCAGATCGACCGTGACCTGCTGGCGAAGGCGCTGGTCGAGTTGCAATACCGTCGCAACGATGTCGCCTTTCAGCGCGGCACGTTCCGCCTGCGCGGCGAGAGCGTCGATATTTTCCCAAGCCATTACGAGGACCGCGCCTGGCGCGTGACCCTGTTCGGCGACGAGGTGGAAAGCCTGGAGGAATTCGATCCGCTGACCGGCACGCGCATGGCGTCGCTGAACGAGATCCACCTCTACGCCAACAGCCACTACGTCACGCCGCGGCCGACGCTTAACCAGGCGATGATCGGCATCAAGCAGGAATTGCGCGACCGGCTCGCCCAGTTCACCGCGGAGGGCAAGCTGCTGGAGGCGGAGCGGCTACAGCAGCGCACGACCTTCGATCTGGAGATGATGGAAACCACGGGTTCCTGCAAAGGGATCGAGAACTACTCGCGCTATCTTTCCGGCCGCCAGCCGGGCGAGCCGCCGCCGACCCTGTTCGAATATCTGCCCGAGGACGCGCTGCTGATCGTCGATGAAAGCCATGTGACGGTGCCGCAGATCGGCGGCATGGCGCGGGGCGACCACGCGCGCAAATCCATCCTCTCCGAATTCGGTTTTCGCCTGCCCTCCTGCCTCGACAACCGGCCGTTGAAATTCGAGGAATGGGAGCGGCTGCGGCCGCAGACCCTGTTCGTCAGCGCGACGCCCGGCCCCTGGGAGATGGAGCGCACGGGCGGCGTGTTCGCCGAGCAGGTGATCCGCCCGACCGGCCTTATCGACCCCGTCTGCGACGTGCGGCCGGTGGAGCGGCAGGTGGACGATCTGCTCGGCGAGGTGCGCGTTGTCAGCGCCAAGGGCGGGCGCGTGCTTGTGACGACGCTGACCAAGCGCATGGCCGAGGATCTCACCGAGTATTTGACTGAGAACGGCGTGAAGGTCCGCTATCTGCATTCCGATGTGGACACGCTGGAGCGGATCGAGATCATCCGCGATCTGCGGCTCGGCGTCTTCGACGTGCTGGTCGGCATTAATTTGTTGCGAGAGGGGCTGGACATTCCGGAATGTGCGCTGGTCGCCATTCTGGACGCGGATAAGGAGGGTTTCTTGCGCTCGCAGACCTCGCTGATCCAGACCATCGGCCGCGCCGCCCGCAACGTGGACGGGCGGGTCATCCTCTATGCCGATACCATGACGCGCAGCCTCCGCGCCGCCATCGAGGAAACCGACCGGCGCCGGCGCAAGCAGCAGGACTGGAACGAGGCGCATGGCATCACGCCGCAATCCGTGCGCAAGCAGATCGGCGAGGCGATCAACTCGGTGTTCGAGCAGGATTACATCACCGTGGCGCCGGTGCGTGATGCCGGGGTCACGGAATTCGTCGGCAAGGACCTGAAGACATCGATCGCGGAACTGGAGCGGCGGATGCGCGCCGCCGCCGCCGATCTGGAATTCGAGGAAGCGGCGCGTCTGCGTGACGAGATCAAGCGGCTGGAGGCGCTGGATCTCGGCCTGCCCGCGCCGCCCGCCGCCACCGCCTCGGCCCCGAAGCGGCGCGGGCCGGAGCCGCTCGGCCCCGGCGGGGGCGGCTACGATCCTGCGAAGCGCCGCGGCGGAAGAAGGAAATCCTGAGCGTGCTGGACGCCCCCTCCCGCTTCGCCATCGCCTCCGTCAGCGCGATGCTGCCGCCGCCCACGGCGGATATGGACATCCCGCGCCTGCGGGCCCTGACCAACCGGCCGCTGGTGCCGCTATGGTTGCCGCGCCTCGGCCTTAACGTCAGCGCGCTCAGGATCCCGGGGGCGGGCAGCGACCTGCCGGCGCGACTCTACCGGCCGCCGGTGAATGAGGGCGGGCTCGTCCTGTTCTTCCATGGCGGCGGCTTCGTGCAATGCGGCCTCGATTCGCATGACGGGATCTGCTGTCGCCTCGCGCGGTCGGCGCGCGCCGCCGTGCTTTCCGTGGATTACCGGATGGCGCCGGAGCACAAATTCCCCGCCGCGCCGGAGGACGCCTATGCCTCCCTGCTCTGGGCGGTGGAGAACGCGGACGCGCTCGGCATCGATCCGCGCCGCATCGCCGTGGCCGGGGACAGTGCCGGCGGCAATCTCTCCGCCGCGGTGTCTCTGATGGCGCGCGACCGGGGTGGCCCGCTTCCGGCCTTTCAGCTTCTCTACTACCCCGCCACGCATGGCGGGCGGCCGGTGCCGTCGCATGATGCGTATGCCGAGGGCTTCCTGCTGAGCCGGGAGCAGATAGACTGGTTCACGCTGCAATATGCCGGCAAGTCGCCTCCGGTGGACGATCCGCGCTTCGCGCCCTTCGCGGCGGCGAGCCATGCCGGATTGCCGCCGGCGCGGATCATCACCGCCGAATGCGATCCGTTGCGTGACGAGGGCACGGAATACGCGGCGAAGCTGTGCGCCGATGGCGGGGAGGCAACCCTGAGTTGCTACCCCAGTACCATCCACGGCTTCCTGAATTTCTATCCGTTCATGCCGAAGGGCCGGCAGGCCATCGCCGAGGGGGGCGGCGCGATCCGTGACGCCTTCGCCCGGGTGGAGGGCGGCGCGGGCCGCTGAAGCCGGAACGCCGGTCTCGCCGGGGGAGGAATCCGGCGCTGGACCGCTCCGGCGGCCTGTGAGGACGCTGGTCCGGGTCGTCCGGCCCTGCTACCAGCTTGCCATGATTTCCCCTGCGATACCGCGTGTCGCCCTGGTTCGCGGCGGTCCCTGGCCGGCCGCCCCTGTGCTCGCCCGCGCGCTGGTCGATGCCGGCTTCGCCGTGGCGCTGGAGACCGGTCCCGGCCCCGCGGGCGACGACACGCCCGCCTTGCGGCTGCCGCAGGGGCTGCCAGGCGGGCAAGCCGTCGCCGAGACGATACGGGTGCTCGGCCCGCCCGGGCTGCTGGTCAATGCCTGCGCGGTTTCCGAGGGCCGGTCCGACGAGAGCGCGCCCGCGCCGGGGTGGGGCGCGCGGCCCGATCCCGCCCTCGCCGAGGCGGTGGCGGCCACCGAGGCGGTTGTCGCCGCCCTTCCGCCCGCGGCCGAGGGCGTGGTGCTGAACCTGCTGCCGGCCGAAGGGCCGGCGCGCGGCCTCGGGGCGCTGCCCGCCATCCTTGCCCATGCCGGGCTCTGGGCCTTCACCCAGACGGCGGCGCTGGCGCTGGCGCCGCGCCTGCGCGTCAACGCGCTCGGGGTGACGCCGCCGCCGGTCCCGCGGTGCCTGCCCGAACAATTCGCGGCGCCCGCCGCCGCTCCGCTCGGCACCCCGCCGGCGACCCCCGAGGATTTCGCGCGGACGGTGCTGGCGATCCTCTCCCTTCCCTCGATGACGGGGCAGTTGATCCTGCTCTCCGGAGCCGTGCGATGACCAACGAGATCCACCTTGCCAGTGCGAGTCGCGCCCTGCGCCATGTCTTCCTGCGCGACATGGTGCTGCTGGCGAGCGTCGGCGTGTACGCCTTCGAGCACGAGACGCGGCAGCGCGTGCGGGTGAACGTCGATCTGGCGGTGGAGGATGACGGCGCTCAGCCGCTCTCCCGCCGTGCGGTCGGGCGGGACGATCTGTCGCGCGTGGTCGATTACGAGCATCTGGCCAAGGCGGTGCGGGCGATCGTCGCCGCCGGGCATGTCCGTCTGGTCGAGACCCTGGCCGAGCGGATCGCCGAGGCCTGCTTCGACGATGAGCGCGTGCGGGTGGCGCGGGTGCGGGTGGAGAAGCTCGACATCTTCTCCGATACCGAGGCGGTCGGGGTGGAGATCGAGCGGTTGGCGCCGCGTCCGCCGCGTGGGGGCTGAGATTAACGGCTCTTTGCCTTGACCGGTTTAAGGCGAGGGGCTCCGCCCCTCGACCCCGCTGGGGCCGGAAGGCCCCAGGCCCCTTTTGTTGATGATTTCAAACGTGTGCGGGTCTGGGGGCGCTGCCCCCAGCGGGGCGCGGGGCAGAGCCCCGCAGTTTCACTGAAAAGGTCAATCGATGGGGCCGTCGGGATAATGCCGGCGGCCGATCGGCAAGACGGTCCGGCGCCTCTCGGCTATTCTCGCGCCCTCTCCTGGGCGCCCCTGTGGGGAAAACAGGTTCCATCGCCGACGTGGATTGGCCGGGTGCCGAGTCGCGCGAATCCGGCCGCGTGCCCGGTGCGGCGGGCGAATGATAACGCCGGTGCCACGGAATCCGGTGGCCCCTGCCTGGTCCGGCGCGGGAAAGTTTTCCACCCGGACCATTGACTCCCAATGGTTACAGATAGATGGCGCTTCTGTGTCAGGTCAACGTTGGCACATTTGGGCAAAAATGAGCTTTATCAGTATGTTGCCTCAAACGCCCAAAACTTGGGCAATCGGTTGGAAGCCCAGGAAAAGCGCCATTTCGTACCATCTGTCTGCCATTCGCCCACAAAGTTATCCCCAGACTCTGGGGGTAATTGCCGGGGCATCCGAGGCCAGGTGGGGGCATGCCGCGCCGGATTGGTCGCAACTTGAGCGATGCCCGGGGTATCGCCATCTCTCGCGCCATGAGTGAGGACACGTCCCTTCCGCCCGCCATCCCCGGAGAGGCGGCGCCGCCGGAACCGGCGCGGCCGGCCGGTGTCGCGGCGATCGAGGCGGCGCTGGCCACCATGCCGCTTTCCCCCGGCGTCTATCGGATGCTGGATGCGAAGGGGGACGCGCTCTATGTCGGCAAGGCGCGCAGCCTGAAGAAGCGGGTGACGAGCTACACCCAGATCGCCCGCCTGCCGGAGCGGCTGCGGCGGATGGTGGCGGAGACGGTGGCGATGGAGATCGTCACCACCCACACCGAGGCCGAGGCGCTGCTGCTCGAGGCCAACGTCATCAAGCGCCTCAAGCCGCGCTTCAACATCGTCCTGCGCGACGACAAATCCTATCCCTGGCTGATGCTGACCGAGGATCACCCCTATCCGCGCATCGCCAAGCATCGCGGCGCGCAGGTGCCGGGGCGGACCTATTGGGGGCCGTTCGCCTCCGCCTGGGCGGTGAACCAGACGGTGACGGCCATGGAGCGCCTGTTCCTGCTGCGCTCCTGCGCCGACACGGTGTTTTCCACGCGCTCCCGGCCCTGCCTGCTCTATCAAATCAAGCGCTGCTCCGCCCCGTGCGTCGAGCGGATCGGCAAGGAGGAGTATGGCCGGCTGGTGCAGCAGGCCAAGGCGTTCCTCGCCGGCAAGGCGGGCAACGTGCAGCGGGAACTCGCGGCGGAAATGGAGGAAGCGGCGGAGTCGCTGGAGTTCGAGCGCGCCGCCGCCCTGCGCGACCGTATCCGTGGCCTGTCCCATGTGCAGGGCAGCGGCGTCATCAATCCGGCCAGCCTGGAGGATGCCGACATCATCGCCATCTGGCAGAGCGCCGGGCAGAGCTGCGTGCAGGTGTTCTTCATTCGCGGCGGGCGGAATAACGGCAACCGCGCCTTCTATCCGAGCCATGGCCGCGCCGAGGAGGCGCCCGAGGTGCTCGCCGCCTTCATTGCCCAGTTCTACGACGACAAGCCGCCGCCGCCGCTCGTGCTCGTCAACCACGACCTGCCGGAACAGGACCTGGTCGCCGACGCGCTGAGCCTGAAGGCGGGGCGGCGGGTGGAGATCGCGGTGCCGCGCCGGGGCGAGAAGCATGCGGTGGTGGCGCACGCGGAGGTCAACGCGCGCGAGGCGCTGGAGCGGAAGCTCGCGGAGACGGCGGGGCAGGGGAAGCTGCTGGCGGCGGTGGGCGAACTCTTCGACCTGCCCGCGCCGCCGGAGCGGATCGAGACCTACGACAACAGCCACATCATGGGGCAGGCGCCCTATGGCGTGATGGTGGTGGCGGGGCCGGAAGGGTTCGTCCGTAACGCCTACCGGAAATACAGCATCCGCGGCCCGGTCACGCCCGGCGACGATTTCGCCATGATGCGTGAGGTGTTGCAGCGCCGCTTCGGCCGGGCGCTACGCGAGGCGGACGGTGAGGGCACCCCGCCGGACTGGCCGGATATCGTGCTGATCGACGGCGGCGCCGGGCAGTTCTCCGCCGTGCGCGCGGTGCTGGATGAGCTGGGGGTGAGCGACGTGAAGCTGGTCGCCATCGCCAAGGGGCCGGATCGCGACGCCGGGCGCGAGTGGTTCCATACCGGCGACAAGCCGCCCTTCCAGCTGCCGCCGCGCGACCCGGTGCTCTATTATCTCCAGCGGCTGCGCGACGAGGCGCACCGCTTCGCCATCACCACGCATCGCGCCGGCCGCTCCAAGGCGCTGGTGACCAGCGAACTCGACGAGATTCCCGGCATCGGCGCCGCGCGCAAACGGGCGCTGCTGCACCATTTCGGCTCGGCGCGCGGGGTGAAACAGGCGGGGTTGCAGGATCTGGAGGCGGTGCCCGGCATCAACCGGGAGATCGCGCGCCGGGTGTACGGGTTCTTCCATCCTGGCGCGGCGGTAGGGTAGGGTAGGCTAGGGGCGCTGCCCCTGGACCCCGCCAAAGGCGAAGCCTTTGAAATCCATTATTTTCTTGGCTGTATCAACAGCCAGTCTTGGATATCGGGCCTGTTGCGATAAAGTAACGGGTTCCAAGGGCCTCCCGGCCCTTGGCGGGTCCAGGGCAGAGCCCTGGCCTTACGCTCAGGCCTCCATTGCCCCCGGCGCGCGTTGCCCGATGATCGCCAGCAATTCCCGCCGGGTCGTTGGGTCGTCGCGGAAGGCGCCGAGCATGCGGCTTGTCACCATGGAGACGCCGGTTTTGTGCACGCCGCGCGTGGTCATGCACTCATGCGCCGCCTCGATGATCACGGCGGTGCCGCGCGGTTGCAGCACGTCGTTGATGGTGTTGGCGATCTGCGCCGTCAGCTTTTCCTGGATTTGCAGCCGGCAGGCATAGGCGTCCACCACGCGCGCGAGCTTGCTGATGCCGACGACGCGGCGATGCGGCAGGTAGGCGACATGCGCGCGGCCGATGATCGGCACCATGTGGTGCTCGCAATGGCTCTCCAGCCGGATGTCGCGCAGCAGCACGATCTCGTCATAGCCATCCACCTCCTCGAAGGTGCGCTCCAGCAGGGCAACGGGGTCCTCGCCGTAGCCGCGGAAGAACTCCTCGTAGGAGCGGGCGACGCGGGCGGGCGTGTCGCGGAGTCCCTCGCGGGCCGGATCGTCGCCGGCCCAGCGGAGCAGGGTGCGGATGGCCTCCTCGGCTTCCTCTCG
>DATJWY010000181.1:0-9299 GCA_035500775.1 Acetobacteraceae bacterium
CCCCACTCATTTAAGTAATGGATTCCAAAGGCTACGCCTTTGGTGGGGTCCAGGGGCAAAGCCCCTGGCCTTCCTTTAAGCCATCCTGAAAAAACACGATCGGCCAGACCGCGAACGGTCTGGCCGATGCAGGGCTCCGCCCCGGAGGGCGGAACCGCGTCATGATGGGGCGCGACTCAGCGCGACATCATGTTCATGCCGACATTCGCCATGATCCACATCGTGCCGACGATCAGGATGACGACGGACAGCACGGTGAAGGCGAAGGCGGTCACGTTCCAGCGCTGCTCCGAGGAGGAGTTCAGGTGCAGGAAGTAGACCAGGTGCACGAAGATCTGCACCGCGGCGAGTGCCGCGATCGCCCGGATCGTGCCTTCCGGCGACAGGCCGTGCGACAGCGTGATGACGAAGGCGAGCACGGTGAGGCCGACCGAGAGGTAGAACCCCTTCCTGTAGGAGGCCACGCTGCCGTGGCTCTCCCCCGCGTGGCTGGTGTGCCCCGCGCTGCTGTGAACGTCGGCCATCAGGCGACACTCCCAAGGTAGACGAAGGTGAAGACGCAGATCCAGACGATGTCCAGGAAGTGCCAGAACAGGCTGAGGCAGGTCAGCCGGGTGATGGCATTCGGCGTCAGGGTGCGCTTGCCGAGGGTCTGGAACATCAGGACGGCCATCCAGATCAGGCCGATCGTGACGTGCAGCCCGTGCGTGCCGACGAGGGTGAAGAACGACGACAGGAACGCGCTGCGGTCCGGCCCGGCGCCGATGGCGACCAGGTGGGAGAACTCGCGGATCTCCAACCCGACGAAGCCGAGGCCGAGCAGGAAGGTCACGCCGAGCCAGCGCCGGACCAGAGGGATCTTGCCCTCATGGGCGGCGAGCATCGCGAAGCCGTAGGTGATGCTGCTCAGGAGGAGCAGCGCCGTTTCCACGCCGACGCCCGGGATGTCGAACAGTTCCTTGGCGGTGGGGCCGCCGGCGAACTGGTTGCGCATCACCGCGAACACCGCGAACAGCGAGCCGAAGATGACGCAGTCCGTCATCAGGTAAAGCCAGAACCCGAAGACGGTGTTGGACTCCCCATGGTCGTCGCCATGGTGGAGATCGGTGACTGTGGTTTCGTGCGCCATTACTCGGCCGCCTGTGCGCTGATCTGGATTTTGGAGAGCCCGGCGAGCCGCTCACTCTCGATCCGCCGCACTTCGGCGGCGGGGACGTAGTAAGCGATGTCCGTATCGAAGCTGCGGATGATCACGGTCAGCAGGACGCCGGCCGCGCCGAGGATCACCGCCCACCAGATGTGCCAGGTGGCGGCGAAGCCGATCACGAGGCTGAACATGCCGACGAAGAAGCCGATGCTGGTGTTCTTCGGCATGTGGATGTCGGCGTAGTGCGCCGCGAGCTGCGGCCGGTAGCCGGCTTCCTTCATGTGGGCGAAGACGTCCAGCTCATCCGCGTGCGGGGTGACCGCGAAGTTGTAGAAGGGCGGCGGCGAGGAGGTGGTCCACTCCAGGGTGCGGCCATTCCACGGGTCGCCGGTCAGGTCGCGGTTCTCGGCCTTGTTGCGGTTGATGATGCTGACGGCGAGCTGGACGAGCTGGAAGCCGATGCCGGCGGCGATGAGCACCGCGCCGAACACGGCGACGATCAGCCAGGGATGCCAGGCCGGATTGTCATAGTGGTTGAGGCGCCGCGTCATGCCCTCGAAGCCGAGCACGTAGAGCGGCATGAAGGCGATGTAGAAGCCGATCTGCCAGCACCAGAAGGACGCCTTGCCGAGCGCCTCGTTCAGCTTGAAGCCGAACACCTTCGGGAACCAGTAGTTGAAGCCCGCGAGGTAGCCGAACACCACGCCGCCGATGATGACGTTGTGGAAGTGGGCGATGAGGAACAGGGAGTTGTGCAGGACGAAATCGGCGCCCGGGATCGCCATCATGACGCCGGTCATGCCGCCGATCACGAAGGTGACCATGAAGCCGAGGGTCCAGAGGACCGGGGTCGTGAACTGGAGGCGACCCTTATAGATCGTGAACAGCCAGTTGAAGATCTTCACCCCGGTCGGGATGGAGATGATCATCGTGGCGATGCCGAAGACGGCGTTGACGTCGGCGCCGGCGCCCATGGTGAAGAAGTGGTGCAGCCAGACCAGCAGCGACAGCACCATGATCGCGCAGGTCGCGTAGACCATGGTCTTGTAGCCGAAGAGCGGCTTGCCGGCGAAGGCGGCGATGACCTCGGAGTAGATGCCGAAGGCCGGCAGGATGAGGATGTACACCTCCGGATGGCCCCAGCCCCAGATCAGGCTCAGATAGAGCATCTGGTTGCCGCCGAAGTCATTCGTGAAGAAGTGCATCCCGAGGTAGCGGTCGAGGCCGAGCAGGGCCAGGGCGACCGTGAGGATCGGGAAGGACGCCATGATGAGCACGTTGGTGCAGAGGCAGGTCCAGGTGAAGACCGGCATCTTCATCAGGCCCATGCCCGGCGCGCGCATGCGCAGGATGGTGACGAAGAAGTTGACGCCCGTCAGCAGCGTGCCCACGCCCGAGAGCTGGACGCTCCAGAGGTAGTAATCGACGCCGACGCCCGGGCTGTATTGCAGCTCGGAGAGCGGCGGATAGGCGAGCCAGCCGACCTGCGCGAACTCGCCGACCACCAGGGAGATGTTGATCAGCACGACGCTGATCGCCGTCATCCAGAAGCTGAGCGAGTTGAGGAGCGGGAAGGCCACGTCGCGCGCGCCGATCTGCAGCGGCACCACGATGTTCATGAGCCCCACCATGAACGCCATGGCCATGAAGAAGATCATGATCACGCCGTGGGCGGTGAAGATCTGGTCATAGTGATGCGGCGGCAGGAAGCCGGGGTTGCCGGCATAGGCGAATGCGAGTTGCAGGCGCATCATGATGGCGTCCGCGAAGCCGCGGAGCAGCATCACGACGGCCAGCAGGATGTACATGACCCCAAGCTTCTTGTGGTCAACCGTGGTGATCCATTCCGACCACAGGTATTTCCACTTCTGGAAATAGGTGATCGCGGCGATCACCGCGAGGCCGACCAGTGCCATCATGCCGCCGGCGGCCATGATGATCGGCTGATCGAAGGGTATCGCCGAGAGTGTGAGCTTACCGAGCATGGTTCAGCCCTCCAGCCCGGAAGTTCTACAAATCCTGTGCATGACTCGCCCGTTATTGTACTTGGCAACGATGCCGTCGAAGAGACCGCCATCGACGTGTGAGTAGTAGGCGACCGGGTTCTTCTCGCTCTGAACGGCGAGGGCGGCGTAGGTCGCGGTGTCGAGCTGGCCCTGGCTGTGGCGGACCTTGTCCACCCAGGCCTGGAAGTCGGCCTCGGAGCTGGCCAGGGTGCGGAACTGCATGTCGGAGAAGCCCCGGCCGCTGAAATTCGCGGACTCGCCGAGGTAGTCGCCCGCCTCGTTGGCGATCAGGTGCACCTGGGTCTGCATCCCCGCCATGGCGTAGACCTGGGTGCCGAGGCGCGGGATGAAGAAGGAATTCATCACCGAATCAGAGGTCAGCACGAAGTTCACCGGCGTATTGACCGGCATGGCGAGCTCGTTGACCGAGGCGACGCCGAGATCCGGGTAGATGAACAGCCACTTCCAGTCCAGCGCCACAACCTCGACATTGATCGGTTTGACGTTGGAGACGAGCGGCTTGTACGGATCCAGCTCGTGCGTCGTCTTCCACGTCAGGTTGGCGAGGAAGATGATGATGAGCGTCGGGGCGCCCCAGACGACCACCTCGATCGCGGTGGAATGGCTCCATTTCGGCCAATAAGCGGCGCCGGTGTTCGAGGCCCGGTACTTCCACGCGAAATACAGCGTGAGGATGATCACGGGCACGATGACAAGAAGCATCGCCCAGGTGGAGGTGAGGATCAGGGCCTTCTCGGCCTGACCCACGCTGCCCCGGGGACTCAATACGTCCAGATTGCATCCTGAGAGCAGGATGGCTGGGGCGAGGCGCGCTATGCTTGTCAGCCCCCGCCGAAGTTTTGTTGTCATATCCGACATCATTCGTTCCGATCTAGAGCCGGGCGCCAGGCCCGCCGGTTCCCATGGGCTCTGTTTCAAGCCCCGTGCACACGAATTTGCACAGTGCATCACGCATTACGGAAAACGCTGCCCTTCTGCTAGTCCCATGGAGGCTGATGGACGCAGGCATGCGAATCCGGGGGCCGATTCCCGTCGTGGTAGGCCGGGCCTGGCCGGTTGTGCGCGCGATTCTCCCTGTCCGCGGCCCCACGAGGCGGCCCCAAGGGGCGATCCCTTGGCGCCGCCAAGGCGTGATCCGACCCTTGGCAGGGCCGATCTCACAAATTTTTGACCGTGGAACCATGCCGGCATGCTTACCAACCCATTGATCCGCTCGAACAGGTAAATCAGTAGGCGGCGACGGATGTGCCTCACGCCAATGTCATGATGCGCCGCACACCGATGTCATACGGGTGTACACGGGTTTCGTCATTGGCTTTCTCAAGCGCGCCCTTGTCGCGCCCCCGGGCGGCGGCGGCGACGGGCGGCGGCGGCGACGGGGCCGTGGGGACCTCCATGCCGGCGGCGGGGCGGGAGGCGGCGGTGGGGCGCCCCCCTTGCATGACCGCCCTGCCCTGCCCCGCATCCTGCCCTGGCGGCGTGCCGGTTTTTCGGCCCGTTCCGGGTGCCGAACCATCCGGCACCGGGAAGGCGCGTCGATTTTACGGGCATCTGCCCCGCGCCCAGGCAGAGCGCGGCTGGATGGCGGCGGGCACTGGTCAGAATTTGCTCTTTGATACTGGACGCGGCGGCGCAATGGGTGTGGAAGTGCGCCCCCCGAGACGCGGACGGGAGAAAGCCGTCCTGGTGATCTTCCCCTGGTTATGCAGGACCAGCAGCGCTGGAAGGAGCGGCATGGCGGAGAGCGACGAACTGACACGGACGCAGTATGGCGCCGTCCCACTCCGGGTCGCCGGGGATGGGCGGGCGCAGATCCTGCTCGTGACCTCGCGCGGGACCGGCCGCTGGATCGTGCCGAAGGGCTGGCCGATGCAGGGACTCTCGCCGGCCGAGGCGGCGGCGCGGGAGAGCTTCGAGGAGGCCGGGGTCGTCGGGACGATCCTTGGGACGGGGGCCGTCGGCGCCTATCGCTACCGCAAGCGGTTGACGCGCGGGCGGGTGGCGCTGTGCGAGGTGTCGCTGTTCCTGCTGCGCGTGGAGCAATTGCTGGAGGACTGGCCGGAGCGGCCGCAGCGGACGCGGCAGTGGTTCGCGCCGGAGGCGGCCGCCGCGGCAGTGGACGAGGACGGACTCGCGGCAATCCTGCGGGGGGTTGAGACGCTGTTGGAGGCGCCCATTGGTTGAGGGCCGCCGGGCGTCGCGTTAGTTAGTGGGGGCAGCCCGCGCCCTTGCGGTGGAAGGCGCTGACGCGGCCCTCGCTTAGGACGAAGATCGTCCAACAACTGAATGAGACGCCGCCGGAGAGCGGGGCGCGGAGAACGTCCAGGTCGCTGTAGGTGATGAAGACCTGGCCGGGGGCGGTGCGTTCGCGGCGGTCCGGGTAGCCGAGGCGGGCGGTCAGCTCGGCTTCGGTGAGGCCGATCATGGAGGCCGGGTCCGGGCGCGGCGGAGCGGCGGCGGCGAGGGCCAGCAAGAGCAGCGTCAGGCAGGCTTTGCCGGACGGCATGGGCGGGGCCTCTCCTCTGGAGGGCACGCGGGGCGGCCGGGGGCGCCGGGCGCCGGGGCAATACAGCATAGCGGGACAGGATGGGGCAGCCAGCGGGGCCGGCGATGCCGGCGAGGATCCACCGGCGGGGATGGGGTCGAATTGGCGCGTCTCAAGGCATTCAAAAACTTTCTCCGAATTTCGGCGTAGAAGATTTCTTGAGACTCCGCACGGCTCGCGAATCTTCGCATCGAATTCGCACCCCTATGGGTAATCGGGGCAAAACCCCGGGCAGACATGGACCTTATGCGGATCATTCCGGGTTAGAGCGCCGAAAAATGGCAGAATTCTGCGGCAATCGTTGCGCAACCGTGGCCATGCTGCACCTGCGTGCCCGGGTTTTGCCCCGATTACCCCTATGGAGGTCTGATGCATGACAACTCAGGCAGATATCGGCGCCATCATCAGTGGAAAACCGGAACGTTTGGAGGTTCTTGACTCCGTCAGAGGTATTGCGGCTTTTATAGTTGTCATTCACCACTGCCTTCTGACACTCCCCACGTTTAGTGATTATTTTTTTTCTACATGGCGCACACAATCGGCGACAACTTTTGAAGTTCTCATGTTCGATACGCCCCTGCGTCTGCTTTGGGACGGATATGAGGCGGTCACGCTGTTCTACGTTCTCAGCAGTCTTGTTCTGGCGCTGCCTTGGGTAGAAGGACGGCCGCCGACTTATCGCGTCTTCATCACCAAGCGTATCTGTCGCATCTGGCTGCCCTATCTGGTGGCGATCATGACCGCGGCGCTGCTGGCGTCGCTGCTCCAGTTGCCGGCGCCGATCGCGGGGCTGAGCGAGTGGCTGAACACCATGACCTGGTCGCACCCGGTGACCGGGGCGGTGCTGCTCGATCAGGCGCTGATGGGAGGGCACACCAACTTCGTCAACGGCGTGGTGCACTCGCTGGTGTGGGAGATGCGGGTGTCAATTATCTTCCCGCTGCTGGTGCTGCCGATCGTGCGCTGGCGGCTGATGGGGGCCGGGGTAGCGGTGGTCGCGCTCTCGGCCGTGGTCGTGATCGTGCGGCTGCTGCAATTCGGCACCGACACGCGTCTCGGGCTCGGGCAGAGCGATACCTTCCTCGGGGTGATCGGGAAGACCGCCTATTATGGATATTTCTTCGTGCCCGGGGCGCTGATCGCCGTGTACCTGGCGCCGATCCGGCGGGCGCTGACGGCGATGCCGGGGTGGCTGCGGGCGGGGATCCTCGTCGCGGGGCTCGGGACCATCGCCAATCACTGGACCCGCATGCATATCGCGCAGGAGGTGATGGTGGGGATCGGCGCCTCGATCCTGATCATCGCCGCGCTGGCGCCGGGGCAGATCGAGCGGGTGCTCTCGGCGCGGCCGCTGCGCTGGCTCGGGGAGATCTCCTACAGCCTCTATCTGGTGCATCTGCCGCTGCTGCTGGGCGGCGTGATCCTGCTGCACGGGGTGGTGCCGCTCTGGGCGATCCTGGTCTCGGTGCCGCCGCTGGCGCTGCCGCTCGGATGGGCGTTCCACCGGCTGGTCGCGGCGCCCTCGGCGCAGCTGGGGCACCGGATCGGGCGGCGGTTGAGCACCAGGCAGGCGAAACTGGCCGTCGGCGCACCGGTCGGGGCCGGGCGCTGATGCCCGGTGGGCGGAGGGGCTGATCGGGGGCGGCAAGGCCAGGGGCTCTGCCCCTGGACCCCGCCAAAGGCTCAGCCTTTGGAATCCATTTTCTTTCCGGGCCGCCGGCCTCTGACGTTACCGCGGAAAGGTATTGGTTTCCAAAGGCCTACGGCCTTTGGCGGGTCGAGGGCAGAGCCCTCGCCTTGCCTTTTGGGATGCCAGCCGACGGCAAGTTTCTGACGTTTTGTTAGAAGTGCCGTTATTTCCTCTTGCCCAAACGCCCCATTTCGCGGTATAGATCCTGGCATGATGGCGGAACGCGCGGACAGGCGCTTCCGCCGCTTTCGTTTTGAGGGGTTGGGCGGGCGCATGGACGGGAAACCGACGCCGCTCGACGTGCTGCTGCACGCCATGCACCGGAAATGGGATGAGGGGGATCTGGACGGCGCGGCCGCCCTCGCGAAGGTTGCCGCGCCGTATCTCCACGCGCGGTTGCCGGCGGCGCGGCCGGAAGGCGATGTCCGGGCGATGAGCGATGCCGAACTCGATGGGGTATGCACGCGCGGCCGAGGCTCTGACGGAGCGGCGGACGCGGCGGACGATACGCACTAGCTTCGAGGCCTGGGCGCTGCATGCGCTGGCGCCCGTGGGGCAGGCGCCGGCGGCGCATCACCGGCTGATCATTGGCGAACTGGAGCGCGTCGCGGCCGGGACGACCGACCGGCTGATGCTGCTGCTGCCGCCGGGCTCGGCCAAGAGCACCTATGCCTCCGTGTTGTTCCCGGCCTGGTGGTTCGCGCGGCAGCCGGGGAGCGCGGTGATTGCCGCCGCTCATACGGCCTCGCTCGCGCGGCATTTCGGGCGCGGGGTGCGCGGGCTGCTGGATGAGCACGGGGTGCGGCTCGGGGTTTCGCTCGCGCGGGACAGCCGGGCGGCGCATCGGTTCTCGCTCGCCTCCGGGGGGAGCTATTTCGCCGCGGGCGTGCGCGGGCCGGTGACGGGGCGGCGGGCGGACCTCGTGCTGATCGACGACCCGGTGAAGAGCCAGGCGGAGGCGGATAGCCGGGCGGCGCGGGAGCGGTTGTTCGGGTGGTACCGCTCGGAGCTGGTGACGCGGTTGAAGCCGGGGGGGCGGATCGTGCTCGTGATGACGCGGTGGCACCCCGATGATCTGGCCGGGCGGTTGCTCGAGAGCGGGGATGACTGGCGGGTGGTGCGGCTGCCGGCGCTGGCCGAGGCGGACGATCCGCTCGGGCGGGCGGCGGGGGCGGCGCTGTGGCCGGAGTGGGAGGACACGGCGGCGCTCGCGCGCAAGCGGGTGGCGCTGGGGGAGCGGGCGTTTGCCGCGCTGTTTCAGCAATCGCCGCGGCGGGTCGAGGGGCGGTTGTTCGAGCCGCGGCATCTCGGCGAGGTGGAGGCGGCGCCGGGCGGGGTCGCGGTGCGGGCCTGGGATCTGGCGGCGACCGCCTCGCTGGGCGGGACCGATCCGGACTGGACCGTGGGCGTGAAGCTCGTGCGCGATGAGGCGGGGCGCTTCGTCGTCACCGATGTGCGGCGGTTGCGCGGGGGGCCGGCGGAGGTCGAGGCCGCCATTCGGGATGCCGCGCGGATGGATGGGACGGCGGTGGCGATCGGGTTGCCGCAGGACCCCGGGCAGGCCGGGCGGGCGCAGGTGCAGTATCTGACGCGGATGCTCGCGGGGTACCGGGTGGTCGCCAGCCCGGAGAGCGGGGCCAAGGAGACGCGGGCCATGCCCGTCGCGGCGCAGGTGGCGGCGGGGAATGTGTCGTTGGTGCGCGCGGGGTGGAACCGGGCGTTTATCGAGGAACTCGCGGATTTTCCGAACGGGGTGAAGGACGATCAGGTGGATGCGCTGTCGCGGGCCTTTGGGATGTTGACCGAGGTGTCGGCGCCGGCTCGGTTTGGGCGGGTGGACTGGGCGGTAAGGTAAGAGCGGGGCGCTGCCCCGCGCCCCGGGGGGGGGGG
>DATJWY010000182.1:0-14917 GCA_035500775.1 Acetobacteraceae bacterium
GGCCTGGGGACGCTCGCCCTGGTGGGCGCCGGGCTTTCCACCCATGCCCTGCCCTTCCTCATCGCCGCCCTGTGCATCGGGCTTGGCTCGGTGGCCGTGCAGGTCCTGGTGCCCTATGCCGCGCATCTCGCGCCCCCGGCGGCGCGGGGCCGCATGGTGGGCAATGTCATGAGCGGCCTGATGTTCGGCGTCATGCTCGCCCGCCCCGCCGCCAGCTTCATCACCGATGCCCTCTCCTGGCACGCGGTGTTCCGCATCTCCGCCGCGTTGATGGTCGGGCTGGCGCTGGTGCTGCGGGTGGCGCTGCCGCCGCGCCATCCTCAGTCCGGCCTCAGCTATGGGGCGCTGCTGGCGTCCATGGCGCAGCTGGCGCGGCATACGCCCGTCCTGCAACGCAGGGCGCTGTATCATGCCTGCCTGTTCGGCGCGTTTAGCCTGTTCTGGACCACGGTGCCGCTGGAACTGACGCGGACATTCCACCTCTCCCAGACCGGCATCGCCCTGTTCGCCCTCGCCGGAGTGGCCGGCGCCATCTCGGCACCCATCGCCGGCCGGGTGGCCGACCGGGGCTGGACCAGGCCGGCAACCGGGCTGGCCATGCTGACCGTCGCCGCCGCCTTCCTGCTGACCCGTCTGGGCCAGCCAGGCTCGATCGCGTCCCTCAGCCTGTTCGTGGCGGCAGCGATCCTCTTGGATTTCGGCGTCGTCGCGAATCTGGTGCTTGGTCAGCGCGCGATTTTCTCGCTCGGCGAAGAATACCGGAACCGGCTCAATGGCCTCTATATGGCGACATTCTTCGGGGGCGGCGCGCTCGGCTCGGCCCTTGGCGGCTGGGCCTTCGCGCAGGGCGGGTGGCCGCTCGCCGCCTGGTTCGGCGTGAGCCTGCCCGTCCTCGCCCTGCTCTATTTCGCGACCGAGCGGGCGGGCACGCCCTCGGGGGACGGGGGCGTTGGTCCAAAGCCCCATTCTGTTTGATCGGCCCTTGATCCTGGGCGGCGTCAGGCGAGGGGCTCCGCCCCTCGACCCCGCTGGGGCCGGCGGCCCCAGACTCCATTTTCGTTTAGAGCGGTATCCGCCGAACCAAAATCGGTTTCTCTACCATCGCTAGCGTCGCAACCGCCTGTTTCTGGCTGCCCTGATTGAGTTGGCAGCCCCGCAAATCTGCCGATTTTAAAGAGTATTTTCCAACAGATGCGGGTCTGGGGGCGCTCGCCCCCAGCGGGGTCCAGGGGCAGCGCCCCTGGCCTTACGACTTCCCCTCCACTCCCACCGCCGCCAACAACTCCGCCCCCTCGTTCCGGGGATTGTTCACGGCCCGGCTGACCGGCCAGACCCGCAGCACGCCCTCCGCAGCCGGGTGCAGCAGCGCGGCCGCATCCCCCGGCGCCTCGCCGAGCCAGACCGGCCAGTCCGCCGCCTCCACCACCACCGGCATGCGGTCATGGATCGGCGCCATCGTCGCATTGGCCCCCGTGGTGAGGATGGCGAAGCTGCGCTCGACGGTGTCGTCCGCCCCGCGCCACCCTTCCCAGATGCCGCCCAGCGCCAGCGGCTGCCCATCCGCGCGGGCGACGGCGTAGGGGGTCTTGCCCGCCGGGCCGCGCCGCCATTCATAGAACGCGTCCGCCGGCACGAGGCAGCGCCGATGGGCGAAGGCGTCGCGGAACATCGGCGTGGTGGCGACCGTCTCGGCGCGGGCATTGATCGGCCGGCGCGCCCGCGCGGGGTCGGCGATGAAATGCGGCAGCAGCCCCCAGCGCAGATAGTCGAGATGCCGCTCCAGGCTGCCCGGCTTGCAGCGGAGGACCAGCGCCTCCATCCCCGGCGCGATGTTCCAGCGCGGCGCGTCCGTGCCCTCCAAGGGAACCGCCCCGAACAGGCGGACGAGCCGCGCGCGCGGCTGGGCGTTGGCGAACCGGCCGCACATCGCGGCGTCTCTCCCGCCTCAGCTCCGCTTCGCGCGCTTCCGCGCCGTCTTCCCCGGCGGCGGCGGGAGATCGGCGCCGGTCCAGAAGCGGCCCGTCTGCCGCGCGATCTCGTTCAGCATCACGCTTTGCTGCCGGCGCACCTGCCCGGCGACGATGCCGCGCGCCGCCCCCGCCCAGGCATTGGCGCCGCTCAACCAGGCACTGAGAAACGGATTCCGGCGCACACGAGGGGTTCGCATCGGACGAGTCCTCCGGGGTGGCTGGGCGGGAGATGGTGCGGGCACGGGGCCGGGGCAACCGGCCCCGCAAGCGCCCGCGCCCGGCCCCAGCGGGCGAATCCTCCCTCTTCTTCCCGGCGAAAGGTGGCGCCAGCGCCCACCTTCCGCCCCACTTCCGCGCTAAGCTCGGGACCATGGTTGACCTTCCGCACGTCCTCTTCGCGATCGCTGGCCTGCTCGTCGTCATCAGCGCCGTGCAGCCCATCGCCCGGCGGCTGATGCTGGCGGACACGGTGGTGCTCGCGGTCGTCGGCGTCCTGATCGGCATTGGCGCCACCGCCCTGCTGGAAACCACGCTCACCGACCGGTTCGACGGCATCGCCTGGGCGCTGCTGCATTTCCCGGTCGATTCCGAGGTCTTCCTGCTCGTCTTCCTGCCGGTTCTGGTGTTCGGTGAGTCGCTTTCGGTGGATGTGCGGCAGCTCGCGCATGATGCCGCGCCGGTGCTGATGCTCGCCATCGTCGCCGTGCTCCTCACCACGGCGGCGATCGGCTTCGCCCTGCCGCCGATCGCGCATGTGTCGCTGACGGTCAGCCTCATGGTGGGCGCCATCGTCGCCACCACCGATCCCTCGGCCGTGCTCTCCGTCTTCCGCGACATCGGCGTCTCCGGCCGCCTCACCCGGCTGGTCGCGGGCGAGAGCCTGCTGAACGACGCCGCCGCCATCGCCATCTTCAGCGTGCTGCTGGATGCGCTGATCTGGCATCAGCACACGACGCCGCTCGCCTTGCTGATGCTGCTCGCGCAATCCTTCGCCGGCGGGATGGTGGTGGGCGTGGTGCTGGCCCGGCTGGTCCTCGCCGCCGTACCGCTGCTCGGCGAGATCGCCGCCGGCGAGGTCACGATCACCCTCGCCCTGCCTTATATCGCCTACCTGCTCAGCGACCGTTTCCTCGGCTTCTCCGGCGTGGTCGCCGCCGCCGCCGCGGGGCTCACCATCCGCGCCTATGGCGCCTCCACCTTCCGCCCGCGCAACTGGGCCTTCCTGCTGGGCGTATGGGGCCAGCTCAACTTCTGGGCCGGGTCGATGGTGTTCGTGCTCGCCTCGATGCTGGTGCCGCGCCTGCTGATCGGCTTCTCCTGGAAGGACGCGGAGCTGATCGGCGTCACCGTGCTGGCGGCGACGGCGGCGCGCGGCGTGGTGCTGTTCGCCCTGATGCCGATGCTGGAAGCGACCCGCCTCGCCAATCGGGTCTCGACCGCGATCAGGCTCACCATGCTCTGGGGCGGGCTGCGCGGCGCCATCACCCTCGCCATGGCCCTCGCCGTCACCGAGCACCGGCTGATCCCGGACGCGACCAAGCATTTCATCGCCGTGCTCGCCACCGGCTTCGTGCTCGTCACCCTGCTCGTCAACGGCACCACCCTCCGCTTCGTGGTGCGCGCGCTGAAGCTCGACCGGCTGCCGCCGATCGACGAGGCGCTGCGGCATCAGGTGCTCGCCATCGCCTTCGACGAGGTGCGCGACCAGCTTGGCGAGGCGGCGGACGAATTCGGCCTGCCCCAGCACGCGGTGGGGTCCGTGCAGCGCGTCTATGTGAGCCGCGCCGAGGCGGAAACGGCGGCCAACAGCTTCGACGCCGCGATCAGCGACCGCGACCGCATCAAGCTCGCGCTGATCACCTTCGCCTCGCGCGAGCGCTCGATCCTGCTGGACATGTTCCAGGTGCGCGGCCTGCCGCGGGGGACGATGGAGATGCTGCTGCGCACGACGGACGCGATGCTGGACGGCGCGCGCAACGAGGGGCGCTACGGCTACATGCGCGCCGCCCGCCGCCGGCTCCGCCCCGGCCCCGGCTTCCGCCTCGCACAATGGCTGCACCGCCATTTCCACATCGACGGGCCGCTGACCCGGCGGATGATGGAGCGGTTCGAGACGCTGCTCATCCTGCACCTGGTGACGCTCGCCCTCGACCGCTTCATGCGCCGGCGCATGGAGCCGGTGCTCGGCGCCCGCGTCGCCGCCATCGTGGACGAGATCCTCGCCCGCCGCCGCACCCTGCTGCAGGACGCGATCGACACGCTCCGGGTGCAGTATCACGGCTACGCCGAATCGCTGGAGACGCGCCTGACGCATCAGTTCGGCCTGCAACTGGAGCGGCGGGAATATCGCCAGTTGCTGGAGGAGAACCTGATCAGCGACGAGCTGCACGGCCGGCTGTCGCAGGCGCTCGAGCGGCAGCGCGGCCGCACGGCGCGGCGGCTGCGCTTCCACCTGCAAACCGGCCTCTCGAACCGGGTGCGCCAGATCGCCCTGTTCGCCGGCCTGCCGGAAGCGGTGCTGCACGACATCTCCATGAGCCTGACCATGCGCTTCACCGTGCCCGGCGAGGTGCTGGCGCGGGCCGGGCGGCGGACGCGCTCGGTCTGCTTCATCAGCTCCGGCGCGGTGGAACTGCGCATCGGCACGGAGGATGTGCGGCTGGCCCCGGGGGATTGCTTCGGCCTGCCGGAATGCCTGGAAGGAGGGCGCAATCCGGGGACGGTCCGGTCGGTGAGCTTCTGCCATTTGCTGGAATTGAGCCGCGCCGAGATGCAGCGGCTGGTCGCCGACAATCCCGAACTCGCGCCACGCGTGCGCGCCCTGGTGGCGGCGCAGGAGCAGCGGGCGCACGGCGAGCCGGAGGAAGCGCCCGCTGGGCCGGCGGCGCCGCGGCTGCTCGTCGATGAGAGCGCCGATGTGCCGGCGATGCAGGACCTGGCGACGCTGGAGCGGAATAATCAGTCCGGCTGATAAACCCCAAGGATCAGGGGCCGAATGTCCCAAGATTCCGCCGCCACGCAGGAGCGGTGGAGGCGCCACGCCTTGAGTTCCTTCCGAGCCGTCCCTTACTTGCCGAATTGGTGGACGGAAGCCCCGCCGGCGAGGACGTGAACGTATCGAACGGTTCCGCGAGCATCTTCTTCAGGCAAGTAGCGATACCGACGGGGACGCGCAGATTGAAATTCTTGCCCGATATTCTCGGAACGAACGCCGCGACATAGTCGATCCGGTACGACAGGCAACACCCAACCTTCAGCGACACCATCGCCAGCGTACACCGCATTCTTTGGGCGCCACCGGATTTATCAACATCTCGGCAAGCCGCCGATACCATCAAAATTCTCGTTGGCCTGATAAAAAAATTCGTCGATACGCTCTGCCGCGCCGCCTCAATTGCGCAAAGTCGAGATAAGGAGGAGCCGCTTATGAATAGTGGAGTGAACCGCGGTCATGCCGCGGCATGGCTCACGGCCGCCTTTCTGCTCGCGGGCTGCGTGTCGCAGCAAAAATACGATGCGCTGGACCAGGACTATCAGCAACTCAACCAGAAAATGTCGGCCGAGGTCGCCGCGAACCAGATGCATATCTCGCGGCTGCAGAACGCGATCAAGGTAACCGTGAACAGCGAGCTTCTGTTCCCCTCGGGCGACTGGCAGATGCCGCCGCAGGCGAAGCAGACGATCAGCAAGATGGCGCCGATCCTGGCGCCGTTTCAGCAGACGAAGATCATCGTGAACGGTTACACCGACAACACGCCGATCGGCCCCGAACTGATTGCGCGGGGCGTCCCTTCCAATCTGGTGCTGTCGCAGAAGCGCGCGGACACGGTCATGCAGTTTCTGATCTCCCAGGGGGTCAATCCGAGCCTGCTGTCGGCGCAGGGCTTCGGCGACGCGAACCCGGTCGCCCCCAATGACACCCCGCAAGGACGTGCGCAGAACCGGCGTGTCGAACTGACCCTTGCCGGCCCAGGAAACTAGTCGAAGGCGAAGACCCGCTTCCAGTCATTCCTCATGCTGATGACGGTCCAGCCGGCTTGCTTCGCCTCGTCGTACAGCGCCTGGGTGAACGTGCCGACCTTGGAATTGGGCAGCCCCTGCGCCGGTCCGTACGCGAACTCGCGCTGCGCGTCATCGTGCAGCACGAGCATCGACAGCCGCGCCCCATCGCCAGCCTTGGTATATTCCAGCATCTGCCGATCCCCGATGGAATTGCCGAACGCCGCGTAAGGCCGGCGACCGATCATCATATGGATGCCCTCAGGCTTGCCGGCGTGGTCGTCATTCAGCAGGAGCTTCGCCTCCTTGGTCAGGAACGGCTTGCCGTCCTTGCCATAGCCGAACTTGGTCCCGCCCACGGAGCCGACCACCTGCTCGGGGGGAATGCCGTAGACCTGCTCGGCGTAGACCCGCACGAAATCCTGGCCGCCGCCGGTGGCGATATAGGTCTTGTAGCCATTGGCGCGCAGGTATTGCAGCACCTCCTGCATCGGCTGGTAGGTGAGTTCTGTGTAGAGCCGTTTCCAGCGTGGATTCCTGGCCGTTGCGAGCCACGCCTTCACCTGCCTGCCGAACTCCTCCACCGACATACCGGTGAGCGTCGCGCCGAGAATCTTTTCCAGATCCTGCATCGAGAGCTTCGTCATTGCCTCCCGGTTGCCGTACAGCACGGTCTTGAACGGTTCAACGTTCGCAAGCTCCGGGTTTGCCTTCACAACCGCCGGCACCCGATCCAGGCAGTAGATCACCTGCACATACATCGGCTGCTCGACCCACAGCGTGCCGTCCTGGTCGAACGTGGCGATACGCTCCTCCGGCGGCACGAAGCTCATGCTTGTCCGGTCGGTCGTCACGCGCACGAAGTCCAGGATCGCCTGCTTCGCTGGGCCCTCGTTCCAGGATGCCAGCGGCGCGATTTGCGCCTGCGCGGTGGTGGCGCCGAGCAACTCAGGCAACACCGGCAGCACCGCGAGCGCACCGAGCACAAGGCGCCGGCTTGGGCCACCGAAAGAGGAGGATCGCAAGGCTGTCTCCTTTGCAGATCGTGCTGCCCGCTGTCGCATCGCTCCGTCGGTCGCATCACGCAGCGCCTGGCCGCCGCCGGCGGGCGGCCAAGTCAAGATCTTCGCACGGAGGTCTACTCAGCGTCCGACCGAAAGCCATCTTCAGCTTACGCCAGTCTCCATCGTGAACTGATCACAGCGCCGGCATACATCCTGGCGCTCTCCTGCCAGTGCGAGCCTGGCTCGCGCATGCTCTTGGCCGTTCGGTGTCGTGGGAGGACCGATGGTGATTTTCGAATGGCTGTACCAGCTTAATTTGGTGGTCCTCTATCCCCTGACCATCATCCTGATCGCGGGAGGCGCCGAGCTTGGCAACTGGATCGGCAGGCGGTTTCGCCGAACGGAACCCGCGGGTGCGACTATCGGCACGCTGACAGGTGCGGCTCTTGGTCTTCTTGCGCTGCTCCTCGCGTTCAGTTTTTCGATCGCGCTGTCGCTTTATGACGTGCGCCGCAATTTGATTCTGGAGGAGGCCAATGCGATCAGCAGCACGGCGAACTTCGCCCTGATGCTGCCTGAGCCGGCGCAGGAACCTATCCTGAGCCTGCTGCGCGACTATGCCGCGGTCAGGATCACGCTCGATGTGTCCTACGTCCCATCGAAGATGGAGCGAGAAATTGCCCGGTCATTGGATCTCCAGTCCCGGCTGTGGCAGCAGGCCATCGCGGTCACCGCAACGGCTCCGCAGTCGCTGCCTGCCTACCGTTTCGTCGCCTCGTTGAATGAGATGAACAACATTCATGAAAAGCTGGTCACTGCCCTGCGCTGCCATGTCCCGGGCGCGGTCATGTTTATACTCATCGGTGTCGCGATGGTGGCGATGGGACTCACCGGCTACAACGCAGGCGTTGCCGGAGCCCGACAACGCCTGCCCAACCTGATCATGTCCTTCACGGTCGCCGTATTGATTTTGATGGTTGTCGATCTCGACCGGCCGAATCGTGGGCTGATACAGGTGCCCGTTCAGGCGCTCGTCGACGCGACTCAGGGCATCCGGCCATAGAACGGCATGAGTTCGGACGGAATCGTCTGAACTCATAAAATTACCGGAAAATACAGCGACTTACATCACAATGAATGCGCCCGCATGAACTCATTATGATCTGGACGGCATTGGCGTTCCGGCCTTGGATGGTGTCGCGGAACCCTTTGGGCATAAGCGCCGAAACCCATCTCCAAACCCTTGGGAGATTTCGATGGACGACCGTCTCAGCCCAGGCGAACCGCCCGATTCCCGCATCGTCGCGATGAGCGCGCTGCTGGCGCGCAACTGGTGGGCCGTGCTGCTGCGCGGCATCGCCGGCATCCTGTTCGGCCTCGTCGCCCTCGCCTTGCCGGGCATCACGCTCTACACCCTGCTGCTTCTGTTCGCGGCCTACATGCTGGCGGACGGCCTGTTCGCCATCATTTCCGGCATCCGCGCCGCCGCGCATCATGAACGCTGGAGCCTGCTGCTGCTGGAAGGCGTGCTGGATCTCGCGATCGGGCTGGTCGCGGCGGCGGTGCCGGGCCTCACCCTGCTGGTGTTCGTCTCCCTGCTCGCGGCCTGGGCGCTGATCTCCGGTATCGCCCTCGTCATCGCGGCGTTCCGCCTGCATGCGACGCATGGGCGCTTCCTCCTTGCGCTTTCCGGCTTCGCCTCCATCGTCTGGGGTGCGCTGCTGTTCGCCTTCCCCGCCGTCGGCGCGGTGGTGCTGACCTGGTGGCTCGGAATCTATGCCCTCGTCTTCGGCGTGCTGCTCACCGTGCTCGGCTTCCGGCTGCGGCAGCAGCATGCGCAAGGCGGCGCCGCCCCGCTCGGCTGATCCGGCCGGGCCAGCCCCGGCAGCGCCGCGCGCGCCATCGCCGGCGCGCAACGCAGACTCCATGCGGGCGCCGCCGCTGGCGGCCCCGCGTACCACGTTCTACCCTGTCCGGCTGGCAAGAAACCGGAGTCCCGCCCGTATGCGCCGTCTGGCCGCCCTTTTCCTCCTCGCCTGTATCCCCACAGCCGAGGCCGCCGCCCCGCTCGCGGCGCATCACGCCGTTTACAAGCTCGTCCTGCAATCCGCGCGCGGCGACATCATCGCGGCCACCGGAACCATGACCTACGACATCACCGACGCCTGCACCGGCTGGACCAGCGCGCAACGCCTGCAAATGACGGTCACCAACCGGGACGGGCAGGATGTGCGCATGCTGTCCGACTACGCCACCTGGGAAGCCAAGGACGGCACGAAGCTCGACTTCCATATGCGCCAGACCACCGATCAGGCGGTGACCGACCAGATCGACGGCGAGGCCACGCTCGACCATTCGGGCGGCAGCGGTGCGGTGCGCTACACCAGCCCGCAGGCGAAGATGATGGCCCTGCCGGACGGCACCTTGCTGCCGATGGCGCATACCGCCGCGCTGATCGCCGCCGCCGAGGCCGGCAAGCGCTTCCTCGCCCTGCCGCTGTTCGACGGCACCGGCACGGACGGGGCACAGGACACCTTCATCACCATCGCGAACTGGGGCGGCCCGCAGCCCGTGGCATGGCCGGGCCTCTCCAAGCTGCCCTCCGGCCGGGTGCACATCGCCTTCTTCACCCGCGCCAAATCGGCGCAGACGCCGGATTACGAGATCGGCATGCGCTACTGGGAAAACGGCGTCGCTGACGACCTGTCGATGAATTTCGGCGACTTCACCATGCAGGGGCGGTTGTCCGAATTCCACCTCGCCGCGCCGCCGCATTGCTGATGCGGGTGGGGACGGTTTTCGGCGGCTGGCGGGTTAAGGCGCCCCCCCTCCGTGGCCATTCCATCGCTCCTGCGGAACGACGGAACCTTGGGCCACTCCGCCCCGCGACAGAGCCCGCTGGGGCCGTCGGCCCCAGGCCCCTTTTCATGAATGATTCCAAACTCGTGCTGGTCTGGGGGCGCTGTCCCCAGCAGGGTGCGGGGCGGAGCCCCGCAGCTTTTCCGCATGCCCCCGCAATTCCAGGCCAAAGCTTCCTCCAGCGCCCAGGATCCGGTTCAAATCCGCAGCAGGTATTTGAAGCCCTGCCCTTCTCGACGAAATTCCCCGAGGCGCTGCGGCAGTTCGTCGAAATGGCCAAGCCGCATCGGCGGCAGGGGCAATTCGCCGGTGACCAGTTGCTGCATCATGCGCTCACCGGCTTTGACCAGAACCTGCCACTGTCGATCGGCGCCGTAGGCATGCTGGGCCCCCAGCGCGATTTCGTGAAGCGAAAGGCAATGGGTAAAGGCTGGCAGCGGGTTGCATTCAATGCGCCCCAGCACCGAAACCAGATGACCATAATAGCCCAGATGCGGAATCAGGGTTCGCGCAGCTTCTTCGGAGACGAGGTCGATTGCCGCTGAAAAGGGCTCGCCGCCGTTCGCCACCCGCAACCGCTCGAGCCAGTCTGGCGCTCGGTAATCAATCGCCGCTTGCGCCCCACGCTGTCGCAGCCAGTCGTGATGACCGCTGCCGGCGCTTGCGAAGACGCGCATGCCGGCAGTGAGCGAAAGACAGACGGCGAAGCGCCCGACGTTACTGCCGGCCCCATTGATCAGCACGGATTCGCCTCGCAGGTCCGGCAATTTCGCCTGCGCCTGCCACGCGGTCAGCCCCGGGCAGGGGAAAGCCGCCGCTGCCTCGTCGCTCAAATGCTCGGGCACCGCCAGCAGCGCCCGCGCCGGCACTGAGGTATGCCGTGCAAAACTGCCATGCTGGCGCAAATCGGTGTGATAGGCCACGCGACTGCCGATGCGCCAGTGATGGACGCCGCTGCCGACGGCAACGACGACCCCCATGCCATCGACACCGGGCACCTGCCCCGGCTGCCAGGCTGCATGGCCGCTCGCGATGAGTTTCCAATCGACCGGGTTGAAGGCGATAACCCGGTTCTCGACCAGCACCTCGAATTCATCCAGCGGCGGCACTTCCAGCGCAGCCCGCTGCAGTTGTTCCGGTGCCCCCGGCGCCTGCCAGCGCCATGCTTCGGTTTGCATTCTTGGCTCCTTCCTGTGTCCCGGAGTGCGCCTTTACTTTTACAACGAGGCAAGCCGTGTAACGTAACGATCTGCCTCCCAGGACAGCAGTGCGTCGTCCATGACTCGTGTGCCGTGCAGGGAAAAGACGGGCAGCCAACGCATGCCGGTGAGATTGGCCATAGCCTGGAAGGGGCGCAACAGCTCGGACATGGTGAATTGATTGAGGCCACCGGACTGATACATCTCCGCCGGCCCGCCCGCGCTGGTGGCGATCATGAGCTGCTTGCCATGCAATTTGTCGCCGCCTGAGCCATAAGCAAATCCCCATTCCAGTACCGCGTCCTGCCACTCCTTGAGGATGGCCGGCGAGCTGTACCAGTAGAACGGAAACTGCAGAACGATGATGTCGTGCTCCAGCAGCAAGGACTGTTCGCGGACGACATCGATCTTCCCGTCCGGGTATACCTTCGTCAGATCATGAATGGTGACAGCAGGCAGCACAGCTGCCGCCTCCAGCAGAGCACGGTTGATACGAGAGGCATCCCGGTTGCGGTGGGCATAGACCAGCAGAATACGTTTGTCCGGCAAGAGTTTTCTCCTAAACGCGCAGGAGGGGGTCTAGGATAATCGTCTGACGAAAATTAGCCCAAAACCAGGTATGGCTGATCCTTCGTACGAGCAGGTTTCCCATGGCGATGAAGATCGTGGCCTCCGACACATCGAGGCGGCGTTCGTAATCACGGACGAGGCAGCGGTATTGGGTCAACCGGCCGAGGCTGCGTTCCACCACCCAGCGGCGGTGGGACCACCTTGAAGCCCAGGCCGGTGTCGGAGCGGCGCACGACCTCGACCGCGAAATCGAGGAAGGCAGCCTTGTCGAGCAGCTTGCAGCGGCTATAGGCGCCATCGGCGAAGAAGTGTTTGATCCCCGGCCACCGCTTGCGGATGGCGTCCAGGATCGGCTCAAGCCTTTTCCAAACAACCTCTCAGGCGGTTTTAAACGGATTCCGGATCTGAAGTTGGCCCTCTATTTCCATGCCATCCTGCATGTCCTCGCTATGCAGGATCGCGCATCCCCCCTTTAGCGCCGCGGCGACAATGAGGGCATCGAACACCGGGAAGCCGTGGCGTTCAGCCAGTTGCATGGCGCGCTGGTGAATCTCAAGGTCGAGAGGATGGATGGTGCCGCAAAGCGCACGGATCGCGGCCAGCGCCTCAGTGACTTCCGCCCAATTCATGCCGAGCTTGCGGCGCGCGACGTTGGCGAATTCGTTCAGGGCCTGAACGCTGGTGTCGCACCGGCGCACGAGGATGGCTTTGGCGATGGCAGCCCGTTTGTCATCCGCAAAAGCGTAGACCAGAACGTTGGTGTCGAGAAACTCGCGCGCCACGTGGGTCTGCGCTCGTTCGACTCTTCACGGTCGAATTTCCAGCCGGGCGGAATGGGCTTGCGCAGCGCGCGGATGCGCTCAAGGGCCCGTTCACGACTCTTGTCGCGGGCGATGTCAAATGCGCGCTCGCCGGCGATGTGGATTTCCACGTCGTCGCTTTCCTTGAGCGACAGCGCTTCCACGATCGCGGCGGGCAGACGAATGGCGAGGCTGTTGCCCCAGCGCGCAATCCGCATGGCGCACTCTATTGATATACCTTGTTTACGTATATCTTTCTATGGCGAATGCAAGACGATGAGGCGGTGACGCCCCCCAACCAGTGCCGGGGTCCGGGGGGCGGAGTGGCCAAGGTTCCATCTGCCGGAACGGACGATGGAATGGCCACGGAGGGGCGCCCCTGGCCTACCCCGGCAAGCGCCTCCCCGCATTCCGCACACACCCCGGCATGCCACCCCTTGGGGATGCGGCTTGTCTGGCAGAGCGTTAGAAGCGTAGAATCAGAGGGTTGCAGAGCGTCGATCTCATGGGCGGACCGCGCCCCTTGTCCCCTGAAACAGTGCAAGCCCGATACGGGCAGAACCCCCCGGAGAGTGCCGACAGGATGGATGGTTCCAGCCGCCCCGACGATCCCCGCCACGAGGCGGCTACCGCGTCCATCCGGCAACTTCGCACCGGCCTGCTGGACCTGACGGGCCGTAACCCGCTCATCTCCTACCCGCACGCCACCCGCACCGGTGCCCGCGCCCATGTCCGCGCGGTGCACACGCCGATGAACGTGCTGTTCGCGCAGCTCGCCGAGGGCAAGACGCTCTCCATCCGCCCGCTGCCGGAGCCGGAGGACGAGCCGGAGGACGAGCGCACCGACCAGTTCCGCGCCATGCTGGAGATGACGCGCGCGACCGACGCCGCCTATGTCGCCGCGTTCGCCGCCCTCACCGAGGATGAGCTGACCTCGCCCCAGGCCGCGCGCGTCGAGCGGGCGCTGCGCGACGCGGCGCGCGAGGCGCTCGGCCTCCCGCCCTGGCAGGCGGCGCAGGCGACCGGCCTCGCGGAGCACGCCGCGCGCTGCGGCATCAACCCGTCCTATGAGCTTCCCCCCGCCGCCCCGGAAGAGCCGGGCCGCGCCGCCCCGGCCGAGCTGCAAACCCTGATGCCGCCGGACGCGCTGGAGCGCGCCCTCTCCCGCATCCGCGACACGGCACGCACGGTGGCCGAGGAAACCGGCGTCGGCACGCTGCATCTCGCCTTCGGCTTCCTGGAATGGTTCGAGAGCGACAGCGCGGAAAAGCCGTTCGTGAGTCCGCTGCTGCTGCTGCGCGTCGACATCGACCGCCGCATCGTCCGCAGCCGCTACCAGTACGTGCTCACCGGCACCGGCGACGAGGCCGAGGTCAACCGCACCCTCGCCGAGCGGCTCGACCGCGATTTCCGCATCCAGCTTCCCCTCCCCACCGAGGACGAGTTGCCGGAAGCCTATCTCGCCCGGGTGGCGGAGGAAGTCTGCCAGGGCCGCAAGCGCTGGGCGGTGCGCCGCTATGTGACGCTCGCGCATTTCCCCTTCGCCCGCCTCGCGATGTTCCACGATCTCGACGAGACGGCCTGGGCCGAGGCGGGCGGCCTCGCCTCCCGCCCGCTGCTGCTGCGGCTGCTTGGCGGCGGCGCGTCCGGCGGCGCGCTCTTCGCCGAGGAGCACGAGATCGACGCCCCTTCCGTCGCCGATCGCGTCCCCGCCCTGGTGCTGGACGCGGATGCCAGCCAGCACAGCGCCGTCTATGACGTGATGACCGGCCAGAACCTGGTCATCGAGGGCCCGCCCGGCACCGGCAAGTCGCAGACCATCACCAACATCATCGCCGCCGCCCTGGCGGACGGAAAGACGGTGCTGTTCGTCGCCGACAAGCAGGCGGCGCTGCAGGTGGTGAAGGACCGACTGGACAAGGTCGGGCTCGGCGATTTCTGCCTGGAGCTGCATTCCGGCAAGGCGCGCAAGAAGGACGTGCTGGACGGCCTCGCCCAGCGCCTTGCCCACCTGCCCGCGGCCCCCGGCCCGGAGGCGCTGGAGGCACGGCTGCGCGACCTCGCCGCCACCCGCGCCGCCCTCACCCGCTACGTGGAGATCCTCAACGCCCCGCTCGGCACCACCGGCGGCACGGTGCATGACGCGCTCTGGGCCGATCGCCGCCGCCGCGACGGCGAAAGCGAGGCGGCGCGCCGGCTGGACGCGCTCGACCTGCCCGGCGCCGACACCCTCACCCGCTCCGACATCGAGCGCCGCCGCGCCGTGTTGGAGCGGTTCGAGCGCGCCGCCGCGCCGATCCTGGCGCAATTCGGCGCCCCCGCCGCGCATCCCTGGCACGGCGTCACCCGCGCCGATCTCTCCTCGGTGGATTTCGATCCGGCGGTGCGCGAGACGGCGGACGCCGCCGCGGCGATGGAGGCGGTGGTGCGCGCCGCCGCCGCCCTTGCTCCGCTTGGCATCGAAAGGCCAGGGCTCTGCCCTGGACCCGCTGGGGCCTTGAGGCCCCAGACCCCCG
>DATJWY010000183.1:0-4834 GCA_035500775.1 Acetobacteraceae bacterium
GGATGTTGAGCGTGTTCAGCACCGCGCCGGCCATCGGCACGCCGAAATGCGCCTCGACCATCGCTGGGGTATTGGGGGCGAGAACGGCGACGGTGGTGCCGGGCTTCACGCCACGCCGGCGCAGCGCCGAGGCGAGGCGGCGGCAGCGCTCATAGGTCTGTGCCCAGGTGATCCGCCGGTCGCCGTGAATGATGGCGACCCGGTCCGGGAACACCGTGGCCGAGCGCGCGAGATAGGTCAGTGGGGTGAGTTGGGCGAAATTCGCCGCGTTTTTTTCGAGGCCGAAAGAATAAAGCTGGCTGGCTGCTGCTTGTAATGCATTCATGGCCATCCCTCCCCGGAGGGGAGGATAAACCGGGTTTCGGTTGTATGCCCACCCCCCAACCGCCGGCACCAGCACCAGGCCGCCGCGTAGCCTCATTGGATCGGAGAATCCGAAGGCACCGGGGATTCGCGTCTGGCACGAATGTGTTTGGGTAGGCGATTCCCGGCCCCGTGAAGCGAACCGCCGCCAGCGCCCAGACAGACGGGAGTAAAGCGGCGATTGACGCCTGTATAGAGACCCTGTGAATGTGATCGGCGACCAAGTATCAGCCTTTCATGTCCGACATCTTTGGCTAGACTTGGAATTAAATTCAAAATACGCCAAATACAACGTGTCATTTTTAGATCATATAATCCAAAATGCCATCCCCATATTGTTTTGCAATCGCAACCTGTAACCGTCATCCAGCATGTGCGTTTCTTTTATCGGGGTCTGCGTCTATCCGCATCGCATCCCCAAAAGGAGGGAATCCCATGGCAAGACTTGACGACACCAGCAACACCTCCGGGCGCCTGATTGCCGCGAGCAAGGTGAGCGGCACCAACGTCTACAATCTCAATGGCGAGAAGCTCGGCAGCGTCTATGACGTGATGCTCGACAAGATCACCGGCAGAGCCGAGTACGCCATCATGAGCTTCGGTGGCTTCCTGGGTATCGGCGAGCGCTATCACCCACTGCCCTGGCACGTGCTGAACTACCGCCCCAGCGAGGGAGGCTACGTCGTCGATATCGACCGCAGCCGCCTCGAAGGCGCACCCTCTTACGAGGGCAATGAACTCTGGAGCAACGACACCTGGGGCACCCGCGTCGACGACTATTACGGCGTGTCCATGCGTGAGGACATGGCGACGCGCCCCACCTCGGGCGCCGGCCTCGGCAGCAAGCCCCCACACATGTGACAAGGCGGCCCAGCCCAAAAGCGGGCGGGTCGACCGCCGTGTATCGGTTCCAAACGGCCCAAAGCTGGGAAGATCTGGAACCGGTTCGACTGATAAAACTGCTCGTCACCACAAAGGCCAGAGCGGTTCCACGTCGCAGGTCCGAGATGACAGCTTCGGTGAAACCGCTCTGGAGCATCATGACCTCGGGTGGAATCATCCAAAGTCATAAAGATGCTCGCCAGGACAAAAGGCTTCACCTGGATGACTGCTTCGATCCGCAGTCATCCAGGCCTGGCACGACCTGTCATGACGTGTCGAAGCGACGCGATCAGCGGGCCGGTCCTTGTGGATCGAACCAGCGGTATTGCAGCGACACGCCGATTGTCTGGTAGTTCCCGCCGTTACGTCCGCTCACCCACTTGGACCAGGCCAGTTTCGCGGAGAACCCCGCCGCGATCGGGACGGACAGCGTCAGGCCCCAGCGTACGGTTGACTCAGAATCGTTGCTGCTGTTGCCGTTGATGCTGGTCTCGCCGCCCGTGTAGTAGGTCGCGTCGGCCGCAAGCCACAGGCTGGGACGAAAAGTATAGCCTCCATGCAGCTGAAACGTATAGAGCGGATTCTGGCTCCGTACGTGGCCGTTGAAGTAATTGTCGTTGTCGGCAAAAATCCAGGCACCCGCATAGGCTTCCGCGAACCAATTTCCCAACGGCTGCGACAGGCCGATCTCGGGCTTGAAGGCCCAGCGATTGGAACTGATGTTGATGAGGTGCTCCGGGTGATACTGTCCTGTAGGCGCTGTGACCACAAGGCTCACCCCGAGCGTGGTGGTTGGCCGACGGAGCCGGAACTCCGCGGGTGTGAGCGCGGGGCCGCCTAACAGGTTCGTCGCCAGCCGAATTCTCAAATCGCCCAGCCCCGACCGGGACACGTGCTCGTTCTGCCCCTCGACTTGCCCGCTGACATTGCCATCGCGGTAGGGGATCTGGATGGCGGCACTCGCCGAGCGCCCGGCGAGGTCGAAGGCACGGTCGTAGCCGAGGCTGTAGGTATCGATCGCCGCATTGAGGCCCGTGATTGGCGCCGACGGGTCGAGCGACGAACTGCCGGTCGAGCGGCTGAAGCCAGCGGCGAGAAAGTTGGTGCCGATCGGAGACGCCGAGTAGGCGCGCGGCTCCAGATCCTGGGCGTGCGCGCCACCGATGCCCCATACGAGGCCGGCCGCCGCGAGGACGACCGCATTACAACCGAGGCAGGGTTTCAGCCCCATGTGCTCCGCCGTCATCCGCTTGACGACGTCATTCTTGCGCTTGCCGTTCCCGGCATTCAAAGGCAAGGCGAGGGCTCCGCCCTCGACCCGCTGGGGCCTTGAGGCCCCAGACCCCCGACATTTAAGTAACGGATTCCAAAGGCTTAGCCTTTGGCAGGGTCCAGGGGCGGAGCCCCTGGCCTTACGACATTATGATCGTTACGTCGCGCACTCAGTCAGCGGCCTCGGCGGCGGCGCCCTGCCCCGCCCGCGCCCGCGCCCGCACGGCGGCGCGGAACGACTCGAAGATGCCGAGGGAAACGGCATCGGTCTCGAAATCATATTCCGGGTGCCATTGCACCCCGAGGGCGAAGGCCGGCTCGCGGCCGGAGGCGGCGCGAACGAGGCGTACCGCCTCGATGGTGCCGTCCGGCGCCGTGGCTTCCACCACAAGGCCCGGCGCGAGCCGGTCGATGCCCTGGTTGTGCAGGGAATTGACCGGGATCGTCTCGGTCCCGGCCAGGCGATGCAGCAACCCGCCGGGCCGCAGCCGCGCCAGATGCGCCTTGCCGGTGCGCACCCGGTCATAGGTCTGCATCGGCGTCGAATGATCGAGCCGCCCCGGCAGATCCTGCAAACGCTGATGCAGGCTGCCGCCCAGCGCCACGTTCATCTCCTGCAACCCCCGGCAGATCGCGAGCATCGGCAGGCCGTGCGACGCGGCGGCGCGGATCAGCGGCAGGGTCACGGCGTCGCGCCGGCTATCCTCGGGCGTGCCCTCGGCATGCGGCGGTCCGCCATAATGGCCGGGATGCACGTTGGAGCGGCTGCCGGTGAGGATCAGCCCATCGAGTCGGGCGAGCAGCGTGCCGATATCGGCCCCGTCGGCGCTGGCCGGCAGCAGCACCGGCACCGCCCCCACCACCTGCTCCACCGCCCGCACATAGGTGTCCGAAGCCGCGTGGTTCGGCGTGTAGAACATGCCGAACAGCTTGTAGCAGCAGGAAATGCCGACCAGGGGTTTCATCGGCAGGATGATGGAGCCGGGATGAGACGATTTGAAGACAAAAACGGGCCAGCCCGGCGACGCACCGAACCGCCCGCGCCGCCGCTTGCCCGCCCGGACCGCTCACGCCCTACCGCACCATTCCGTAAGACGGCGCGCCGAGTCCCGGGCAGGAGCAGTCGGAACCGACCGGCTGCGGCCGCGCCAGCGGGCAGACATAGACGCCGGCGAAGCATGTGGAGCCATACGGCACAGCGGCGGTCGGCGGCGGCGCGGTCACCGGGGGCGCGGGCACCGCGGGCGGCGGGGCATAATAGGGCGGCGGGGCCACGACGACCGGCGGCGGCGGCGGCGGCGGCGCGTAGTTGTAAAAATAGGGCGCCGGCGCGAAGCCGAACCCGATGCCGCCGCTCCACCAGGCTTTCGCCGGGGCGGAAGCCAGCAGGGACACGGCCGCGACAGTCAGGAGTGGCAAGCACCGGCGCGCACCGCGCCAGAGCCTGGGCGAGGGCCTGAAACCAGGCGTGCTGAAGGAGTCCATGCGCACAGAATGCCATGAAAACTGTGGCTGGAACGTGATGCCGTCCCGGCGGAACGTGACCGGGGCACGCGGCCCCGGCCGGTCGGTCGGTAAGGGGGGACACGCCCCCCTTGCCGCCTCAGTAGCGATACAGCTCGTGCTTGAACGGGCCGTTGAGGCCGACGCCGATATACTCCGCCTGCTGCTGGCTGAGCCTGGTCAGCGTCGCGCCGACCTTGGCGAGATGCAGCGCCGCCACCTTCTCGTCGAGATGACGCGGCAGCGTATAGACCTGACGCTCATACGTGCCCGCCGGGGTCGTCCACAGCTCGATCTGCGCCAGCACCTGGTTGGTGAAGCTCGCGGACATGACGAAGCTCGGATGCCCGGTGGCGTTGCCGAGATTCACGAGCCGCCCCTCGCTCAGCACGATCAGCCGCTTGCCGTCAGGGAACACCACCTCGTCCACCTGCGGCTTGACGTTCTCCCACAGGTAGTTGCGCAGCGCCCCGATCTGGATCTCGCTGTCGAAGTGACCGATGTTGCAGACGATGGCGCGGTGCTTCATCGCCCGCATGTGATCAAGGGTAATCACGTCCACATTGCCGGTGGCGGTGACGAAGATGTCGCCGCGCGGCGCGGCCTGGTCCATCGTCACCACCTCGTAGCCCTCCATCGCCGCCTGCAGGGCGCAGATCGGGTCGATCTCGGTGACGAGCACGCGGCAGCCGGCATTGCGCAGCGAGGCGGCCGACCCCTTGCCGACATCGCCGAACCCGGCGACCACGGCGACCTTGCCGGCCATCATCACGTCCGTGCCACGGCGGATGCCGTCCACCAGCGACTCGCGGCA
>DATJWY010000184.1:0-5189 GCA_035500775.1 Acetobacteraceae bacterium
TAGAAGCTGGCGCCGGCCTCGGTCAGGTTCAGTCGGCGGGTGGAACGATTGAACAGCGCGGCGCCGAGATCGGCCTCCAGCGCGCTCACATAGCGGGAGACGGTGGAGACCTTGATTCCCTCGGCGGCAGCGGCGCGGGAAAAGCTGCCCAGATCCGCCGCGCGCACGAAGGCCCGCATCGCCGCGAAGTAATCCATCCCGCCGCTTCTCTTTCCCTTTTCCGCAAAAGCCATGTGCCGTGCGGGTGGTTTCGGCGGCAAGGGCGAAGCGCCAGATTTCGCAGGTTCCCGTGGGTCGCCGGAAAAATCGGCCGCCCCGCCATCCGCCGCCGCATGCCCCGCCATGCCCAGCCGCTCCCGCGGCCGGAGAAGAGCGGTTGGCGCCGGCGGCCGGCGCGGGAGCGGACCATGACACCGGCATAACACCCGGCCACGCGCAAGGTAAGGAACCCATGGCTTTCGCATTCACCATCCTGATCGGCTGCCAGTTGCTCGGCGAGATCCTGCGTCAGGCCCTGCATCTGCCGGTGCCTGGCCCGGTCATCGGCATGGCCCTGCTGACCGCGATCCTCGTCGCCGTCCGCGCCCCGCGCGAGGCAGACCGCGCCGCGGAAACCACGCCGGATACGCCGCTCGCCCGGCTCGCCAGCGGGCTGATCGGCGCGATGGGCCTGCTGTTCGTGCCCGCCGGCGTCGGCATCATCAGCGAAGGCGCCCTGTTGCGGCGGGAATGGCTGCCGATCCTCGCCGGCGTGATCGTCTCGACGCTCTCCGGCCTGCTGGTGACCGGGTTTCTGATGGACCGGCTCGGCCGGCAGGCGGAGCCGCATGGCGCAACCTCGCCCGGCCTGCCGGCGGTGTCCGGGAGCCGGCCATGACCGACATGATCCGCGCGCTCTGGGCGCCGCTCGCGCCGACGCCGCTGCTCTGGCTCACGGTGACGCTGGCCGCCTGGCTCGCCGGCCGGGGGGTGCAGGCCGCCTGCGGCCAGTCGCCGCTGGCCAACCCGGTGCTGATCGCGATCGCCCTGGTGGCGACGCTGCTTGTCGTCACCGGCACGCCCTACCCCACCTATTTCGCCGGCGCGCAGTTCATCCATTTCCTGCTCGGCCCGACCACGGTGGCGCTCGCCGTGCCGCTCGCGGGCAACCTGCATCATGTCCGCCGCTGTCTGCATGGCGCGGGGCTCGCGATCCTGGCCGGGTCCCTGACCTCGGTGGTGAGCGGGGTGGCGGTGGTGTGGTTGCTCGGCGGCAGCCGTGACGTGGCGCTGTCGATGGCGCCGAAGGCGGCGACCACGCCGATCGCCATGGCGGTGGCGCAGCAGGTCGGCGGCATTCCGTCGCTGACGGCGGCAATCGCAATCGCTGGCGGCATCACTGCCGCGGTGACGGTGCAACTGGTGCTGGGCAAGATGCGTATCATGGACTGGCGCGCGCATGGTCTCGCCGCCGGGGTGGCGGGCAGCGGCATCGCGGCGGCACAGGTGGCGCCGCTGCACGGCCTCGCCGCCGCCTTCGCTGCCCTCGGCATCGGCCTCAACGCGCTGGTGACGGCGGTGCTGGTGCCGCTGCTGGCGCGGTTGATGTAGAGTACGATCGCTTGAGGCTGACGGCCGGAAAGCGTGAATCGCGGCCTCAGGACAAGGCGCTGGACCATGATAGCTTTTGACTGATGCTTATTGACTTGGGGCTTTGCCCCAAACCCCACCGGGGCCTTGAGGCCCCAGACCCCCAACACTTTAGAGCGATATCCGATCAGAGGGACTCATCTGATCGGATAAGATTGCTCGCTAGGTGAAAGACTTAGAGCGCTTTCTGTGAGCCAAGGCGAACGGAAAACGCTCTACGTAGGGTAATGGATTGGATCCCAAAGGCTCCGCCTTTGGCGGGGTCCATGGGCGGCACCCCTGGCCTTCTAATGGGTCAACCTAAAACTATCACGCTCTCGCGGTATCAGCCGAAGCGGAACGGCCGTGGAAGGACGCATAACAGGCGATTACATTCCGTCTCCGAACGGCAATAAGAATGCGAAGGACCGGAGCCAGAATGGGGGGGGCAATTCCGTCCGGCGGCCTTCATTCAACACAATCTGGGACAGATGATCATGCGACGCACGATGACGGCTACTGCGCTTGCCGGAACACTCGCCCTGGGTGCATGCGCCGTCGCTCCTCCTACAGGACCAAGCCTCCCGGCGATGCCCGGTCCCGGAAAGACGTTCGATCAGTTCCGCGCCGATGACTTCCGGTGCCGGCAATATGCGGCGCAGGCCAATGGATTTCAGACCCCGGCCCAGGCCGCCAACCAAAGTGCCGTCGGGAGCGCCGTGATCGGCACCGCGCTTGGTGCCGCGGCCGGTGCGCTCTTGGGCGCAGCTGGGGGCTCGGCCGGGACCGGGGCGGCGGCCGGCGCGGGAGCGGGCCTCCTGATGGGCTCGGCGGTCGGCGCCGGCAATGCGCGCGCCTCCGCCGCCGGGATGCAGCGGAACTACGATGTCGCCTACCTCCAATGCATGGCGGCCAATGGCGAACAGGTCCCGGACCCCACGGTCATTGCCGCTTCCGCTCCCTACCCGGCGGGCTATCCCGGCTATGCCTATCCCTATCCGTACTATTCCTACCCTTATTACCCCTATCCACCGGTGATCGGCTGGGGGTGGGGGTGGGGGTGGGGCGGTGGATGGGGCGGACACAACTGGGGTCACGGTGGCAACTGGGGTCATGGTGGCAACTGGAACGGCCACTGACGCCATTGGCGGCCCGGGAGCATGACAGGGCCTGTCGTCACTTCATTTGCTCTATCAGGTCCAAAAGGGGCTGCTGATCCACCGTGATGAAACCCGCCTGTGGACGATCCAGATCGACGATGAGCATGATGACGCTGCCAATCATCACGGCCATGATCCACAGGCCCGCCCTGCTCCACGCCCCGGCCCATTGCTCTCCATAGCCCGCGAAGCCGTGGGCGACGATGGCGACCCCTTCGAGCATGATAAACACAACGACGGGAACGTGATTCCGCCCGGCCGTCAGCCGTGTTTCGTGCATGTCGATCATGCTGTTCAGAGCTTGCACGAAGAGGCCCGTCGGAACGACCTGGGGGTTTGCCGCGGCCGCTTCCATGGCCTCACGCCACAGCTTCCCTTGAATGTCCACGGATCGCCGGATGACTTCCATGACTGCCGGCGACGCAAAGGTTTCTCCCCCGCGTCTGACACGGAGCAGGGCATACTCCTTGAACAGGGGGGCGACCGCGGAACTGTAAGGCTGCGGCAGCATTTGTCCCCGTAACGCGGCCGTCCCGATCGCGTTGGCCTCCTCCACCACCGCCGTTTTGCGATCCTCGAAGCGCATCAACGCCATGGAAAAGGTGAAGCCGATCATGAGCGCAAGGAGGCCGATGGTTGGTGCCGCCAGGGTCGAAAGAAAACGGTCCGCATCGTCGGGGTTGTGCATGCGTCGCCAACGCGCGAACGCCGCACCGCCTTCCACACCCATCCCGATGAAAAGCACGATCAGCGCGTAGAGGACCCAGTCATTCGCGGCGTTGATCCATTCAGTCATCCGCGCCCCCTACCCGGTGGGAGGAACCCATCCATCGACAGGAAACGAGGTGAACTGAAAGAAAGTTTCGCCGGCCCCCAGGGGCGCCGCGCCTGGACCTCGCCAAAGGCCAGATCATGATCGGATCAGGTTGCCTGATACGATCATGATCTAGTGCCTTGTTTTAACAACGTGATTCACGCTTTCCGACTGTCAGCCTCAAGCGATCGCGCTCTAAGCCTTTGCGAAAGGCCGGAGCAGCATCCGGCGAACCCTGCCGCTACAGACGGGAATTCTCCCGGGCCGACTCTGCCTCGTCCAACCGTATCGTGCAGCGGCGGAAATTCCCTGATCCGGGGGCAATACCGACATCGGCGCAAGCATGTTCTTCGCGAGCCAGTGGGTCGCTTGCGCCTCCGGACTGGTTGGCAGCGCAAGCCGAAACAAGCCCGGTCAACAGGAGCAAGAGGATCGTACGCATGGAAGAATTCTCCGTTCTGGCCGGTCACTGAGTGGCTTGGGGGGCATTCCCGAGCACACAATTCGCGAAAGCCGGCATGCCCGGTTGCAGACCCTGCTGCTCACAGCGCGCATTCGCTGCGACAATATCCTGGCTGCGCGCTTCTGCCGCCTTCGTTTCAGCCAGCGACCGCCGAAGGCTGCTGACACAGACTTCGTAGCCCGCATTGTTCGGCATGTAGCCCATGTCCACGGCACAGGCCTGGTGCTCCCGTGCCAGTTGCGTCCCATCCGGCTGCTCGGCTGCGAGGCCTGGCGTCACACAGGCCGCAGCGAGAAGGCAGATGGCCGGTAAGGAGAAGCGCCAGGATCTCGATGTCTTCATTGTCAGCTCCTTGGGAAAAACCTGCGCGGCCCACGCTTGTCAGACCAAGGTATTACTTGTAATTTTAGCAGTTCAAATAAATACAGATTTAGTAAGACTCCATCCCTGAAATCTGCGCGCCGCTGATTGCAGCGTCTCCAGTCGATCAGGAAAAGCCAGGGTAATACCATTGGCCCTACTGATTGACCTTTCAGTGAAGCAGCGGGGCGCTGCCCCGCACCCCGCTGGGGGCAGCGCCCCCAGACCCGCATAAATTTGGAATCATTCATGAAAATTGGTCTGGGGCCGATGGCCCCAGCGGGGTCCAAGGGGCAAAGCCCCTGGCCTTATCTTCCGAGAGGTCCGGCACGGCTGCCGGCGCCCGATCAGCCGGACTGGGTGGAACCCGGCTTGTGTTCTTCCGCGCGCGTTGGCGGGGTGAAGGTCAGGGGATTAAAGGGCAAGACCTGATCATCGGTCGGCAGATCCTTCGTGCTCCAGCCGCCACCCAGAGCCCGGATCAGCCCGACCGCCCCTTGCAGATGCCTTGTCTGCACTTGCACATCCGCGATCCGCGCGGTCAGCGCCGCGACCTGCGCCACCACCACGTTCAGGTAGTTGTCGAGCCCTCCGGTATAGAGAGTGAGGGCGATCTGCTGTGCTTGCAGCGCGGCCTGGGCGGCTTGTTGCTGCTGCTGCGCCTCGGTCGTGAGGTGCTGCGTCTGTGCCAGACCGTCCTCCACCTCCTGGAAGGCGGAAAGCACCACCGCGCGGTACTCGTCCCGCGTCTCGGCATAATGCGACCAGGCGCGCTGCAGTTCCG
>DATJWY010000185.1:0-2616 GCA_035500775.1 Acetobacteraceae bacterium
CAAGAGTCCGGCGCAGGCGGGCCATTGAGCCGCCGGCTTGACCAGAGACACAGTATCTTTGGAATCCATTACTTAAAGTGATCGGGGGTCTGGGGCCTCAAGGCCCCAGCGGGTCCAGGGCGGAGCCCTGGCCTTACTTACCCCCGCGACCCAACGCCCGGATTCTCCGGCCAGTCATGCTTCGGATAGCGCCCCCGCATATCCTTGCGCACATCCACCCAGCCGCCGCGCCAGAACCCGGCCAGATCGGCGGTGATCGCCACTGGCCTTCCGGCCGGCGACAGCAACGCGAGTTGCAACTTGATCCGCCCGCCGGCCAGCTTCGGGCTTTCCGCCAGCCCATAGAAAGCCTGCGCCCGCGCCGAGGCGGTCGGCACCGGCTGAGTGTAGTCCACCGCCGCGCGACCGCCCGCCAAGGCGAGATGGGTCGGCAACTCCTTGTCCAACCGGCTCGCCTGCTCCCAGCTCATCAGGCCGCGCAGCACCGCATGCAGATCGAGCCCGGCGAGATCGGCGAGGCGGGAGAAGCCGAGCAGATGCGGCGCGAGCCAGTCGCGCACCGTGGCAGCGAGCGCCGCGTCGGAAAGATCGGGGAAATCCGGGTCCAGCCCGCGCAGCAGCGCCGCCCGCGCCTGTAATTGGCGGATCGCCTCGGTCCAGGGCAGCGCCTCCAGCCGCGTCGCCACCGCATCGGCCAGGGCGAGCGCCGCGTCCTCCTTGTCGCCGGGCACCAGCCGGTCCTCCAGCACCAGCGTCCCGAGGCGGCGGCGGCGGCGGCAGAGCACCGAGCCGGTGACGGGATCGAACCCGCCCTCCACCGATTCCGTCACCCGCGCGCGCAGCACCGGCGGCAGGTTCTCCGGGTCGAGCGGCGCGGCGAGGCGGATCTGCGCCGAGGTCTTGTGCTCCAGCGATGCCACCGCGAGCAGCTTCGCCCGTGCCAGCGGGTCGGCGCGGGAGAGCTTTGCCCCGCCGCCGCCGGACAGGCGGAAGGAGCCCAGCTCGCCCCGTCCCTGCGCGATGCGGTCCGGGAAGGCGGCGGCGAGCAGCGCGCCGGGATCGCCCGCCGGGGCCGCCTCGGTGCGCAGCCGGCGCCGGTACTGGCCGGCGGCGCGGCGAATGCGTGAGAGCGCGGCGCGGTCCGCCTCGGCCGCGTCACCGGCCAGGGCGGCGAGGCGCAGCGCGATATCGGCCGGCGCGTCACGGGCGGCGCGCAACGGGTCGCGCTCCTCCAGCAGCGCGGCGAGATCGGCGGCGAGCGCGGCCTCTGCAGGGGTTTCGGCGGCGAGCATCATCGCCGACAGACGGGGATGCGCGCCGAGCCGGGCCATGCGCCGCCCCGTCCCGGTGATGCGCCCGGCCGCGTCCAGCGCGCCGAGTTCCGCGAGCAACGCCCCCGCCGCCGCCAGCGCCCCGGCGGGCGGCGCGTCGGGGAAGGGCAGATCGGCCGGGGCGGCGCCCCAGGCGGCGCAGTCCAGCGCCAGGCCGGAGAGTTCCGCCTCCAGGATCTCCGGCCGGTCGAACGGCGCGAGGCCGCGATGCAGCGCCTCGGTCCAGAGCCGGATGGCGACGCCCGGCGCCTCGCGCCCGGCGCGGCCGGCACGCTGATCGGCGGCGGCGCGGCTGATGCGCAGGGTGGCGAGGCGGGTGAGGCCGGTCGCCGGGTCGAGGCGCGGCGCGCGCCGCCAGCCGCCATCGATGACGATGCGCACGCCGGGGACGGTCAGCGAGGTTTCGGCGATGGAGGTGGCGAGCACCACCCGGCGCTGCCCGGCGGCCGGACGCAGGGCGCGGTCCTGCTCGGCCGGCGGCAACTCACCATGCAGCGGCAGCACCAGCGCGCCGCACCCGGCGAGCGCCGCCTGGGCGCGGCGGATCTCCCCCATGCCTGGCAGGAAGGCGAGGATGTCGCCCTCATGCTCGGCCAGCGCCGCCCGCACCGCGCGGGCCATCGCCTCCGGCAGGTCACGGGCGGTGGCGATGTCGCGCGCCACGTGGCGCAGCGTGACCGGGAACATGCGCCCGGCGCTCTCCAGCACCGGCGCGTCCAGCAGCGCCGAGAGCCGGGCGCCGTCCGCCGTCGCCGACATGGCGAGCAGGCGCAACTCCGGGCGCAGGACACGTTGCAGATCGAGGCACAAGGCCAAGGCGAGATCGGCGTCGAGCGCCCGCTCATGCACCTCGTCGAGCAGCACCGCGGCGACGCCCTCCAGCCCCGGATCGGTTTGCAGGCGGCGGACCAGCAGGCCCTCCGTCACCACCTCGATGCGGGTCGCCTCGGAAGCGGCGCTCTCCAGCCGGGTGCGGAAGCCGACCGTGCGGCCCACCGGCTCCCCGAGCAGCGCCGCCATGCGTGTGGCGGCGGCACGGGCGGCCAGGCGGCGCGGCTCCAGCACCACGATGCGCTGGTCGCCGCGCCAGGGGGCTTCCAGCAGGGCGAGCGGCACTAACGTGGTCTTACCGGCGCCAGGCGGGGCGACCAGCACGGCGTTCTGGCGCTGCTCCAGCGTGGCGGCGAGCGTCGGGAGGATTTCGGTGATCGGCAGGTCGGGGAGCATTGCGGTGTGGCACTTGATTCTGGAGTAAGATTGGGGCTCTGCCCCGAACCCCGCCGGG
>DATJWY010000186.1:0-7650 GCA_035500775.1 Acetobacteraceae bacterium
CATCGCGGCGCCAACCAGCCGGTGAAGGACCTCGCCACCGGGCGGGTGGAGATCACCAGCCAGAATCACGGCTTCGCGGTGGATGCGGACAGCCTGCCCGAGGGGGTGCGCGTCACCCATGTCAGCCTGTTCGACGGCAGCAACGAGGGCATTGCCTGCGATGCGAAGCGCGCCTTCAGCGTGCAGTACCATCCGGAAGCGAGCCCGGGGCCGAGCGACAGCCATTACCTGTTCCGCCGCTTCGTCGAGGGGCTGGACCAGGCTGGTTGAGGGAAGTTATCCATTTATATCACAAGAACCGTATAAACGGATAAACCCTCTCAATATGGACCCTGTCCGCAATCCCTACGTCCCGGGCGCGGGTGCGCCACCCCCGGAGCTGACCGGGCGCGAAGGCCTGCTCGAACAAGCGCGGGTGACCCTGGAGCGGGTGCGACGCGGCAAGCCGGCGAAGAGCTTCATCGCGGTCGGGCTGCGCGGCGTGGGGAAAACGGTGCTGCTGAATCGCGTCCGGCGCGTCGCCGAGACGGCCGAATACCGGGTCAGCATGATCGAGGCACACGAGCAGAAACGGCTCCCGGAATTGCTCGTGCCGCATCTGCGGCGGCAGCTCCTGGAGCTTGACCGGCTCGGCGCCCTGAACGAGCACGTCAAGCGGGCGCTGCGGGTGCTCTCAAGCTTCATGTCCGGCCTCAAGCTCCGCTACGGCGACGCCGAACTCGCGCTCGACATCGATCCCGAGCGCGGCGCGGCCGATAGCGGCGATATCGAGGCCGATCTGCCGGAACTGCTCGCCGCGACCGGCCGCGCCGCCGCCGCCCGCGGCACCGCGCTCGCGCTGTTGATCGACGAGATCCAGTATCTCTCCGAACCGGACATGAGCGCCCTGATCATGAGCCTGCACCGCACCATGCAGGACAGCCTGCCGGTGGTCATGATCGCGGCCGGATTGCCGCAGGTGGTGGGGCTGAGCGGCCGGTCGAAATCCTATGCCGAGCGGCTGTTCGACTTTCCCGCGGTGAGCGCGCTCGGCGAGGCGGACGCGATCCGCGCCCTCGCGGCACCCGCGGCGGAGGAAGGCGTCCAGTACGAGGACGCGGCGCTGCGGGAGATCGTCGCCATCACCCGCGGCTACCCCTATTTCCTGCAGGAATGGGGCTACCACGCCTGGAACAGCGCCGCCGCCTCACCGATCACCCGCGCCGATGTGGAAACCGCGACCGCGGCGGCGCTCCGCCGGCTCGATGAAAGCTTCTTCCGCGTCCGCTTCGACCGGCTGACCCCGCGCGAGAAGGACTATCTCCGCGCCATGGCCGCGCTCGGCGCCGGCCCGCATCGTTCGGGCGATATCGCCGACCGGCTCGGCGTGAGCGTGCAAAGCGTCGGGCCGCTGCGGAGCGGCCTGATCGGCAAGGGCATGATCTACAGCCCCGCCCATGGCGAAACCGCCTTTACCGTGCCGCTTTTCGACGAATACCTCCACCGCATCATGCCTGCCTGGCATCCCGGAAGGACCGCCTGACCATGCCCCGCCGCACCGACATCCGCTCCATCCTGATCATCGGCGCCGGCCCGATCGTCATCGGCCAGGCCTGCGAATTCGACTACTCCGGGGCTCAGGCCTGCAAGGCGCTGCGCGCCGAGGGCTACCGGGTGATCCTGGTCAACTCGAACCCGGCGACGATCATGACCGATCCGGGTCTCGCCGATGCCACCTATATCGAGCCGATCACGCCGGAAATCGTCGAGAAGATCATCGCCCGCGAGCGGCCGGACGCGCTGCTCCCCACCATGGGCGGACAGACGGCGCTGAACACGGCGATGAAGCTCGCCGCCGCCGGCACGCTCGCGCAATACGGCGTCGAGCTGATCGGCGCCAAGGCCGACGTGATCGACCGCGCCGAGGACCGGCTGAAATTCCGCGACGCCATGTCGGAAATCGGCATCGAAAGCCCGCGCAGCGCCATCGCCCACACGATGGAGGAGGCGCGCGCCGCCCTCGCCAGCGTCGGCCTCCCCACCGTGATCCGCCCGAGCTTCACCCTCGGCGGCACCGGCGGCGGCATCGCCTATAACCGCGCGGAATTCGAGGAAATCGTCGCCTCCGGCCTCGCCGCCTCGCCCACCAGCGAGGTGCTGATCGAGGAGAGCGTGCTCGGCTGGAAGGAGTACGAGATGGAGGTGGTCCGCGACTCCGCGGATAACTGCATCATCATCTGCTCCATCGAGAATATCGACCCGATGGGCGTGCACACGGGCGATTCCGTGACCGTCGCGCCGGCGCTGACGCTGACCGACAAGGAATATCAGCGGATGCGCGACGCCTCCATCGCGTGCCTGCGCAAGATCGGCGTCGATACCGGCGGGTCCAACGTGCAGTTCGCCGTGAACCCGGCGGATGGGCGCATGGTGGTGATCGAGATGAACCCGCGCGTCTCGCGCTCCTCGGCCCTCGCCTCCAAGGCGACCGGCTTCCCCATCGCCAAGATCGCCGCCAAGCTCGCCGTCGGCTACACGCTGGACGAGCTGGACAACGACATCACCCGCGTGACGCCGGCGAGCTTCGAGCCGACCATCGACTACGTGGTGGTGAAGATCCCGCGCTTCACGTTTGAAAAATTCCCCGGCACGCCGCAGCTTCTCTCCACCAGCATGAAGTCGGTGGGCGAGGCGATGGCGATCGGCCGCAGCTTCGCGGAAGCCCTGCAGAAGGGGCTGCGCAGCATGGAGACGGGGCTGTCCGGCCTCGACGAGATCGAGGCGCCGGGCGATGGCGGGCCGGATGCGTTCCGCGCCGCGCTCTCCGCGCCGAAGCCGGACCGGCTGCTGATGGCGGCGCAGGCCCTGCGCGCCGGGCTCTCGGTCGAGGAAGTGCAGGATGCCTGCAAGTTCGACCCCTGGTTCCTGCGCGAACTGGAACGGATCGTCGCCGCGGAGCGGCTGGTCGCGGCGGAAGGCCTGCCGCACGAGGCCGGGGCGCTGCGCCGGCTGAAGGCGCTCGGCTTCTCCGACAAGCGCCTCGCCGAACTCGCCCGCATCGGTGAGGCGGAGGTCGCGTCGCTGCGCGCGAGCCTCGGCGTCACGCCGGTCTATAAGCGCATCGACACCTGCGCGGCCGAATTCGCCTCGGCCACGCCCTATATGTACTCCACCTATGAGGGCGGCTACGGCGAGCCGGTCTGCGAGTCCGATCCCACCGACCGGCGCAAGATCGTCATCCTCGGCGGCGGCCCGAACCGCATCGGCCAGGGCATCGAGTTCGATTACTGCTGCGTCCACGCCGCCTACGCGCTGCGCGAGGCCGGGTTCGAAACCATCATGGTCAACTGCAACCCGGAAACCGTCAGCACCGATTACGACACCTCCGACCGCCTGTATTTCGAGCCACTGACCGACGAGGACGTGATCGGCCTGGTGCGGCGCGAGCAGGCGAATGGCGAAGTGCTCGGCTGCATCGTGCAATATGGCGGCCAGACCCCGCTCAAGTTGTCGCAGGCCCTCGCCCGCGCCGGCATTCCGGTGCTCGGCACCAGCGCGGACGCCATCGACATCGCCGAGGACCGCGAGCGCTTCCAGGTGCTGCTGCACCGCCTCGGCCTGCGCCAGCCGGAGAACGGCACCGCCCGCTCCGCCGACGAGGCGGAGGCGATCGCCGAGCGCATCGGCTACCCGGTGGTGATCCGCCCGAGCTACGTGCTCGGCGGCCGCGCGATGGAGATCGTGTACGACCGGCAGCAGCTGCATCGCTATATGCGCGAGGCGGTGCGCGTGTCCGGCGCCAACCCGGTGCTGATCGACCGCTACCTGAACGACGCGATCGAGGTCGATGTGGACTGCATCGCCGATGGTGAGAGCGTCTATGTCGCCGGGGTGATGGAGCATATCGAGGAAGCCGGAATCCATTCCGGCGACTCCGCCTGCTCGCTGCCGCCCTACACCCTCTCGCCCGCGATGGTGACGGAGCTGAAGGTGCAGACGGAAGCGATGGCGCGCGCGCTCGGCGTCGTCGGCCTGATGAACGTGCAATACGCCATCAAGGACGATGCGATCTACGTGCTGGAGGTCAATCCGCGCGCCTCGCGCACCGTGCCCTTCGTCGCGAAGGCGACCGGCGTGCCGGTGGCGAAGATCGGCGCGCGGGTGATGGCCGGGGCGAAGCTCGCCGGGTTCCGGCTGGACGGGCAGGCGATCTCCCCGCATGTCGCGGTGAAGGAAGCCGTGTTCCCGTTCGCGCGCTTCCCGAACGTGGACACGATCCTCGGGCCGGAAATGAAATCGACCGGCGAGGTGATGGGGCTCGACTCCAGCTTCGAGCGCGCCTTCGCCAAGTCGCAGCTCGGCGCCGGGGTGCGGCTGCCGGACTCCGGGACCGTGTTCCTCTCGGTGCGCGACGCTGACAAGACGACGATGGTGCCGGTGGCGCGGCGGCTGATCGAGATGGGCTTCTCCATCCTGGCGACGCGCGGCACCGCCGCCCGCATCCGCGAGGCGGGCCTGCCGGTCAGCGTCGTCAACAAGGTGCTGGAAGGCCGGCCGCATTGCGTGGACGCGATCCGCTCCGGCGAGGTGCAGATGGTGATCAACACCACCTCCGGGGCGCAGGCGACGACGGACAGTTTCGACATCCGCCGCAACGCGCTGACGCAAGGCGTGCCGCATTACACGACGATCGCCGGCGCCCGCGCCGCGGTGCATGCCATCGCGGCGCTCCGGGCGGGAACGCTTGAAGTCGCGCCTCTTCAGTCGTATTTTCGCGGATCGTTCTAAAGGTCGTCGTGGCAGGCGGGAACACGCCTGCCGCGACGCCTTGCTTTCCACGTCGACTTCCATCGCGGTCGAGTGGAAAATCCGTCCACAACCTCAACCCCGACGCGCCCGCGCCGGATATGATGTCCTGAGGAACGCGCCTTGCAGAAATTTCCGATGACGGCACCAGGACTGGAGCGGCTGGAGAATGAACTGCGCCAGCTGAAATCGGAGGAACGGCCGGCGGTCATCCGGGCGATCGCCGAAGCCCGCAGCCACGGGGACCTCTCGGAGAACGCGGAATACCATGCCGCGCGCGAGCGGCAGTCCTTCATCGAAGGCCGGATCGCCGAACTGGAGGAGATCGTCTCCGCCGCCGAAGTGATCGACCCGTCCACCCTCTCGGGCAGCAGCATCAAGTTCGGTGCGCAGGTGAGCCTGGTTGACGAGGAGACGGAGAGGGAGACGACCTACCAGATCGTCGGCGTGCACGAGGCGGACATCAAGCAAGGCCGGATCTCGGTCTCCTCCCCGCTCGCCAAGGCGCTGATCGGCAAGAAGAAAGGCGACACCATTTCGGTCCCCGCCCCCGGCGGCGACCGGGCTTATGAGATCCTGGACGTCCGTTACGCCTGACCCAGGACCAGGGGCTCCGCCCCTGGACCCCGCTGGGGGCGAGCGCCCCCAGACCCGCACAACGTGAAGGGTTTCCAAAGGGCTCCGCCCTTTGGTGGGGTGCAGGGGCGAAGCCCCTGGCCTTCCCTTTTTTCAGAGGCCTAGATGGACAAGACCCTGCCCGCCGCGCAGACCCTGATCACCCTTGAGGATGTTCGTGCCGCCGCCGCCCGCATCGCCGGCCGTGTGCTGCGCACCCCGAGCATTCCGAGCGAGGTGATTTCCCGGGCGACCGGCGCCACGGTCACGCTCAAGCTCGACAATCTCCAGGCGATCGGCGCCTTCAAGGAGCGCGGCGCCGCCAACCGCCTCGCGCTGCTGACCGAGGCGGAGCGCCGCGCCGGCGTCATCGCCATGTCGGCCGGCAACCACGCCCAGGGTGTCGCGCGGCACGCCAAGCTGCTCGGCATCGCGGCCACCATCGTCATGCCGAAGCACACCCCGCTGGCCAAGGTCAGCCGCACCGCCGCCTGGGGCGCGCGCGTGGTGCTGCATGGCGACACGCTGACCGAGGCGGCTGCGCATGCGCGGGACCTGGCGCGGAGCGAGGGGCTGGTGTTCATCCACCCCTATGACGACCCGGCGGTGATGGCCGGCGGCGGCACGCTGGCGCTGGAATTGCTGGAGGACGCGCCGGATCTCGACGTGCTGCTGATCCCGGTCGGCGGCGGTGGGCTGATCTCCGGCTGCGCGGTCGCCGCCAAGGGGATCAAGCCGGGGATCGAGGTGATCGGCGTCGAGGTCGCGGGCTACGCCTCGCTGGCGCAGCGTTTCGCCGGGCAGCCGGTTTCGGTCGGCGGCCCGACCATCGCGGAAGGCATCGCCGTCGCCGATGTCGGCGAGAACACGCTGAAAGTGATCCGCGCCACCGTGGACGACGTGCTGGTCGCGCCCGAGCGCACGGTGGAGGACGCCATCGCCCTGCTCGCCGAGGGTGCGAAGGTGGTGGCCGAGGGCGCCGGCGCCGCCGGCCTCGCCGGGCTGCTCGCGCATAAGGAGCGTTTCGCTGGCCGGCGCGTCGGCATCCCGGTCTGCGGCGGCAATATCGACGCGCGCATCCTGGCCAACGTGCTGCTGCGTGGCCTGCTGCGCGACGGGCGGCTCCTCCGCCTGCGCATGGAAATCCCGGACCGGCCGGGCGTGCTCGCCGACATCTCCGGCAAGATCGGCGACTCCGGCGGTAACATTATCGAGGTGCAGCACCAGCGCCTGTTCGCCGCGCCGAGCGTGCAGGCGGCGGAGCTGGAGGTGATGGTGGAGGCGCGCGACCCGGCGCATGCGGACCAAATCACCGCGGCGCTGGAAAAAACCTACGTCGTGCATCGGATCTGAACCGGCAGCGGCGTCCGGCCCACGACCAGGGCCGGGCGCCACGACCGCCCTGCCCCCGCCCGGGCACGGCTCCCGCGACGAACCCGCCGCTTGACCCGACGCCGTTGCATTGGCAGGGAGTGTTTCATGCGCGCTCCGTTGGCCTGGAAGCTGGTGCTTGGCGTCGTCCTGCTGGCCGTGCGGCCGGCCGGGGCGGAAACGACGCCTGCGCCCCCGACTCATCCGCACCGGCACACGACCCCCAAGCATCACCATCCCCCCACCGTCGCGCCGGACAGCGGCACGACCGGTGCGGCACCAGCCAAGGCTCAGCCGGCCGAGGCCGCCGCGCCCGCCGCGGATGCGGGGACGAAGGCGGCCACGAAGGCGGACAAACCCGCCGCCCCGCCCAAGCATCCGCCGCCGCCGCCCCCCGACCCCACCAAGGGCACCAGCACCGGCCTGCCGCTGCCGCGCTTCGTCTCCCTGCGCTCGGACAACGTGAACCTGCGCACCGGCCCAGGCACCCGCTACCCGATCGACTGGGTGTACAAGCGGCGCGAGCTGCCGGTGCGGATCGAGCGTGAATTCGACGTCTGGCGCCTGATCAGCGCCCCGGACGGGACCAAGGGCTGGGTGCATCAGGCGACGCTGACCGGGCGGCGCGGCTTCCTCGTCACCGGCGACGAGCACGTGCTGCGCGCCGAGGCGTCGGAGACGGCCGACGCCGTCGCGCGGCTGAAGCCCGGCGTGGTCGGACGGCTGATGAGCTGCGACCCGGGCGCGGAATGGTGCCGGGTGCAGGTTAAGGGCTACAAGGGCTGGCTGCGGCGGAGCGATTTCTGGGGAACGCTGCCGGGCGAGGCGGTGCAGCCCTGATAGGGTGCTGAAATCAAGGACGGGGGGGGGGGGGGGGGG
>DATJWY010000187.1:0-4110 GCA_035500775.1 Acetobacteraceae bacterium
CGCCCGAAATCCAGCCCCGGATCCCGTCCCGGATCCCGTCCCTGGACGCCGCGCTCCGCCCCGCCAGCCCCGCGCCCCTCGGCACCGCGTCCCGCGGCGTCCCGCCCGGCGCGCAACCGCCGCATCCCGTCCGTGCTCGCCGTCATCGCCGCGTCCAGCGCCATCAGCTCCCGCCGCGCCGCCGCCACGCCCTCGGCGATCCCGTCATCCAGCGCCAGCGAGATCCCGATCTCATACGCCTCGATCATTCCCGCCCCGCTTTCCGCCGCACGGTCACACCCGCGCCCAAACCCGCCGCCTCCGAGAGCGCCGCGCCCAGCGCCGCCCCCACCAGCGCCGCCGCCGCGCCGCCTTCCGCCACCGCCACCGCCCCGAGCACCGGACGCGGCGCCATCCCCGCCGCCCCCAGCTCACGCGCCACCAGCGCATCCCCCCGGCCGGCCACCGTCACGCCGCCATCCGCCCGGGCGACGCGGCGCACCCGCGCCCCATCCACCCCGGCCTCCGCCAGCCGCGCCTGCGCCGCCCCGGCCAGATGCTCCCCGGCCGCCCGCAACCCCGCCTGCGCCGCGCCGCCCAGATCGAGCCGCTCCAGCCACGCCGCGCCCTGCAATGGCGTCATGCCCATGCCGGCCTCATTCCTTCCGCACCCAGCGCCGCGCCTGCCAGTCGAACGTGCCGCCATCCAGCGACCCGAACGCCACCACCCAGGCCAGCCGCTCCTCCGGTTCCAGCGCGAACGCCACGTCGAACGGCACCCCGTTCCTGACCAGGTAAAGACAGTCCACCAGATCGGGGTGCCGGCTCAGTTTCCCGCCGGATCTCCGGCAACAACCGCCGCCGCCCGCAACGAGGCCGCCGCCCCCGCCACCGCCGCGATCCCGGCATCCCCAAGCCGCGACACCAGCGCCTCCACCTGCGCCTCATTCCCCGGAAACGGCACCGGCACCGCATCGATCGAGCACACCGACGCCGCCAGCATCGCCATCCCGAGATACGGCTCGTTCTCCGCCAGAACAGCCCCCACGGCCTTGAACAGCCGCAACCGGTCGAGCGCATTCAGCTTCCGCACGACAAGCGAACGCCCGTCGCGATCCGTCACCGTCACCGTCGCCGCCGCGGCGGCCACGATGCGCGCGCTTGCTGTTTCCATGGAGTGTCCTTGTTCAACACGGAGTACAGGGAAAGGGGAAAGCCAGGGCTCTGCCCTGGACCCGCCGGGGGCGAGCGCCCCCGGACCCGCATAAGTTTAAGGTTTCCACAGGCCCCCGGCCTTTGGCGGGAGTGCAGAGGGCGGAGCCCTCTGCGAAGGCGCGCGGAGCCAGGCCCCGCGCCGTGCGTCAGATCCGCTGCCGCCGGGAGGCGAAGAATTCCAGCTTCTGCTTAACGCTGCTATCCCCCTTCCAGGTGCCCGCATTGGTGAGCTTAAAAACAACCCCGCTGTACTGATAAGTCGAGGTAGACCCATCCACCTCCGTCACGTACTGGTACAGCGTCCCCGCCGGCACGGAGCCGTTGGTCAGAAACGCCTGTTCCGCGCTGGAGATGAAATCATCAACGGCGCTGGACCCGCGCTCCACCTCGAAGCTGCCCTCCCAGCCTTTCGGCAGTTCGGCGGCCATCTGCACGCCGTCCAGCCGGTCCACCCGCACGGGCTGGGTGATCTGCCGGCTTTCGAAGCTGGTGACATGCGTCAGGTCCACCCGCCCGGCCGGCCCCATGACGACGACCTGGCAGTCGCGTCCCACGGAGAATGTATTGATCGGCATTCCCGCCTGTTCCTATCAGAGAAATTGCAAAACCATCACGACGGGAAACCTCAGGCCTGGCCGCCCGGCAAGGTCTGCCGCGCCACCTGCACCGTCTGCCCGCCTTCCAGGTTCACGATGAATTTCTCGTTGATCCCCTGGAACTGCACCTGCGCGTCGGACTGCACATAGCCGAGGCTGGTGCGGCTCGCCGGATTGTTGGAGGCATCGCAGATCACGGCGAACGGCACGCTGCCATCCACGCTGCCCAGAATCCCCTGCGCCAGCAGCGCCTGCAGGAAGGAAAGCTGCGTCGCCCGCACCCGCTGGAGCAGAGCGGCATTGATCACCTGGCCGACATACAGCCCCATCCCCGCCGCGAGCGTCGCCGCGATGTAGTTGGTCAGCCGCGTATAATTGTCGCCATTGGTGGCGGGGTTGGAGGAGGCATTATGCCCGCACCGCACGCCCCAGAACGCGCCGCCCGGCTGCGGATTGGCGATGACGTCGATCCCCGCCTGGAACAGCGTCCCCAGTTCCGCCGCCGAATAGCTCGCGACCTGCCCGCTGCCCGGCGCCCCCGCCTTCTGGCTGCCGACCACGCCATAAAGCGGCTTGTTCAGCGAGGATTGCTCCGGCGACAAATTGGCCAGCCGCCCGGCGACAAAGCCCTGCGGCGACACCAGCCGCAACACCCCGTTCGTCCGGTCGCTCCAGTAGATCCAGTCGCCGAACATCAGCTTGGCGGCATAGGTATCCAGCCCCGCCGCCTGCTTCGCCGCGACCGCGCCGGAGATCGTATCCCCCGCCGGCCCGGTCAGGATCATATAGACGCCCTCGCCAAGGCCGAACTGCGCCTGCGTGGTCCACTGCGTGCTGTCATCGGTATCGGCGAGCAGCCCGATCGAGCACCCCTGACCGCGCAGCGCATAAAGCCCGGTGCGCGGCAGCGTATCCAGCCCCACCAGCATCGCCGCGGTCACGCTCGCGCCATCCGTGCCGCCGAGCAGCGTCTGCGCATTGATGGCGGCCGGCACGGTGCTGGCCGCGGCGCCCAGCGACGCCACCACAAGCTGCGACGGCCCCCGCAGCGGCCCGGTGCCGGCATTCACCGCCGCCACCAGGTTCTGCCAGAACACGGCAGGCGAGGGCGCGGCGATGTTGTCGAACACCTCTGGCAGCTGCCCCGGCAGCCCGATGGTGAGCCGCCAGCTCCCCGACGCCGACCCGGCGCCGAGCCACACCGTCACCCGGTTACCGAGCGTGCCGCTATAGCGCGCCGTGAGCTGCGCCGCGTAGGCGCCATTGGCGAAGAACAGCGAATAGCTCGCCGCCACATCCGTGCCGTCGCTCACGCGCACGCAGCGGAAGGCCTGCGCCCCCTGCTGCACGGCGGTCGCCACCTGCGTGCCCATGTCGTATTTGCGCGCGACGACCGGCCCGAAATTGCGCGCATAATCCGCCATGGTGCCAAGGGCGACCGGCTGGTTCACCGGCCCCCAGGAGGCGGTGCCCACCATGCCGATCACATTGGTCGGCACGCCGTTCAGAACCAGGTTCTGCGGCGCGACGATCTGCACATAGAGATCGGGCACCACCAGCGCGGTGGTGTTCAAACTGCCTTGCTGCGTCACCGGCATCGGCCTCAGCCCTCCTTGCGCGCTTCAGCGAGCGCGGCCGCCGCCGGCGCGCGCACCACGTCGTGCTTATGTTCGCCGGCGAGCACCGTGCTCACGTCCTGCGTATCGCTGATCACGTCGCCAACCGCGTGCGACCCAAACGGGCGCACGACGACGAGAACCGTTGCCATGTCGTTGTCTCCGCAAGAGCAGGGAAGGGAAAGGGAAGACCAGGGCTCTGCCCTGGACCCGCTGGGGCCTTGAGGCCCCAGACCCCCAACATTTTAAGTAATGGATTCCAAAGGCTTGCCTTTGGCGGGGTCCAGGGGCAGCGCCCCTGGCTAAACCAAGGTCACCGCCGCATTGAGCACCACATCACCGAACAACATGGAGGGCAGGGTGCTCGTCAGCGTCGTCGGATATTCCACGTCATAGATCAGGTCGCGCCGGTACAGCGCCGCATCCTGCTGCTGATCAAAGCTGGTGCTGCCAGCGAAGCGTATCCGCCCCGCGCTCCCGTCCGCGAGCGGCAGGAACACGATTCCCGCCAGCACCGCATCCACGATGCGCGCGACGGCATCGCGTGAATCCGGATCCGGGCACCAGGCGGTGATGCGGAATTGCTGTGTCTGCCGCCGCAATTCCTCGATTGCCGGCGCATCCGCCGCTGTCCGCGCGATCAACCCGGTCACACCGGGCACCGTCACCGTGGCATTCGTCAGCAACGCGATCCGGTCCGCCCG
>DATJWY010000188.1:0-11012 GCA_035500775.1 Acetobacteraceae bacterium
TGCGCCGCCTCGATCGCCAGGATCAGCGCCGCGCCCGAGGTGTCGCAGAAGGCGACGGCACCGAGATCGAGCGCGAGCCGCTCGCCGCGCGTCCGCTTCGCCGCCGCGATCGTCGGCATCCAGAGATGCGCGACCTCCTCCAGCGTCAGCCGGCCGGCGAGGGTCAGGCTTTGGCCGCCATCGCGGTCCGGGTGGAGGACCGGGGCGACGGGCGCCACCGCCGCGCGCGGCCCCGGCTCAACCATGCCCATCGCGCGGCCTTGGCGGCATCAATGCGCGAGCCAGGCGTCGAAGCGCCGGGTCAGCGCCGCGCGGTTGGCGGCCCAGAACGCGGCGTCGATCGGCAGCGACGCGGCGAGATGCGCCGGGGCGGAGGGGGAAATCTCCTGCAGCGTCGCCGCGCTCTCCGCCGGCTGGCGCGCGAGCCCGCCCAGGAAGGTGGCGCGGGTGAAGGCCGCCTGCCGCGCCGGGTCGGCGGCGAAGGCGAGGAAGCGCAGCGCCGCGCCGCGGTTGGGGCTGCCCTTCAGCACCGCCCAGCTCTCCATGCTGGTGAGTGCCTCGTCCCATTGCACGCCGAAATGCCGGTGCCGGGCGGCGTTGGTGGCGAAGACGCGCGGCGCCTCGGCGGTGGTCAGCAGCACGCCGCCGGAGCCGAGCAATTGCAGCGCCTGCGCCGGCGTGTCCCACCAGGCGATGTAGGGCCGGAGCTGGTCGAGCTTGCGGAAGGCACGGTCCACCCCCTCCGGCGCCGCGAGGACGTGATAGACATCGGCGGGGGCGACGCCGTCGGCGAGCAGGGCCAACTCCAGATTGCCCTCCGGCCCGCGCCGCAGGCCGCGCCGTCCGGGGGTGCGCGCGACATCCCAGAAATCGGCCCAGGCCGGCGTTACCTGCTGCTTGTCGCGGTCCCAGGCCAGGACGGTCGCAGTCAGCGTCGCGCCGACGCCGCATTCGCCGATGGCTTGCGGCAAATAGTGGTCGCGGCCGCCGATCGCGGTCCAGTCCGGCGGCTCGAACAGCCCGTCGCGGCAGCCGGCGAGCAGCAACTCGGCCGGCAGTTCGGCGATATCGGCGATGGGGGCGGGCGCGGCGTGGGCGGGCGGCGCGGCCGGCGCCGGGGCGGTCTTCTCCGTCCGGCCCGCGCCGGGACGGGGGCCTGGCGAGGGCCGGGAAGGCGCGGTGCGGGAGGGCGTGGCCGGCGCCGGGCGGGCCGGCTCCGCGTCGGGCCAGGGCACTTCCCGGATGGCGATTCCGGTGGCCTCGGTGAAGGGCCGGAACAGCAGGCGGCGCTGCGCCTCCTGGTAGAGGGAGGGGCGGAGCGCGATGGTCAGGGTCGCCGGCGCGGCCGGGGCTGGCCTTGGGGAGGCGAGTCCAGGGCAGGCAAGCCCGATCGCCGCCGCGATCGCCAGGATGATGCGGGGTTTCATGCCGGCCTGCACGCGGTTCGGTTCCCTTTCAGGCCGTATCTTGCGGAACCCCAAGCCTAGACCTGGGCGGCGGAGGCAGCAACCCAGGGGCGACTTTCAGCCGGTCTCGTTCAGGGCTACGGCCAGCGCATGATGGGGCTGCCATGCGACGGCGCCGCTCCGCCCCGGCGCGAGTCCGGCGAGGCCGGCGGCGGCGGGCCGCTTCACCAGCAGTTCCACCCCCGAGCCGATCAGCAGCCGCAGCCGCACATGGTCGCCGCGATAGGCCATGTCGATCAGCGTCGCCGGCAGGGCGTTGCCGCCCAGCTCCGCGGCGCTGACCGGGGCGTGGGCGATGCGCTCGGGCCGCACGCAGACCACGACGCGGTCGCCTTCCCGCAGTCCCTCGGCGGGGCGCGCCTCCACGGCGAGGCCGCAATCCAGCCGCACCGGAGCGAGATCGTCCTCCACCGCGCCGAGCGTGCCGGGCAGCAGGTTGATGTCCCCGGTGCAGCGGGCGACGAAGCCGCTCGCCGGGTCCTCGTACAGCGCGGCCGGCGCCGCCACCTGTTCCAGCCGGCCCTGGCGCAGCACCGCGACCCGGTGGGACAGCGACAGCGCCGCCGCCGGCTCGCGCGTCGCGAGCAGGGTGGTGACGCCGGACCAGTCATGCACGCGGCGGAGATCGACCAGCGCGTCCTCGCGCTCGCCGGGGTCGAGGCCGTGCAGCGGATCGTCCAGCAGCAGGAGGCGCGGCTCGCCCAGCAGGGCGCGGCCGAGCATGATCCGGAATTGGTCGGCGGCGGAGAGCCCGGCCGGGACATGCGTCGCCACCTCGCCGAGGCGCAGCAGGTCCAGCACCCGGTCCACCGCGTGGCGGCGTGCCGCCACGGGCATGCGGCGCAAGGCGGGGGCGAGGGCGAGATTGTCCCGCACGTCGAGGCGCCGGAGCAGCGCGTCCTCCGCGGCGACGAGGGCGAAGCCGCGCCGGTCCGCCGGCCGCCGGTCCAGATCCTCGCCCTCGCACAGGATTCCGCCCGCCGCCTTGCGCCGTTCCCCGGCAAGCAGCCGCAGCAGGCTCGTCTTGCCGGCGCCGGCGGGACCGAGCAGGGTGAGGAATTCGCCGTGCGCGACGTCGAGCGAGACGGCGCGGAGAGTCTGGACGCCACCTTGCCAGGCATCAACGGCGCGGAGGCTGAGGAACGGGTCGGGCATGGGGTACTCATTCCCCGGAAGCAACCTGTCCCGCAAGATCACGTTGACCGGAGACTGATTCGGGGCAAGATCGCCCGGAGCCCGGCTCGGTCCGGGTATTCGTGCGGGCCTGTTCCTCCATCCGGGCGTAAGTGTCCAGAGGGGATTGTTTTCATCTTCGCCTGCGCTGCCGCCGGATCGGATGGTCCCGTCCGGATCGGGGGCGCACCAGCCGTGGGAGAAAGCCGAGCATGGCCGCGACCGACAAAATCGAGGAAACCGCCCAGGATGCCCGGGAGCAGCTCCGCCAGTTGCGCGACCAGGTCGAACAATTGATGGCCGAGCGCGTCCGCCCGGCGCTGGCCGACGCCGCCGAGCGGGCCGGGGAGGCCGCACACCGGGCGCGCGATTTCACCGGCGAGCAGGCGGCGGTGGTTTCCGGCCATGTGCGCGAGCGGCCGCTGACCGCGATCCTGATCGCGGCCGGTGTCGGCTACCTGCTCGGCCGCGTCACCCGCTGACCGATGCGAACCCTCCGCCTCGCGCGCGTCGCCGCCCAGGCGGAGGGCGTGCGCCTCCGCCGACTCGTCCGGCAGGCCGTCATCCGCGTCCTGTTCGCCGTCATCGCCGCGATATTCGCGACATCGGCGCTGGCGCTGCTGCATGCCCTGGCGTGGACTGCCCTGGTGCAATACGCCCGCCTGTCGCCGTTCGTCGCCGCCGCCATCGTGTTTGGCGCGGATGTGGCGTGCGCAATGCTGTTTGGCCTGCTCGCGGCGGGAAAGCGGCGCGATCCGGTCGAGCGGGAGGCGCGGGATGTGCGGGATCAGTCGATCCGGGCACTTCGCGCCGAGATTTCCGGGATGCTGATGCTGCGCCTGCTCACGCTGATCGCCGTGCAAGCCTGGCGCATGCGTAAGCGTGCCTGAGGCGGCAGGAAAGACCAGGGGCGCTCCCTTCGAGGCCATTTCATTGTCGGCCATTCCGGCCAATGGAGCCATGGGGCGCTCCGCCCCATGGGCGTGGGTTGTTCCGGGGCATCGCGCCTTGCCGGAACGCGGCCCCCTGTCCGGTCGTCATAATCAAAAAACGGTGCTATCGTTACAAAAAGAAATGATTATCTCGTCGTTATAAGATTTCTCCATCATTCGTCTCATTTGGTGCGCTCTCGGACATAATGGTTAATTAAGGGATACGATCATGGCGAATGGGGTAGCTCTACCCTCGGTGTGCTTCATCCCGGATCGGATGCGCGTAAAATCCTCACAGACCACAGAATTCATAAACTATTATGAAAATATAAATAAAGTTGAATTTCAGGATTATTCTGATTTCTCGCAGCGCGCGATCCGTGAATTTCGTTTATTCTGGCGCGCGTTCCTCGATTGGTCGGCGCCCCTGACCGAAGGCGTGCCCGATCCCGTATGCCGTGGCGACGGGATCGAGGAGGCAGAGTTCTTTCCCAACCTGCGGCTGAACTATGCCGAAAACCTGTTGGAGGGTGACGACGAATTGCCGGCGGTGATCGCCTGCCATGCCGGCCGGCCGGCGGAGCATCTGAGCCGCGGGTCCTTGCGCGAGCGCGTGCGGCGTGCTGCGTCCGGCCTTGCCGCTCTTGGGGTCGGGCCGGCGGACCGCGTGGTCGCGATCACCTATAACGATGCCGACGCGATCGTGGCTTGTCTCGCCACGGCGGCCCTCGGCGCCAGTTTCTCCACCGCGGCGCCGGGCATGGGCGCGCCGGCGATCCTGAGCCGGTTCGGTCAGCTCTCCCCGGTTGTCCTGGTCGCGCATACGGAGGACCGGCCAGGGAATCCATTGCGGGACAGTCTCGCCGAAATCATCGCCGGGCTGCCCTCGCTGCGCTCCCTGGTCACGCTGGGCGAGGCCGCGCCGGTGGCGGAGTGCGGGCTGCCGGTGCATCGCCTCGCCGATCTCATCGAAACCGCGTCGCCGCTCTCAGGCTGGCAGCGTTTTCCCTTCAATCATCCGCTGTTCATCCTGTTTTCGTCCGGCACGACGGGAGTGCCCAAATGCATCGTGCATGGCGCCGGCGGCACGCTGCTGGAGCATCTGAAGGAACACCGGCTGCATACCGATCTGCGGCGCGGCGAGCGGTTGTTCTTTCAGACCTCCTGCGCCTGGATGATGTGGAATTGGCAGCTTTCGGCGCTCGCCAGCAAAGTCACGCTCGTCCTCTACGACGGCCCGGTGGAGGAGGCCGATACGCTGTGGTCCATCGTGGCGGAACACGCGGTGGACGTGTTCGGCACCAGCCCGGCCTATCTCAAGCTATGCGAGAGCGTCGGCTCCGTGCCGGCGAACCAGTATGATCTCACCCGCTTGCGGGCGATTCTCTCCACCGGCTCGGTCCTGTATGACGCGCAGTACGACTGGGTGTTGCGGGATGTGAAGCGGCTGCCGATCCAGTCGATTTCCGGTGGCACCGATATCATCGGCTGCTTTGTGCTGGGTAATCCAAACCTGCCCGTATATCGCGGCGAGGCGCAGTGCCGCAGCCTGGGGCTGGATGTGGATGCGGTCGGCGCGGCGCGGGGCGAGATCGGCGAGTTGGTGTGCCGCAACCCGTTTCCCTCGCGACCGCTCGGCTTTTTCGGCGATACCGGCGGCGAGCGGTTCCATGATGCCTATTTCAGCCAGAATCCGGGGCTGTGGACGCATGGCGACCGCATCGCCTTCAGCGCGCTGGGCACGGCACGGCTGTATGGCCGTTCCGATGGCGTTCTGAACGTGCGCGGCATACGCCTCGGCACCGCCGAGATCTACGCGGCCTTGCAGGACGTGCCGGAACTGGTCGAGGCCATGGCGGTCGAGCAGGCATTACCCGACACCCCGGCCGGGAGCCGGATGGTTCTGTTCGTCGTTCTCAGCCCGGGGGTCGCGCTGACCAGCGCGCTGATCCTGCGATTGCGGCGGGAGATCAAGCGGCATGCCTCCGCCGACCATGTGCCGGGCTTGATCATCGACGCGCCGGAACTGCCGACTACCCATAGCGGTAAGCTCTCCGAGCGCGCGGCCACGGACATCATCAACGGCTATCCGGTACGCAACCGGGAGGCGCTGCGTAATCCTGCCTGTCTGGAGGTCATCGCCGCGCATCCGGCGCTCCGCCCGGGCACCGCGCCGGTGGTGGCGGCGAAGAGCGGCCAGGGCACTGAGGCGGTGCTCCAGGCCATCTGGGCCCGCGCTTTCGGTGTGGGCAGCATCGGTGTGGACGAGGATTTCTTCGCGCTCGGCGGGGATTCGTTGATGGCGGTCGCCATCTGCGCCGAGATCACCGAAGCTTTCGGCTACGACCTGCCGATCGCGACGCTGTTTCATGCCAGCACCATCGCCGCCCTGGCCCGGCTGCTGGATGGCGGCGTGGTGTGGCAGGGGGATTCTCCTCTGGTGTTGCTGAGGGCGGGGGAGGGACGGCCGGTGTTCCTGCTGCACAGCATCGACGGCAACGTATTCGAGTGGCACGCGCTGCTGCGCCGGCTGGATAGCCTCGGCCGTCCGATCGAGGCCTTGCAGGCACGCGGTCTTGACCCTGCCGAGACGGCGTCGGCAACGGTGGAGGAGATGGCCGCCGACTATATCGGCCTGATCCGTGCCCGGCAGCCCGAGGGGCCCTATACCTTGCTCGGCTATTCGTTCGGCGGGCTGCTCGCCTACGAGATCGCCGTGCGCCTGAACCGCCTCGGCGAGACTGTTGATCTGCTCGGCCTGATCGACACCAACGTGCATGCGAGGACGCTGCCCCCGCTCGCCTGGCTGAGCTTTCGCCTTGGACGGCTGGGACAGTTCTACCGGAGGATGGGGGGGCGGGGCATGCTGAGCTTCGTCTGGCAGAAAGTGCGGTGCAGCGCGCGCGGGCAGGCGCTGGTGTCCCAGCCCGATTTCAGCAACAGCGCCGGGGTGGTGCTGCCGCCCGTGCTGCAGCGCGTCCGCCTCGCCTGCGAGCGCGCCCTTGATGCCTACAACCCGCCCTCCTATCCGGGCGAGGCGGTGTTCTTTCGCTCCCAGGAACGGCGCATCCAGTTCTGCGATCCGTTGATTGTCTGGCGGCGTCGGGCGTCCTCGGTGCGCATCGTGGACGTCCCCGGCAGTCACACGACGATGCTCCAGGAGCCGAATGTTGGGCAGCTGGGGATGGAAATCGGGCGCTGCCTGTACGGCAGCTTCCCGGCTCCGCGCGCGGTTGCCCCGGCTGCCGCGCAACCGGCCCTCCGTGATGCGGCCACGGTGGGATGATGGTGGGGGGCAAGACCAGGGCTCCGCCCTGGACCCGTCACGCGAAGGCGTGCCTGCGCACGACGGGGCCTTGAGGCCCCAGACCCCCAATCATTTAAGTAATGGATTCCAAAGGCTTAGCCTTTGGTGGGGTCCAGGGGCAAAGCCCCTGGCCTTCCCTTTCCCTCAGTTCCCCACCCCATTCCCCGCCAGGGCCGGCAGCAGCGGCAGCAGCACGGAGAGGTCGCGCTCCGCCACGCAGCAGAGATAGCGGCGGGCCGGGGCCGTATCGCTCGAGCCCTCGGGTAGCGGCGCTCCATCCGGCCCGAGCGGCAGCGCCGTCAGCCCGAGATCGCCGTACACCTTGAGCAGCTCCGGCCCGGCCTGCCACACCGCGGCATCCTGCCCTTCCTGCGCCGCGAGGTCGCGCAGCCGCCAGATCGCCGAGACGCGGTCGCTCTCCGAGCCGGCCGGATCGCCGAGGCCGAGCAGCACCCGGCCGATGCGGCGGAAGGGGATGCCGGCGCGGCCGGCCTCGCCGAGCACCAGCCCGTCCGCCTCGGCCGGCGGCGTCGCGCCGAGCGCCGCGTAGCGGGACCGCCCTTCCGCCCAGGGCAGCCAGGCCACCTTGCCCGGCCGGATCACGCCCCAGAGCGCCACCAGCGCGAGGCCCACGGCAAGCCCCATCGCCGCCCGCACCCCGTTCGGCACGTCCGGCGAGAGCACGATCTTCCACCAGCTCGTCTCGGCCAGGTAGCGCACCCGCGGCTCGAAGGCGGCGAGCCAGAGCACCGCGGTCGCGAGGCCGAACAGCGGCACGATGGTCGAGGCGCGGGTCGGGCCGCTGAGCAACCACGCATGCCGGTAATAGGCGTCGCGGAACGGGGCGATCAGCAGGGTGGCGAGCACCAGCACGCCGGATACCCAGATCGGCGCGTCCTGCATCCAGGTGGCGACGGCGCCGGCGAGCAGCAGCACGATGGTCGCGCCCCACGCGAGCGTCACACGCTGCGCGAGGCCGATCGCGAACACCATCAGCGCCGTGCCGATCAGCGAGGGCACGTAGTTGCCGGCATTCGCCACGAGCTGGAAGAAATCCGGCTCGATCCAGGAAAAGGCGGGCGGCGGATTGAACACGCCGAGCGAGAGCAGCATCGCCCCGCACAGGGCGACGACCCCGGTGGAGGCGGCGGCGGCGAAATCCGGTTCGCTCCAGCGCAGGCGGGAGGGTTTGGCCGGCACGCCCGCCACTGGCCGGCGCAGCATGGTGCGGCCACGCAGCAGGATCTCGTTGCCGGCGAACAGCGAGCCCGCCAGGAACAGCGGGATCACGTAATAATAGAGCCGGAACACAGCGACGGCGCCGAGGATCTGCGGCGCCGAGAGATAGGGCTCCAGCCCGAGCAGCATCGCCGTGTCGAACACGCCGAGCCCGCCGGGCAGGCTCGCCACCAGACCCGCCGTGTAGGAGGCGAGATAGACGGCGAGGAAGCGCGGATAGGTGAGGCCGTGCGCGTGCGAGACGAGGGCGTAGCCGATCGCCGCCGTCACCGCGACATCGACGGTGGCGAGCAGCACCTGCACCACCGCCATCCGCCAGCCGGGCAACTGCACCTCATTCCCGCCGAAGCGGACGGTGCCGAACACGCGGGCGAGCGTGACATAGGCGGCGACGACGCACCACAGCCCGGCGCCGACGGCGCCCAGCGCCCAGCGCGGCAGATGCGTGCCGAAGAACGGCACCGCGTCCGGCTCGGTGAACAGGATCAGGCCGCCGAGCACCATGCCGCCGAGGCCGAAGGTGAGGGAGCAGAACGCCACCACCTTGCCGATCTGCAGCGGCGTCAGCCCCCAATGCGCATAGAGCCGGTAGCGCACCGCGGCACCCGAAACCGCCGCGAAGCCGAGATTATGCGACAGCGCATAGGCGCAGAACGAGGCGAAGGCGGTGCGGCGGAAGCTGACCTTGTGCCGGGCGTAGATGGTCGCCAGCTTGTCGTAGAAGGTCAGCACGCCATAGGCGAGGAGTGTCCAGCCGGCCGAGTACAGCAGGTCCCGGCGCGGGATCGCGGCCAGCGCGCGGGCGATGTCCGCCACCTTGAGATGGCGGAACTCGCGTTGCACGACATAGATCGCGCCGATCAGCAGCGCGACGCCGAGCACGGCCGGCGCGTGCCGCAGCCAGCGCTTCACCCCCTTGGACACGGTGGTCAGCCGGCCCCGTTCGTCGCGGGCAGCTTCTCCCACCCCGGATGCGGCCCGGTGAGCGCCCCGTCGATCAGGGCGATGGTCTCGGTGAGGCCGTAGAGCGCCGCGAAGCCGCCGAAGCGCGGCCCCTCGTTCTGGCCGAGCAGCACCTGATACAGGCAGCCGAACCAGGCGCGCAGTTCCGGGAAGGGATGCCGCTTGCCGACCTCATAGACCACGCCCTGGATCGTCTCGGCATCCGCGAACACGTCGAGGCCGCGCAGCGTCTCGGCGAGGTCGGCGAGCGCCGCCCGCTCGGTTTCGTCCGGGGCGCGGTACTGCTTCGCCGGGCGCACGAAGTCCCGGTAATAGACGATCGCGTGATCGACCAGCTTGGCCAGGAACGGCGTGGACTCGGGCGAGGCATCCGGCAGATAGCGGCGGATGAAGCCCCAGAGGATGTCCGGCGTCTCGGCGTTCACCACGCTCGCGAGGTTGAGCAGCATGGAGAAGGGAACCGGGCTGCCGGCCTCGGGCGGGACTGCACCGCCATGGATGTGCCAGGCGGGGTTGGCGAGCCGCGCCGCGTCGTCCTGGGCGCCCGCCTTCTCCACGTTGGCCACGTATTCGTCCGTGGCCTTGGGGATCACGTCGAAGAACAGCCGCTTCGCCCGCTGCGGGGCGTTGTACATGAACTGCGCCAGGCTCTCCTGCGGGGCGTAGCGCAGCCACTCCTCCACCGACAGGCCGTTGCCCTTGGACTTGCTGATCTTCTGCGCGTGCTCATCGAGGAACAGCTCATAAGTGAGGGTGACCGGCGGGCGGCCGCCGAGCACCTCGCAGATGCGGCTGGAGAGGCGGACGCTGTCGATCAGATCCTTGCCCGACATCTCGTAATCGACGCCGAGCGCATACCAGCGCATCGCCCAGTCGGCCTTCCACTGGCACTTGGCGTGGCCGCCCGTTACCGGCGTCTCGAACCGCTCGCCGTCATCGTCGGTCCAGACCACGGTGGCGGCATCGGGATCGACCTTCTCGATGCGGACCTGCATCACCTGCCCGGTCTTCGGGTGGACCGGCAGGATCGGCGAGTAGGTGGCGCGCCGCTCCGCCCCGAGCGTGGGCAGGATGATGGCGACGATCTCGTCATGCACCTCCAGCACGCGGCGGAGCGCCGCGTCGAACCGGCCGGAGGCGTAGTAGTCGGTGGCGGAGGCGAATTCGTAGGCGAAGCCGAAACTGTCGAGGAAGGAGCGCAGCCGCGCGTTATTGTGGTGGCCGAAGCTCTCATGCGTGCCGAACGGGTCGGGAATCCGGGTCAGCGGCTTGCCGAGATGCTGCTTCAGCATGTCCCGGTTCGGCACGTTGTCCGGCACCTTGCGCAGCCCGTCCATGTCGTCGCTGAAGGCGAGCAGGCGGGAGGGGCGGCCGGTCAGCGCCGTATAGGCGTGCCGGATCCAGGAGGTGCGGGCGACCTCGCCGAACGTGCCGATATGCGGCAGGCCGGAGGGGCCGTAGCCGGTCTCGAACAGCGCCTCCGGTTTGGCCAGCTCCGCGATGCGGGTGGCGAGGCGGTTCGCCTCCTCGAAGGGCCAGGCCTTCGGGAGGGGGGAGAGCGGGGCGGTTTGCTGGGGTGCGGACATTTGCCCGCAAGCTAGAAACCGGGCCGGGCGCGGTCAATCTGCGCGAGCGGGTGGGGCGGGGTTATTCCGCACAGCACCCGCTTCGGGTTGCGAGATCAGCGGCCGGCGGCGCGTCTCAGTGGAGGGTGCCGGCCGCGATCGCGGCCTGGACCAGGGGGATGAGGCGTTGCATGCCGCTCTGGTTCGGGTGGACGCCATCAGCGGTGCAGCCGGCGCACCAGATCTCGTCGCCTTTCATCGGCACGGCGAGCGCCGCGTCGTCGTCGATGACATGGCCGACCAGGCTCGGGTAGGTCCTCGGTGCCGAACGAATCCAGGCGTTGAGTGCGCGGCGCGCGGGCTCGCT
>DATJWY010000189.1:0-7725 GCA_035500775.1 Acetobacteraceae bacterium
AATCCGTTACTTAAATGTCGGGGGTCTGGGGCCTCAAGGCCCCAGCGGGTCGAGGGCGGAGCCCTCGTTGTGCCCCAGCGTGTACGTGATGGCCGCATCATAGAACAGTGCGTCCGGCATGATGCCGGTCACGAAGCCGCAACGGATGGAGCAAGAAACGAGAACGGCCAGAGCGGCGATTGCCGCGGGGGTCTGCCTGCCGGGCCGCCCGGTCAAAGCCCCTCCGGCCCGGAAGCCGGAACCAGGCCGCGCCGAAATCCCGACTGCGGATAAACCCCCAGGATCCGAATTTCCCGCGAAAAAAAGGCAAGCTCCTCGAACGCCAGCCGCAACGCCGGTTGTTCCGGGTGCCCCGCCACGTCGCAGAGGAACTGCGTCGCGGTGAACTGCCCGCCCAGCATGTAGCTTTCCAGCTTCATCATGTTCACACCGTTGGTCGCGAACCCGCCGAGCGCCTTGTAGAGCGCGGCCGGCACGTTGCGGACGCGGAAGATGAACGTCGTCATCAGGTCCGGCGTTTCCGGCGGCGGCGTCTGCGGCGCGCGGGCGGTGACGTAGAAGCGGGTGGTGTTGTGTGGCGCGTCCTCCACGTTCCGCCGCAGGACGTCGAGGCCGTAGATCTCGGCGGCGAGGGGCGAGGCGATCGCCGCGTCCTCCTCGTTGCCCCATTCGGCCACGAGCTGCGCCGCGCCGGCGGTATCCGCCTCCACGACCGGCTTCAGCCCGAGCTCACGCAGCACGCGCCGCACCTGGCCGAGCGCCACCGCGTGCGAATGCGCGCGCCGCAAGCCCTTGATGCTGGCGCCACGCGGCGCAAGCAGGGCGTGCTCCACCCGCTGGAAATGCTCGCCGACGATGTAGAGCCCGCTATCCGGCAGCAGCGAATGGATGTCCGGCACCCGCCCGGCCAGGCTGTTCTCGCAGGGCAACATGGCGAGGTCGGCGAGGCCGCTGCGCACCGCGTCGATCGCCTGCTCGAACGTGTCGCACGGCAGGGTCGGCTGGCCGGGATAGGCGGTACGGCAGGCGAGGTCGGAATACGCCCCCGGCCGGCCCTGAAACGCGATCACGACGCCGCGGCCGCCATCGCGGCGAGGGCCTGCCGCGCCCGCTCCAGATCATCCGGCGTATCAACGCCGAACGGCGCGTGATCCACCCGGGCGCAGACGATGCGCATGCCGGCTTCCAGCGCGCGCAACTGCTCGAGCTTCTCCCGGCGCTCCAGCGGGCTTTCCGGCAGGGAGACAAAGCGGGCGAGCGCGGCCCGGCGATAGGCGTAAATACCGATATGGTGCCAGAGCGGCCCGGCCCCGCTCGGCACGGCGGCACGCGAGAAATACAGCGCCGGCGCGGTGGCACGGTCATCCCCGAACGCGCAGGCCGCCTTCACCACGGAAGACAGCGCCGCCTCTTCCTCGGTCTCGATCGGCGCCACCAGGGTCGCGATATCGACAGCCGTGTCCGCCAGCGCCGCGGCCACGGCCCGCAATTGCGCGGGCGGGATCGCCGGCAGGTCGCCTTGCAGATTGACGACGATATCGTGCGCGCCCTCCGGGTCGAGCACGCCCAGCGCCGCGTGCACGCGGTCGGAGCCGGAGGGCAGGGCGGGGTCGGTCAACACCGCCGTGCCGCCGGCGCCGCGCACCACCTCGGCCACCTCGGGCTCGGAACAGGCGACGGCGACGGGACCGATCCCGGCCTCCAACGCCCGCTCCAACACATGCAGGATCATCGGCTTGCCGGCGATATCGGCAAGCGGCTTGCCCGGCAGCCGGGTGGAGGCCATGCGGGCAGGGATAACAACAATGGGATTCATGGGGGGCAAGGGCATCCGAGCGGGTTGATCGGGCCGGGTTGTGGGCGTCGAGCCGTTTCCCTAAGCTGACAGGCACCATAGGTAGACGCCGGGGACCGCGCAACGGCCGATCCGGCGCGATCGTGCGAGGGGGATGCGGTCTATGGATTCCATGGAAATCAACAAGGTGTTCGCCGCCGTCCTGACGGCGGGCATCGCCTTCGGCGTCGCCGGCCTGATCGCTGACATCACCGTGCATCCCGAGCATCCCGAGAAATCGGTGCTGAAGATCGAAAGCGGGCCCGCGCCCGCCGCGCAACCGGAGGCGCCGAAGCCATTGGCGCCGATCGGCCCGCTGCTCGCCAGCGCCGATCCGGCGGCGGGCGAGGCGACAACGAAAAAGCTCTGCGCCGCCTGCCATAATTTCAACGAGGGCGGCGCCGCCAAGGTCGGCCCCGATCTCTACGGCGTCATCGGCCGCGCGCGCGCGAGCGTCGCCGGCTTCAGCTATTCCAGCGCGCTGCAAGGCAAATCCGGTCCCTGGACCTACGAGGACCTGAACCAGTGGCTGCATTCGCCGCGCGACTTCGCGCCCGGCACCAAGATGAGCTTCGCCGGCATCGACAACGACAAGCAGCGCGCGGATGTGATCGCCTATCTGCGCACCCTGTCGCACACGCCGGAGCCGCTCCCCGCGGCCGAGGCCCCCGCCGCCGCGCCAGCTTCACCCGCCTCGCCGGCCACACCGGCCGCGAAACCATAAGCCGCACCCGGTAAAGAAAAGAACAGTGCCAAACTCCATCGATCTCGTCGCCGACACCGCCTCGATCTGGACGGACCCGGCAATGCCGCACCCGGATACGCTGATCGCGGCGGCGCACGCGGCGGCCGACGCGGCCGGGGCGGTGATCCGCCCCTTGTTCCGCAGCGGCATCGCCGCCGATCTCAAGGGCGATGAAAGCCCGGTCACGGTCGCCGACCGCGGCGCGGAGCAGGCGATGCGCGCCCTGCTCGGCGAACGCTTCCCGGAACACGGCATCCTCGGCGAGGAATTCGGCCTCGACCGGCCGGACGCGCGGTTCCGCTGGGTGCTGGACCCGATCGACGGCACCCGCGCCTTCATCACCGGCCGCCCGAGCTTCACCATCCTCATCGCCCTGATGGATGGTGATACGCCGATCCTCGGCATCATCGACCAGCCGGTCACCGGCGAACGATGGACCGGCTGCCTCGGCCGCCCGACCCTGTTCCAAGGCGGTTTCGGCGGCGCGCCGGGCGCACGGCGCTGCGACACGCTGGCCGCGGCGGAACTCTCCTGCACCTCGCCCGAAATGCTGGCCGGCGATCCTTGGCCGCGCTGGCAGCGCCTGCAGGGCGCGGTGAACCGCACCTCCTGGGGCGGCGATTCCTACGCCTACGGGCTGCTGGCGCTCGGGCAGATCGACATCGTCGCCGAAGCGGACATGAAGGTCTGGGACTGGGCGGCGCTGGTGCCGGTCGTGGAAGGCGCCGGCGGGCGAGTTACCGACTGGGAGGGACGGAAGCTCAATCCCGAAGGAGTGGCACGGACCCTCGCGGTCGGCGACCCGGCGTTGTTACCGCTCGCGGTGGAGGCGCTGCGGGGGTGACATGCCGCCAGGGGCTTCGCCCCTGGCAACCCCACCAAAGGGCCAAGCCCTTTGGAAACCCTTTACTTGGCGGAACACCAAAATGCGCGCTGTCCTTTTTGGCATGGCGATGGCGGGCTTTGTCGGCGCCGCGCGGGCCGAGCCGTCGCATGCCCTCGCGGTGCTCGGGGAGCCTCGGTTGGCCGCCGGGTTCGCTCACTTGCCTTATGTGAATCCGGATGCGCCCAAGGGCGGCACGATCACCGTCGCCAGCCTGGGTAGTTTCGACAGCCTCAATCCGTTCATCGTTCGCGGCACCTCGGGTGCCGGGCTGTTCGCCGTCTGGGTGCCCTATGTCGGCAGTTCCACCGCCGGCTCCGGCATCGGCCATGTCTGGGAAAGCCTGCTCACGCCCTCGGCCGACGAGGCGGCCACCGCCTATGGGCATTTGGCGAAATCGGTGGAACTTGCGCCCGACCGGCTCTCCATCGCCTTCGAGTTGCGGCCGGAAGCGCGCTTCTCGGACGGCACGCCGGTCACCGCCGAGGATGTCGCCTGGACCTTCACCACGCTGCGCACCCAGGGCCGCCCAAGCTTTCGCGTCGCCTTCGCCGATGTGCGCGACGTGACGGTGGAGAACCCGCACCGCGTCGTGTTCCATTTCAGCTCCAGCCAGAACCGGCAATTGCCGCTCGACATCAGCGAGCTGCCGGTGCTGCCTAAACACTGGTTCGCCGGCCGCGATTTCACCGCGCCGCTCACCGACATCCCGCCGGGCTCCGGCCCGTATCGCATCGAGCGCGTCGATTTCGGCCGCGAGATCGTCTATGCGCGCCGGCCGGACTGGTGGGCGCGCGATCTCCCGATCGCCCACGGCACGGAGAATTTCGACCGCGTGAAGGTCGAGTATTTCCGCGACGCCACCGTCGCCATGGAGGCGTTCAAGGCCGGGCAGATCGACATCCGCATGGAGAACATCGCCCGCAACTGGGCGACCGGCTACGATTTCCCGGCGGCGCGCGATGGCCGCGTGCGCCGCGCCGAGATCCGCCACCATCTGCCGACCGGCATGCAGGGCTTCGCCATGAACACCCGTCGCGCGCCGTTCCAGGACCGGCGGGTGCGGGAGGCGCTGACGCTCGCCTTCGATTTCGAGTGGATGAACAAGACGCTGTTCTACGGCGCCTATACCCGCACGCTCAGCTATTTCAGCAACAGCGATCTGGCGGCGACCGGCCTGCCGGACGCGGAGGAGTTGAAGCTGCTCGCCCCGTTCCGCGACCGCTTGCCGCCCGAATTGTTCACGCAGCCCTACACGCTGCCGGTCACCGACGGCTCCGGCAACAACCGCCCGCAGCTGCGCGCGGCCCTCGCGCTGCTGAAACAGGCCGGCTGGAGCGTGAAGGATCGCGCGCTGGTCGATCGGAACGGCCAGCCGATGCGCTTCACCTTCCTGCTGCCCGATCCGAGCTACGAACGCGTCGCGCTGCCCTATGCGGAGACGCTGCGGAAGCTCGGCATCGATGTGTCGGTGCGCACGGTCGATCCGGCGCAATACCAGCACATGATGGACAATTACGATTACGACATGACTCTGACCGGTTTCCCGGAAGGCGACCTGCCCGGCAACGAGCAGCGCGATTACTGGTCCTGTGCCAGCGCCCGCACATCCGGCGAGATGAACCTGATGGGCGTGTGCGATCCGGCCGTGGACGCGCTGGTGGAGAAAGTGGTGAACGCCCCCGACCGTGCGAGCCTGCGCACCGCCGCGCGCGCGCTCGACCGCGTGCTGCTCTGGGGCTTCTACGCGGTGCCCAACTGGCACAGCCAGACCTGGAACGTCGCCTGGTGGGACCGCTTCGCCGAGCCCGGCATCCCGTTCCGCGAAGGCTTCAACCTGGATACGTGGTGGGCGAAGTGAGGCAAGGTTTCCAAAAGGCAAGGCGAGGGGCGCCGCCCCTCGACCCCGCCAAAGGCCGGGGGCCTTTGGAAACCAATCCCTTTTCCCCGCCAGCATCGGAAACGAGGAAAATAAACGGATTCCAAAGGCTACGCCTTTGGTGGGGTCCAGGGGCAACGCCCCTGGCCTTACAGCCTCCCCCTTATGGCGCCTGACCCATGGGCCCCTACCTCCTCCGCCGCCTGCTGCTGCTGATTCCCACGCTCTTCGGCATCATCGCGATCAACTTCGCCGTGGTGCAGTTCGCCCCCGGCGGCCCGGTGGAGCAGATGGTGGCCGAGTTGCGCGGCCGTGGCGGCAGCGCCGCCGCGCAGGTGAGCGGCATCGCCGGCCCGGAAGCGGGAACCCCCTCCGGCTATCGCGGCGCGCAAGGCCTGGACCCGCATGTGGTGGAGGACATCCGCCGCATGTTCGGCTTTGACAAGCCACCGCTCACCCGCTTCTGGCAGATGCTGCGCGGCTACCTGACATTCGACCTCGGCCACAGCTTCTTCCGCAACGGCTCGGTTCTGGAGCTGATCGGACAAAGATTGCCCGTCAGCATCTCGCTCGGTTTGTGGTCCACGCTGCTCGTCTATCTCGTCTCCATCCCGCTCGGCATCGCCAAGGCGGTGCGGGATGGCAGCCGCTTCGATCTCGGGACCAGCGCGGTGGTGCTCGTCGCCTACGCCGTGCCGTCCTTCCTGTTCGCCATCCTGCTCGTCGTCTTGTTCGCCGGCGGCTCCTTCGTGCAGTGGTTCCCGCTGCGCGGCCTGACGACGCCCGGCGCGGAAGCCTGGTCCTGGCCGGCGCGCATCGCCGACTATGCCTGGCACATCGTGTTGCCGACTCTCGCGCTGGTGGCAGGCGGCTTCGCGAGCCTCACCATCCTGACCAAGAACTGTTTCCTGGAAGAGATCCGCAAGCAATACGTCGTCACCGCGCGCGCCAAGGGCGCGAGCGAACGGCAGGTGCTCTACGGCCACATCTTCCGCAACGCGATGCTGCTGATCGTCGCCGGCTTCCCCGCTGCCTTCCTCTCCATCCTGTTCTCCTCCAGCCTTCTGGTGGAGATCGTGTTCTCGCTCGACGGCATGGGGCTGCTCGGCTTCGAGTCCGCGATCCAGCGGGATTATCCCGTGATCTTCGGCATTCTTTACATCTACACGCTGCTCAGCCTGGTGCTGCAAATCGCCGGCGACCTGCTCTACACGCTGGTCGATCCGCGCATCGATTTCGAGGCGCGGTGATGACGCTCGCGCCGCTCACCCGCCGCCGTCTCGCGACCTTCCGCGCGCACCGGCGCGGCTTCTGGTCGCTCTGGATCTTCACCGCGCTGTTTACCTTCTGCCTGTTCGCCGAATTCGTCGCGAACGACCGGCCGCTGCTGATCCATTTCGACGGCCATTGGTACGTGCCGGTCTTGCGGGACTACAGCGAGGACACGTTCGGCCCTGATTTCCTGCCGACGGACGCGGACTACACCGACCCTGACGTGCAAAACGCGATCCGCGCGAAGGGCTGGATGATCTGGCCGGCGATCCCGTTCAGCTACAACACCTCGGTGCGCAACCTGCCGACGCCCGCGCCCTCGCCACCCACCCGGCGCAACCCGCTCGGCACGGATGACCAGGGGCGGGACGTGCTGGCGCGGGTGATCTACGGCTTCCGCGTCTCCATCCTGTTCGGCTTCGCCCTCACCGCGCTTTCCTCCGCCCTCGGCATCGCCGCCGGCGCGGTGCAGGGCTATTACGGCGGCCTCACCGATCTCCTGTTCCAGCGCTTCATCGAGATCTGGAACGGCATGCCGCTGCTCTATCTGCTCATCATCCTCGGCAGCGTCATCACCCCGAGCTTCTGGGTGCTGCTGGGGTTCCTGCTGGCGTTTTCCTGGATGCAGCTCACCGGCGTGGTGCGGGCCGAGTTCCTGCGTGGCCGGACGCTCGATTACGTGCGGGCCGCAAAGGCGCTCGGCGTGTCGGATCACGCGATTATGGCGCGGCACATCCTGCCCAATGCGCTGACCGCCATCCTCACCTTCCTGCCCTTCACCCTGTCCGGCTCCGTCACCCTGCTGGCGAGCCTGGATTTCCTGGGCTTCGGCCTGCCGCCCGGCTCGCCCTCGCTCGGCGAACTGGTGGCACAGGGCAAAACCAATGTGCAGGCGCCCTGGCTCGGCATCACCGCCTTCGTGGTGCTCGGCGCGACGCTGACACTGCTGATCTTCATCGGCGAAGCGGTGCGGGCGGCGTTCGATCCGGCCAAGAGTGGGGCGGAGCGGCGTTGATGTCCATGGAGGAGAAGCAAGGCCAGGGGCGCTGCCCCTGGACCCCGCCAAAGGCAAGCCTTTGGAATCCATTACTTAAGCCCCAGCGGGTCCAGGG
>DATJWY010000190.1:0-11958 GCA_035500775.1 Acetobacteraceae bacterium
ATGCGCCGATCTTCCTCGCCGCCGCCATCGCCGTCTCCGGGGCGTTGGCGATCGCGGTGTGGCTGCGGGCGCGGAAGGGGGCGATGGCAGGGTGAGGCCCGCTCGCGCCCCGGCGCGGTCGTGCTTGCAAACTCTACCCCCCACGCCTATGTTGCCCATCACACAAACATCTTCCGCACGCATCGGGGGGTGGCCTTCACGGGCCGCCTTTTTTGTTTTGGTCAAAGATCTGCCGAACCACACTGGCCTCGAAGGCCGCATCGCCGCCATGGTGGCGCCGACGCTCACCGACATGGGCTATGAGCTTGTGCGCGTCGCCGTGCTCGGGCGCGAGCGTCCGACCATCCAGATCATGGCCGATCGCGCCGACGGGCAGCAGATCGGCGTCGATGATTGCGAGGCGATCAGCCACGCCGTCGGCGCCGTGCTGGACGTCGATGATCCCATCCCCGGCGCCTGGACGCTCGAGGTCAGTTCCGCCGGCATCGACCGGCCGCTGACCCGGGTAAAGGATTGGAATCGTTTCGCCGGGCATCTCGCTCGCGCCGAATTGATCGTGCCGCTGAACGGGCGCAAGCGCTTCGTCGGCACCGTGCTCGGCGCGGACGAGACGCATGCGCGCATGCGTCTCGAGGACGGCGAGGAAGTCGCGCTGCCGCTCGTCGATCTCCGGCGCGCGCGTCTCGTGCTCACCGATGCGCTGATTGAAGCGACGGCCAACACCACATTGCCGCACTGAGCGGAGGCGAAGGCCCCGGCCTTCACCGACATCATAAGCCGGGCGTAAGCCACGTCTCTTAAGAGGTTGCCATGGACACCGCCGTTTCCCGCCCCGAACTGCTTCTCGTCGCCGACGCCGTCGCGCGCGAGAAATCGATCGACCGCGAGGAAGTGCTGGAGGCGATGGAGCAGGCGATCCAGAAAGCCGGCCGCGCCAAGTACGGGCACGAGAAGGACATCCGCGCCACCATCGACCGCAAGACCGGCGAGGTCCGCCTCTCCCGCTGGACCGAGGTGGTGGAGACGGCGGAGAACGAGGACACGCAGATCCCCGTTCACATCGCCCGCAAGTTCAAGCCGGAGATCAATGTCGGCGAATACATCGTTGATCCGCTGCCGCCGATCGATTTCGGCCGCATCGCCGCGCAGACCGCCAAGCAGGTGATCGTGCAGCGCGTGCGCGAATATGAGCGCCGGCGGCAGTACGACGAATTCAAGGATCGCGTCGGCGAGATCGTCAACGGCGTGGTCAAGCGCACGGAATACGGCAACCTGATGGTGGAGATCGGCCGCGCCGAGGCGCTGCTGCGCCGCGACGAGCTGATCCCGCGCGAGAGCTTCCGCAATGGCGACCGCGTGCGCGCCTATATCTATGACGTGCGCGAGGAGACGCGCGGGCCGCAGATCTTCCTGTCGCGCACGCATCCCGCCTTCCTCGCCAAGCTGTTCGCGCAGGAAGTGCCGGAGATCTACGACGGCATCATCGAGATCAAGGCCGTGGCCCGCGATCCGGGCAGCCGCGCCAAGATGGCGGTGATCTCGCGCGACAGTTCGATCGATCCGGTCGGCGCCTGCGTCGGCATGCGCGGCTCGCGCGTGCAGGCGGTGGTGCAGGAGTTGCAAGGCGAGAAGATCGACATTATCCCCTGGTCGCCGCAGGCCGCGACCTTCGTCGTCAACGCGCTGGCGCCGGCCGAGGTCAGCAAGGTGGTGATGGACGAGGAGGCCGGGCGCGTCGAGGTGGTGGTGCCGGACGAGCAGCTCAGCCTCGCCATCGGCCGCCGTGGCCAGAATGTGCGGCTGGCGAGCCAGCTGACCCGCTGGGACATCGACATCCTCACCGAGGCGGAGGAGAGCGAGCGCCGTCAGGAAGAGTTCCGCCGCCGCACCGGCCTGTTCGTCGAGGCGCTGGATGTCGATGACGTCATTGCCGGCCTGCTGGTGACGGAAGGCTTCAACACCATCGAGGAACTCGCCTACATTCCGCCGGAGGAACTCGCCGATATCGAGGGCTTCGACGACGCGGTCGCCGATGAGCTGATCCGTCGCGCCGAGACGTTCCTGGTGCGGCGCGACGAGGAGCTGACCGAGAAGCGCCGCGCGCTCGGCGTCGAGGACGACCTCGCCGCGATCGAGGTGCTGACGCCGCAAATGCTGCTCACCCTTGGCGAGAAGGGCGTGAAGACGCTCGACGATCTCGCCGATCTCGCTTCCGATGAGCTGATCGACATTCTCGGCCGCGACGCGATGGACGAGGAGACGGCGAACCAGGTCATCATGGCGGCGCGCGCCCACTGGTTCGGTGATGACGTGCCGGAGGATGCGGCCACGGCCGGGGAAGCCGCCATGGATGACGGCGAGGTGGACGCGGAGGCGGTGGAAGCCGAGGACGGCGAACTCGAAGCCGGGGTGGACGAAGCCGGGGTGGACGACGCCGAGGCCGAGGGGACCGATTCGGCGGGGGAGGCTTCCAACGCCTGACCAGGTTCCCCATATAGAGGATAGCGAGGCGGAGGAGCGGGGTCCGCTGCGCCGATGCGTCGTCACGCGGGAGCGGGGCGAGCGGGAGCGCATGATCCGCTTCGTCGTCGGTCCCGACCGTGTTCTCGTGCCTGATCTCGCCGCGCGTCTGCCAGGACGGGGAATATGGTTGAGCGCGCGGGGGGATGTGATAGAAACCGCGCGTGCCCGAGGCGCCTTCGCGCGCGCTGCTCGTGGCCCGGTCACCGTGCCCCCCGATCTATCCTTCATGTTGCAGGCGGGGCTCGTCCGGCGAATAGCCGACACGCTTGGTCTCGCCCGCCGTGCCGGGCAAGCGGTTTCGGGGTTCGCGAAAGCGCGCGAATGGCTGGTTTCCGGTCGTGCGGCCCTGGTGGTGCAGGCGGCGGATGGCAGCGTGGATGAGCGGACGCGGCTGCTTTCAGGGGCGCGCGACGTGCCGGTGGTGACACCACTGCCGGCGGAACAATTGGGCGCGGCCTTTGGCCGTGACCGTGTGGTGCATGTGGCGATCGCGCCCGGCCGACTGGCCGAGACGCTGATCGTCGAGACTGAACGGCTGGCCGGCATCGCTGGGCGGCCACTGAGCGAACGGGCAGGTGAATGAGCGAAGGCAGCAACGATCAGGACCAGGGTAAGGGGCGTCTCTCGCTGCGGCCGGCCGGCCGTTTGGAGCTGGGTCGCACCGTCGATGCCGGGTCCGTGCGGCAAAGCTTCAGCCACGGTCGTTCGAAGGTGGTCCAGGTTGAAGTGCGCAAGAAGCGCGCGCCGGGCACGCCCGGTCCCGCGCCGTCCGGTAGCGGCGGTGGCGGCGGCGGTGGTGGCGGCGGGCAGCGCGGCGGCCAGCAGGGCGGCCGTGGCTCGGCCGCTGGCCGTGGCCTGACCGCGAACGAGTTGGCGACCCGTCAGCGCGTTCTCGTCGAGCAGCGCGCCGAGGCGGCGCGGCGCGAGGCGGAACGGCGCGAGCAGGAAAAGATCATGATCCTCTCCGCCGCCGAGGAAGCGCGGCGGCGTGAGGAGGAGGCCCGCAAGGCCGCCGAGGAAGAGGCGCGCCGCGCCGTAGAGGAAGAGGCGCGCAAGGCCGCCGAGGAAGAGGCCCGCAAGGCCGCCGAGGAAGCCGCGGCGCTCGCCGCCGCGCAGCCCGCCGCGGCGCCGTCCACGGCCCGCGCGCCCGTCACCGCCGGCCGTCCGGCGCCGGCGCGGCCCGAGGTTCGTCGCCCGGCGGCAGCCGCGCCCGCGGGCCGTCCCGCCGCGCCGGCCGCTCCCGGCACTCCCGCCGAGACTCTGCGCCTGCGCACCGGCCGCGAGGAAGAGGAAGAGGCCGCGCGCCCCGTCCGTCGTCCTGGCACGCCGATGCCGGCGCGCAAGCCCGTCGTGCCCGCGCCGAAGAAGGCCCCGGGCGAGGGCCGTCGCGCTGGCCGCATCGACGTGCGGGCCGCGATCGAGGGCGAGGACGAGAAGACCCGCAGCCTGGCCTCCGTCCGCCGTCAGCGCGAGCGCGAGCGGCGGCAGGCCGAGCTTGAGCGCCTGCGCTCCGACCAGGTCCGCGTCGTTCGCGACGTGGTCCTGCCGGATGCCATCACGGTGCAGGAGCTCGCCAACCGTATGGCGGCGCGCGCCGGCGACGTGATCAAGGCGCTGATGAAGATGGGCGTGATGGCGACCATCACGCAGTCGCTGGACGCCGATACGGCCGAGCTGGTGGTGCAGGAATTCGGCCACCGCGCCCGCCGCGTCTCGGAGAGCGATGTCGAGATCGGCATCGAGGGGACGGCGGACACGGATACGGAACTGCTGCCGCGCGCGCCGGTCGTCACCATCATGGGCCATGTCGATCACGGCAAGACCTCGCTGCTCGACGCGCTCCGCGCGACCGACGTGGCGGCGGGCGAGGCCGGCGGCATCACCCAGCATATCGGCGCCTATCAGGTGACGATGCCGTCGGGTCAGAAGATCACCTTCATCGACACGCCGGGCCACGAGGCCTTCACCTCCATGCGCGCCCGCGGCGCGTCGGTGACGGATGTCGTTGTCCTGGTGGTGGCGGCGGATGACGGCGTGATGCCGCAGACGATCGAGGCGATCCAGCACGCCCGTGCGGCGAACGTGCCGCTGATCGTCGCCATCAACAAGATGGACAAGCACGACGCCAACCCGAACCGGGTGCGTCAGGAACTGCTCCAGCACGAGATCGTCGTCGAGGAGATGGGCGGCGAGACGCAGGACGTGGAAGTCTCCGCGACCAAGCGCATGGGTCTCGACAAGCTGGAAGAGGCGATCATGCTCCAGGCCGAGATCCTGGACCTGCGCGCCAATCCGGACCGCATCGCCGAAGGCACGGTGGTGGAAAGCCGGCTCGATCGTGGCCGCGGCCCGGTCGCGACCGTGCTGGTGCAGAAGGGCTCGCTGAAGCAGGGCGACATCGTGGTGGCCGGCGCCGAATGGGGCCGCGTGCGCGCGATGCTCGACGACAAGGGCCGCCAGATCAAGACCGCCGAGCCCTCGACCCCGGTCGAGATCCTTGGCCTCGACGGCGTGCCTTCGGCCGGCGAGCCTTTCGTGGTGGTGGAGAACGAGGCCCGGGCGCGCGAGATCAGCGAGTTCCGCCAGCGCAAGCTGCGCGACAAGGCTGCTGCCGGCGCCACCGCCGCGCGCGGCACGCTCGACCAGATGCTCGCCCGCATTGCCGCCGGCGCGCAGAAGGAAGTCGCGGTGCTGGTCAAGGCAGACGTGCAGGGCAGCGCCGAGGCGATCCAGGCCACCGTGCTCAAACTGGAGCACGAGGAGGTCAAGGTCCGCGTCCTGCTCGCGAGCGTCGGCCAGATCACCGAGAGCGACGTGCAGCTCGCCAAGGCGTCCAACGCGGTGATCGTCGCCTTCAATGTCCGCGCGACGTCGCAGGCGCGGGATCTGGCGCAGCGCGAGGGCGTCGATATCCGCTACTATTCGATCATCTACCAGGTGGCGGATGACATCGAGCAGATGGTGCGCGGCAAGATCTCGCCGAAGTACCGGGAGAAGTTCCTGGGCTATGCCGAGATCCGCAAGGTGTTCGACATCACCAAGGCCGGCAAGGTCGCGGGCTGCATGATCACCGAGGGCGTGGTCAAGCGAGGCTGCGGCGTGCGCCTGCTGCGCGAGGGCGTGGTGATCCACCAGGGCGAACTCGGCCAGCTCAAGCGCTTCAAGGATGACGTCAAGGAAGTCGCGCGCGGCTATGAGTGCGGCCTCTCCTTCGCCGGGTATCAGGATATCCGAGAGGGCGACGTGGTCGAGTGCTACGAGTCGGAGCTCGTCCCCGCATGACGCGGGACGCCGGTTCCAGCGGCGCCCCCCGCCAGGGCGGCCGCCGGGGCGGCGGCCAGGAGGAGGGCGGGGCGGGGAAGCACGCGCATGGCGGCGCCCGCGCCCCGAGCCAGCGGCAGATGCGCGTGGCGGAGGAAGTCCGCCACGTTCTCGCCGAGGTCTTCGCCCGCACCGAGTTCCGCGACCCGGAACTGGCAGGGGAGCATATCACCGTCACCGAGGTGCGGGTTGGCCCGGACCTCAAGCACGCGACGGTCTTCGTGGCGCGGCTCGGGCGGCCGGACGTGGAGGCGTTGCTGCCGGCGCTGCGGCGGGCGGCGCCATTTCTACGCGGGCAGATCGCGCATGTGCTGCGGCTGCGGCAGGTGCCGGATCTGTCGTTTCAGCCGGATACGGCGCTCGAATACGCCATGCATATCGACGAACTGCTGCATTCGCCGGACGTGGCGCGGGATCTCAAGCCGGACGAGTGATCCGGCGTCCACACGTCTTGGCCGATTCAAGACCAGGGGGCTTTGCCCCCTGTACCCCCGTCACGCGCAGGCGTGCCTACGCACGACACGCGCAGGCGTGCCTACGCACGACGGGGCCTTGAGGCCTCAGACCCCCAACTGTTGGTATTACCGGAACACGATCACCATCGCTCCACCGCAGCCATCGCTGGTATAGATCCGGCGCGGCGGGCACGTGGTCTCGCATGCGGCGGTTTCGGCGCGCGGCGTGTTGTCCGGCTGATGGGTGGTTTCGGTCGGCCGGCCTTCCGGGGCATGAACCTGCGGGGTCTGCGGGGGCATCGGGCATTCCTTCCAAAGATCAAAGAGCCGTCAATAGTTCACAAGACGGTTTCCTGTTCCAGTGAATATGCTGCATTGCAGGCAACAATCCTGTGGCGATTGAACGTGTCAGTTTGTAAATCATGAAAAATATTTACAAAACAAACCGCTTCGGGTGCGGAAGCCACCGATAGCCTGTCCATCGCTCTTGCCTAGAGTCCCCCTGCTGCGCCATTGCTTGCGTGAGCCTGGAGGACGTTTTGATGGCCGAGTCATTGACGCAATTGGCGATCGATTTCAGTCGCACCGGAAATGCCTATGAATTCGAGGGATATGGCTGGTCGTCTCAGGAGCAGGACCATATCTGGACGCTTGGCCGGGAGAGTGCGCTGTCCGTGGCCGCACCGACCGTGCCCGGCGAGTATGCGCTGCGCTTCAGCTTCACGCCGTTGCTCAGGCAGGGCTCGCGGAACCTCCAGCGCCTCAACGTCACGCTGAACGGCCGGCCGCTCGCGCGCTTCGCCGTCACCAATGGCGGCGAGTCCTCCTTCTCCTGCTGGATGCCTTGGGAGATGATCGCGGGGGAGAGCCGGTTGCGCATTGTCTTCAGCCTCCCGGACGCGCTTCCGCCTTCGGAGGTGTTCGAGGGCAATAACGACACGCGCCTGCTCGCTCTCGCCGTTCATCACCTGTCCTTCGCGCCCCTGGAGGGTGCGGCGCCGTTCCCGGTGCCGGCCATGTCAGGGGCTCCCGGGGCTGGTGTCGCCGCGCCGGCCGGCGACGGTCCGGCCAGCGATGCCGCCTTGCTGCTCGGCTTCGAGAGCCTGGGCTGGGATGGCGAGTTCGGCGCGGTGCAGGCGGCGTTCGGCGTGCATTCGTTCGGCCTGCTGCGTGACGCGGTGATGCCGCTCAGCGCCCTGCTGGCGGCGCTGGAGAGCGGGTTCGACGGCTTGCCCGAGGCGTCCGGCCTGCGGATGAGGCTGTTCGAGGCCACCCGCGAATATCTGCTGGAGGAGCCGCGCCTCGGCATTCTCTTCCGCACCTTGTGGCATGAGGGGGAGATCGAGCCGGGGGATCTGGCGGAGCGGGAGATGCGGCGGCTCGCCGTCCTGCGCCGGCGGCTGCTGCAGGTGATCGCGGCCGGCGAGAAGATCCTGGTCTATCGCGAGCGCGAGCCGGCGCCGCCGGAGGAGATCCTGCGCGCGCATGACGCGCTGCGCCGGCTCGGCCCGGCCACGCTGCTCTGGGTCTCGACGGCGGATGCGGCGCATCCCGCCGGCCGGGTGGAGCGGGTGCGGGAAGGGCTGATGCACGGTTATGTGGCCCAGGCCGAGGCGAGCACCCTCGCGGCGCAGGTCGGGAGCTGGGCCGAGCTGTGCCGCGCCGCCTACCGGCTGCAACGCGCGGCCGTCGCTCCGCCGGCCGTCACGGCTGCGCCAGCGGCTGTTCCGGCGCCTGCCGCGCCCGTGCCGGCTTCCACGACGGCCCCCGCGCCGCTCCGGGCGGCGGCGCCCGCCCCGAAGCCCGCGCCTGTGCCTGCGCCCGTGCCGAAGCGCGACCCGGTGCCCGAGGTGCCGCCGCCGCCGCCCCCGCCGCGCCAGCCGGATGTGCTTTTCCCGTTCGGCGACGACTCGCTGTTGCTGCCGATCGCCGAGGTCGAGGTCGAGCCCGAGGAGCCGGCACCCGTCTGGCGCCGCCTGTTCGCCCGCCGCTCGTAAGGCGAGGGGCGCTGCCCCTCGACCCCGCCGGGGCCGTACGGCCCCGGACCCCATTACTTCATTCGGTGTAATAACTATTGAGGGTCTGGGGCGGAGCCCTGGCCTTTCCGTGAACGCGGCGGCGTCCCCAACGGCGCCAGTTTGCGGACGGCCGTGATGAAATTCCCGACGGCGACCGAGCGATCGTCGCTGCGCCAGGCCAGGCTGATCGGTGCCCGTGGCGCGGCGTCCGCGATCGGCCGATAGACGATGCCATCCGCGTGAATCTGGGTCACGGAGCGCGGTACGACGGATACGCCGAACCCTGCCGCGACCATGGGGATGATCGAACTGATCTGCGGAGCGTCCTGTCCCAGTTTCGGGGTGAATCCCGCCGCGAGACAGGCCGCGATGATGCTGTCATGGAGGCCGTGGCCAATCTCCCGCGGGAACAGGATGAAGGGCTCGGTCGCCAGGGCGGCGAGCGGCAGCGGCGCGCCTGTGTCCAGCGGATGCCCGGCCGGAACGGCGATGACCATCTCCTCATCGATCAGATCCAGCACCCGGAGGCGCGCATCCGGCTCGATCGGCGGGCGGATGAAGGCGACATCGATGCGGCCTTCATGCAGGCCGGCGATCAGGGCCGGCGTGTTGCTCTGCTCGGGCGACAGAACGACGTCGGGGTGGCGGGTGCGATACGCGCGAATGGCGGCCGGAATTAACGGCTGGAAATAGGTCGCGCCGGCGAAGCCCATCCTGATGCGCCCGCATTCCCCCCGCGCCCGGCGCCTGGCGTCCACCAGGGCGTAGTCCAGCCGGGACAGGATCGCGCGTGCCTCGTCAAGGAACAGCCGGCCGGCCTCGGTCAGCTCGACCCCGCGTGACAGGCGACGGAACAGCGGCGCGCCAATCTCCGCCTCCAGCTGTTTGATCTGGAGGCTGAGCGGCGGCTGACGGATCCCCAGCCGGGCCGCCGCGCGCGTGAAATGCAGCTCTTCAGCGACCGCGACGAAGTAGCGGAGGTGGCGAATGTCCATGGTATTCGGTTCTTCATATCAAACACGACAGTACCATATATTGGTCACTCAGGCAGCGCGTCACTATCTTCGAGGCACCCCGAACATCCGCCTCATCCGGACAGCGAGACCGCCCATGCCCAGAACCATCGCCGATCTGATCGCCGAAACCCTCAACCAAGCCGGCGTCAAACGCATCTGGGGCGTCACGGGCGATAGCCTGAATGGCCTCAACGACAGTCTGCGACGCCTCGGCCGGATCGACTGGTTGCACGTGCGCCACGAGGAGGTGGCTGCCTTCGCCGCCGGCGCCGAGGCGGCCGTGACCGGGGAACTGGCGGTCTGCGCGGGAAGCTGCGGCCCCGGCAACCTGCACCTCATCAACGGATTGTTTGACGCCCACCGCAACCATGTGCCGGTGCTCGCGCTGGCCGCGCATATCCCATCGTCCGAGATCGGGCTCGGCTATTTCCAGGAGACGCACCCGCAGGATCTGTTCCGGGAGTGCAGCCATTTCGCCGAGTTGGTCACCAACCCGGCGCAGATGCCCGAGGTCCTGCACCGGGCCATGCGCACGGCGATCGGCCAACGCGGCGTCGCCGTGGTGGTCCTGCCGGGCGACGTGGCGCTGGCGGAGGCGCCGGCCGCGGCGACGGGCCCATGGGCCACTATCTCTCCGCCCCGGATGCTGCCGTCCGATGCGGATCTCGACCGCCTCGCCGCCCTGTTGAACGGCGCGGGGGCGGTGACGCTGCTTTGCGGCAGTGGCTGCGCCGGAGCGCATGACGCGGTGGTGGCGCTGGCCGAGGCCCTGGGCGCCCCCGTGGTCCATGCGCTGCGCGGCAAGGAGCATGTCGAGTGGGACAATCCCTACGATGTCGGCATGACCGGGTTCATCGGATTCTCCTCCGGCTATCACGCCATGATGAACTGCGACACGCTGCTGATGCTCGGCACCGATTTTCCCTATCGGCCGTTCTATCCGACCAAGGCGAAGATCGCGCAGATCGACCGGGACCCCGGCGCGCTCGGACGCCGGGCGCAGCTCGATCTCGGCCTGCTCGGTGACGTCGGGGACACGGTGAGGGCGCTGCTGCCGCGGCTCAAGCGACAGACCGACCGCTCTTTCCTCGATGCCGCCCGCCGGCACTACATCAAGGCCCGCAAGGGGCTGGACGATCTGGCCACGCCCTCCGCCCCCGGACGGCCCATCCATCCGCAATACCTGACGCGGCTCGTCAGCGAGCTGGCGGATGACGACGCGATCTTCACCGCCGATGTCGGCACGCCCACCGTCTGGGCCGCGCGCTATCTTGCCATGAACGGCAAGCGACGGCTGATCGGCTCGTTCAATCACGGCTCCATGGCCAATGCCCTGCCGCAGGCCATCGGCGCGCAGGCGGCCTTCCCGAAACGCCAGGTGATCTCGCTCTCCGGCGATGGCGGCTTCACCATGCTGATGGGCGATTTCATCTCGCTCACCCAGCTCGGCCTGCCCGTGAAGGTGATCGTCTACGACAATAGCTCGCTCGGCTTCGTCGCCATGGAAATGAAGGCCGGCGGCTATCTCGACACCGCCACGGCACTGCGCAACCCCGATTTCTCCGCCATGGCCAACGCCATGGGCATCCGGGGCATCCGGGTTGAGGAATCGGCCGGGCTGGAAACTGCCCTGAAGGAATTCCTCGCCCACCCCGGGCCGGCCCTCCTCGATGTCGTGACGGCCAGTCAGGAACTGATCATGCCGCCCAAGATCCAGCTTGAGCAGGCCAAGGGCCTCAGCCTCTATATGCTCAAGGCCATCCTCAACGGCCGCGGCGACGAAGTGGTCGAACTGGCGCAGACCAATCTGCGCCGCTGAGCGAGCCGCCCGTCCCCATGCGTTGGAACGACCGTCTCCTCTTCGCCGTCTTCGCGCTGCGCTGCGCGGGGGCGGCGACGCTCGCCTACTGGCTGGCGACGGTCGTGGGCCTGCCGCATCCGCTGTGGGCTACGGTATCGGCGGTCATCGTCTCGCAGGATCGGTTCATGGAAACCCGGCTGTCGATCAGCGGCCGGATCGTCGGAACCATCATCGGCGCCGGTGTCGCCGTGGCCATCGGGCTGCTGGCGTTGCGGCTGCATCTGGACATAACCGTGCAGATTGCCGCCGCGGTCGCGATCTGCGCCGTCGTCGCGCGCCGCTGGCCCGCGCTGCGGGTCTGCATGTGGACGGGGCCGATCGTCCTGCTCACGGCGAGCCAGTCCGGGTCGATCGTCATGGCCGGGTTCCATCGCGGCAGCGAGGTGATCCTCGGCGTCCTCGTCGGGGGGCTGCTGCACCTCCTGGTGGAGAGGATCTTATACGGCGAGCCGGCACCGTCAGGTTGGCCGCCTGGCCGGGCAAGGCGGGTCGCGTAGCCGGACGGGATGACGACTGAAAGACTTAGAGCGTTATCCGCGAGCCAGAACACGCGGCGTCGTGCGGGCTGAATCGTGAAGACCTGCTGCCATAGGGCGTCCTCCTGCTTACGAGAGAACGCACCACCACACCCTGGGACCATACACCTAAAATAATTCGGAAGTGAAAAATGTTAACGGCGCAGGAGGTAAGGAGAGTAGGTTTTGTCTCAACCGAGCTGCCCCACGCTCGCGAAGTTCCCTGCATGCCACTGCACGCAGTCGCCC
>DATJWY010000191.1:0-21085 GCA_035500775.1 Acetobacteraceae bacterium
AGCACCTGCAGGCTGCGCAGATCCGCGCCCCGCGCCAGCATGTGCGAGGCGAAGGAATGCCGCAGCACATGCGGCGAGACCCGCCCCGGGTCGATGCCGGCCGCCAGCGCCACCTGCCGCAGCATCGGATCGAAGGCCTGCCGGGTCATCGGCCGGCGGCGGTCCCGGCCGGGGAACAGCCAGGGCGTCTCCACCGCCGCCCCGGCGCGCGGCGGATCGGCGGCGATCAGCGCCAGCGCCGCCTGCCGCGACGCCTCGGAGAGCGGCACGATCCGCTCCTTGCCGCCCTTGCCCCGCACCAGCAGCACCCGCGCCTCCCGCGCGAGCGCCACACGCCGCAGGCTGAGCAGTTCCGACACCCGCAGCCCGGTGGCGTAGAGGATCTCCAGCACCGCGCGCGCCAGCACGCCGCGCCGCCCGGGCAAGGCCGGGGCGGCGGCGAGCAGGGCATCGACCTCCGCCTCCGTCAGGTATTTCGGCAGCGGCCTGGCGAGTTTCGGGCTGTCCAGTTCCAGTGTCGGGTCGTCCGGCCGCACGCCCTCGCGGGCGAGGAAGCGGAAGAATTGCCGCAGGCAGGAGAGCCGGCGCGCCTGGGTCCGCGCCGACAGCCCCTCGGCCACGAGAGCGGCGAGAAAGGCGCGCAGCGTCGCCGGGCCGGAGGCCGCCGCCGATTCGCCCCTTGCGGCGGCGAAGGCGGCGAAGGCGGCCAGATCAGCGCCATAGGCGGCAAGCGTGTTCCGCGCCGCGCCGCGCTCGGCGGCCAGCATCTCCAGAAAGGCTTCCTCGTGCCGGCCGGTCATGCGGAAGGCCAGGGGCTCTGCCCCTGGACCCCACTGGGGGCGAGCGCCCTCAGACCCGCACAAGTAAAGGATTCCAAAGGCTTGCCTTTGGTGGGGTCCAGGGGCAAAGCCCCTGGCCTGTTAATGCGTCTGGAACCGGTCGTTCGGCAGCACATGCTCCACCGGCGCCGGATGCGGCTTGGGCGGAAACGCACCAAGATAAATCGTCCCCGCGGCCAGCAGGAAAACGAACAGACCAGCGACGATCAGGAAAACTCGTATCATCGGCTCCCTCTGCCGGCGCCTGCGCCATACGCGCGGCCCGGCCCCCCCGTGTCCTGCCACTCGAATGGTGTGCTAGCCTTCGCGGTCATGACACGCAACACCGCCCCGACGGGGGAGCCATTCAATACGCCCCTGAACGTGCCCCCAGACGCGCTCCCGGGTGCGCTCCCTGATACGCCCCTGGACACGCCCCTGGGCACGACCGTCGTTACGCCCATCGGTATGCCCCTGGGCGCGCTCCCGGACGCCCCCCGGGAGGATCAGCCCCTGGCCGCCCATCCCGCCCTCCACCACGGACGCAGCATCGTTCTCGTCGGCCTGATGGGGGCCGGAAAGACCTCGATCGGCCGACGCCTCGCCGCCCGACTCGGCCTACCCTTCCGTGACGCCGACGCCGAGATCGAGCAGGCCGCCGGCTGCACGGTGCCGGAAATCTTCGCCCGCTTCGGCGAGCAGGCCTTCCGCGAGGGCGAGCGCCGGGTGATCCGCCGCCTGCTGGAAGGGCCGCCCTTGGTGCTCGCCACCGGCGGCGGCGCCTTCATGGACCCGGAGACGCGGACGGCGATCCGCGAACAGGGCGTCTCCATCTGGCTGCGCTGCCGCCTCGCGACGCTTGTCCGCCGCACCTCGACGCGCGACAACCGGCCGCTGCTGCGGGCCGGCGATCCGACCGCGATCCTGCAGCGCCTGATGGAGGTGCGGCATCCGGTCTATGCCGAGGCCGACATCATCGTGGATAGCGGAGAGGACAGCCCGGAGATGACGACGACCCATGTGCTGGAGGCGCTGACCACGTGGCGGGAGCCGCGCCGGCTCCGCGTGTCCCTCGCCGCCAGCGCCTATGACGTGGTGATCGGCAACGACCTGCTCGCGCGTGCCGGCGCCCTGCTCGCCCCGGTGCTGCCGCAGAAGCGGGCCGTGATCGTCACCGACGCCCATGTCGGCCCGCTGCACCTGCCGGCGCTGCTCGCCGGGCTGGAGGAGGCCGGGTTCGAGTCGCGCACCCTCACCGTGCCGCCGGGCGAGGCCTCGAAGCGGCTCGACATGTTCGGCCGGGTGGTCGATGGCCTGCTGGAGGCCGGGGTGGAGCGGCGGACCGCCGTGATCGCCCTCGGCGGCGGCGTAGTCGGCGACCTCGCCGGCTTCGCGGCGGCGACCACCTTGCGCGGCCTGCCCTTCGTCCAGGTGCCGACCAGCCTGCTCGCCCAGGTCGATTCGAGCGTGGGCGGCAAGACCGGCATCAACACCGCCTATGGCAAGAACCTGCTCGGCGCCTTCCACCAGCCGCGCGCGGTGCTGGCCGATACCGGCACCCTCGCCTCCCTGCCCCCGCGCGAGCTGCGCGCCGGCTATGCCGAGATCGCCAAGGCCGGGCTGATCGGCGACGCGGAGCTGTTCGCCTGGTGCGAGGCGCATGGCCGCGCCGTGGTCGAGGGCGACCACGAGGCGCAGGGCGAGGCCGTGCTGCGCGCCTGCGCCTTCAAGGCGCGCGTGGTCGGGGACGATGAGCGGGAGGAGAAGCCGAATGACGGCCGCGCCCTGCTCAATCTCGGCCACACCTTCGGCCACGCGCTAGAGGCCGAATGCGGCTATGACGGCTCGCTGCTGCATGGCGAGGCGGTCGGGCTCGGACTCGGCCTCGCCTTCCGGCTTTCCGCCCTGCTCGGCCTCTGCGCGGAGGCGGACGCGGAGCGGGTGATCGCGCATGTCGCATCCGTCGGCCTGCCGGCGCTGCTGACCGACCTGCCGCGCCGGTTCTCGGCGTCGCGGCTGATCGCGCATATGCAGCGCGACAAGAAGATGCGGGACGGCAAGCTCGCCTTCGTGCTGGCGCGCGGCGTCGGCCAGGCCTTCACCTCGCGCGATGTGCCGCCGGACGCGGTGGAGGCGGTGCTGCGCGAGGCGGGCTGCGAGGTCTGAGGCTCCTTGGTTATAAGGCGAGGGGCTCCGCCCCTCGACCCCGCTGGGGCCTGATAAAACCGGTCACGGAGGGGGAGGCCTGGCCTTAACCTAAGGCACGCCCCGATATCAGACCGCGCTGGACACGTAGGCCTTGAGGTTGTCCACCTCGACTTCCTGCTGCGACAGACGCGCCTTCACCACGTCGCCGATGCTGATGATGCCCACCAACTGGCCGCGCTCCAGCACCGGCAGGTGACGGACGCGGCTCGCCGTCATCAGGGTCATCGCCTCGGCCACGGTCGTCACCGGGGTGACGGTGTGCAGCACGGTGGTCATCAGTTGCGCCGCGGTCATGGCGATGGCGCGCTCTCCCTCGCGGGCGATGGTGCGGACGATGTCCCGCTCGCTCAGGATGCCGAGCAGCTGGCCCGCGGCATCCCGCACCAGGACGGCACCGATACGCCGGGCGGTAAGCACCTGTGCCGCCTCGGCGACGGTCGCGGTCAGGAGGATGTCGGCGATCTCGTTGCCCTTGTGCTTCAGGATGGCGGCGACGGTCATGGTTATCTGCTCCCTTGCAAATTTTTCTGGCCGGGAGAGTCCCCCGGCCAGGTGGCTTCCCTCCCAACCGGCGGACCGCTCCGCGGTACTCCTGGTCATGGCGCGCTCCGCCGCGAGCCCGGCAGCCGGGCCCGTGACACGCCTGTTAAGCAAGTATGCCTATCCGAGCGACGCCGCCGGTATATGGCTTGCGTGCGCCGCACAATCGGGTTTCCGGCGCAAGGGCTTGGTTTTTCGGCGTTTTTGCCCGGGGCGGAAGCGGACGGCCTCCACACAACCGCGTGATCCACGGCCGGATGATTGCCTGGGCGATGAGAGCGCCCCGCGCCTTCAAAGCCCGCCGACGATCACTCCGCGGCGATGGCGAGCGGCGTCGTGATCTGGTTGGCGACCAGTTCGGCGAAGCGGCCGCCATGCCGCACCAGGGCATCGAACCGCCCGCGCTCAACGATGCGGCCGCCATCGAACACCAGGATCTCGTCCGCGTCCCGCACGGTGGAGAGGCGGTGGGCGATGATGAAGGTGGTCCGCCCCCGCATCAGCGCCGCCATGGCGCGGGAGACGCGGGCCTCGGTCGCGGCGTCCAGCGCGCTCGTCGCCTCGTCCAGGATCAGGATCGGCGGGTTCTTGAGCAAAGCGCGGGCGATGGCGAGGCGCTGCCGCTGGCCGCCCGAGAGGGTGGCGCCGCGCTCGCCCACGAGCGTGTCGTAGCCGTCCTTCTGACGCATGATGAAGTCATGCGCCTCGGCCAGCCGGCAGGCCCGCTCCAGCTCCTCATCCGTCGCATCCGGCTTGCCGACCAGCAGGTTCTCGCGGATCGAGCGGTTGAACAGCATGCTTTCCTGGAACACCACGCCGATCGAGCGGCGCATGCTCTCCAGGGTCACGTCGCGCAGATCCTGCCCGTCGATCAGGATGCCGCCGCTCACCGGGTCCCACATACGCTGCAGCAGGCTCATGGCGGTGGACTTGCCGGCGCCGGTATGGCCGACCAGGGCGACGACATTGCCCGGCCGCGCCACGAAGGAGACGTCGGAGAGGATGTTCGGGCCGCCCGGATAGGCGAAGCCGACATGCTCGAACGCCACCTCGCCATGCGTCACCTTCAGCGCGTGCGCGTCCGGCCGCTCGGCGACCGTGCTCTTCGTGTCCAGCACGGCGAAGAAATCCTCCAGCGAGGGGAGGCGCATGAACATGTTGTTGACGAAGTTCACCCCGGCCTCCAGCCGGCCGATGAGCAGCGTCGCGAAGCCCATGAAGGAGACGATCTCGGCGACGCTCGCCTCGCCGTTCAGGTGCAGCACCGTGCCGACCAGCACGATGGTGATCACCGCGAGCGTGCTGGCGCCGCGGGTGAGCACGTTCACCACCGCCCACCAGTTCAGCACCGGGAACTGGTGCGCGATCACCTGATCGACGATGGCGCGGAAGCGCCGCGCCTCGGTGGCGAGGCCGGTGAAGGACTGCACCACCGTGACATTGGCGAGCGCGTCCTGCGCCGTGGCGGCGAGCAGCCCCTGCTGCGCCTCCGCCCGGCGCTGCCCGGCCTGGGTGTTACGGATGACCACGACCGTGACCAGCGTGAACACGACGACCAGCACGACCAGCGCCATCGCCAGCCGCCAGTTCATCAGCATGGTCAGCGGCAGCAGCACGAGCATGGCGACATAGGTCGCCATCTGCTCACGGAACAGCACGAGCCAGAGGGCGAACAGGCTTTCCGCCCCGCCCAGCATCGTCTTCATCAGCCGGCCGGAATGCGACTCGCCGTGGAAGGCGAGCGGCATCGCCAGGACATGGTTGAAATACCGGCTCATGGCGGCAAGGCGGTTGCGATGCGCCATGCGCTCGGACTGCCAGGCGACCCCCATGTTGGCGAGGATGCCGCCGGCGCCGATGGCGAGCCACAGGCCGATCAGCCGCGCCGCCTCCCCCCAGAGCTGGGCGCGCGGCACCGTATCCGACTGCGCGAGCAGGCCGATGACGCGACCGAACAGCATCGGGTCCAGGAATTGCAGCCCCGCCACGACCATGTTGGCCACGGCCAGCACCGCCGCGAGACGGCCATCCGTCCCGAGCATGCAGAGAACCCGCTTGTAGGTCTTGAGGAGGCGCATCCGGTCGCTCGCCCTTTTCCATATCCGATCCGGGCGCACCGCACCCCATCAGGGCTGTGTCTACATGGAGATCAGGGCGACAAATTGGCAGACCCGAAATACGCGCGAATAAACCGGCCGCCGCGGCAGCGATGCCACGCCCGGCGGGAAAGCGGCGGCCGCGCGCGCGTTAGGCGGCAATGGCGGGGTTAGCCCCCCTTGCGCCGCGCCCGCGACGCCGCTCTGCTCCCCGGGCTCGCGCGTCAGGCGAGGCGGAACCAGCCGTGCCTTGCGCCACCAACCAGACAGGAGCGTCATCCATGTCCCAGGAAGTCCGCGTCGTCGCCCATGTGAAAGCGAAACCCGGTCAGGAAACCGCCCTGCGGGAGGCGCTGCTGCAGGCGCTGGAGCCGGTGCGCGCCGAACCCGGCTGCCTCGCCTACCACCTGCACGCCGATGTCCGCGCCGCCGGGCATTTCGTTTTCGTCGAGACCTGGGCGAACGAGGCAGCGCTCACGCAACACATGGGCGCGCCGAATCTCCGGCAATTGGCGGAGACCATCACCCCACTGCTGGCCGAGCCCCTCGCCGTCACCGTGCTGCGCCAGATCGGCTGATATCGCTCTGGCAGGCTAAGGCCAAAGGCTCCGCCCCTGGACCCCGCCAAAGGCAAGCCTTTGGAATCCTTTACTTAAGTGATCGGGGGTCTGGGGCCTCAAGGCCCCAGCGGGTCCAGGGCGGAGCCCTGGCCTTCCCTTTGCTAGCCACCATCCAACGGCCGCGCGACGTAGCGGACCAAGGGGCTGACGAACTCATCCTGCGCCGCGACGGTCAGGATCTCGCGTGCCCCCGCCTCCGCCGTCCGGCGCAGCAGGCCGTGGATGGAACTCCCCGCCAGTTCGAGCGCGGCCCGGGGGTTCCCCTCGCGCAGCACATGGAACAGGAACAGCGCCGCGATCGCGTCGCCGGCGCCGTTCACCGTGATCGGCAGGCGCGGCGTGCGCAGCAGGAACGCGCCGTCCGGGCCGGCGGCCAGCAGGTCCAGCGCGTCCGGCGGCGTCGCCTCGGTGATGACGCTGGTGACGAGGACGATGCGGCGGCCATCGGGCGCCATGCTCCGTTGCAGGGCGGCGACCGCCCGCATCGTGTCGGCGAGTGACCGTGCCCCGAGTCCGGTCAGGTGTTCCAGCTCGAACTGGTTCGGGGTCAGGATATCGGCCTGGGGCACTGCCCGGGCGCGCATGAAATCCGGGATGCCGGGCCGGACGAACACGCCGCGCCCGTCATCGCCGAGCACCGGGTCGCAGCAATAGAGCGCGCGGGGATTGGCGGCGCGCACCCGGCTGACCGCATCGAGGATCGCCGCGCCGATCTCCGCGTCGCCCATGTAGCCGGAGAGCACCGCGTCGCAGGACGGCAGCACGCCGCGCGCCTCGATGCCGTCCAGCAGCGCCCGCACCGCCTCGCCGGTGAAGACCTGGCCGGTCCAGGCGCCGTAGCCGGTGTGGTTGGAGAATTGCACCGTGTTGATCGCCCAGACCTCGGCGCCCAGGCGTTGCAGGGGGAACACGGCGCTGGCGTTGCCGACATGGCCGTAGGCGACCCAGGACTGGATGGAGAGGATGTTCATGGCACGCCTTGGCTCCCAGGATGGACCGGAGACCGGGAGTTTGACCGCCCCCGCCCGCGATGGGTAGGCAGGAGCGGTACGGTGCCGCGCGACGCCGCCCGCCCTGGCGATCGTCCATGGCGGCAGCCCGGTATGCGTCCACGCTGCCCCGGCACGGCCGTTTTCGTGCCTTCATTCTGGCCCGCAAAGATGCGGAACTCTGGCCGATCCGGGAGGAGCCCCACGGTTCCGCCCCCGGCAGCGTCTTCATCGCACCGGCCGCTCATCCCGATGCGGCTGGCCCTGATCGGAGGATTTCATGCAGTTTCGTCCATTCCGCCGCGCGCCCCTGCTGCTGGCCGCCTGCCTCGCCGCCGGCCCTGCCCTGGCCCAGGCGCCCGGCACCGCGCCGGCCAGCCCGGCCGTGACGCAAGCCCCGGCCACAAAGACGCCGGCCGCCCCTGCCCCGGGCGTAGCGCCGGCCCCCGCCGCCCCCGCGCAGGCGGGCACGGTGCCGAAGCCCGAGGCCGAGGCGCAGACGCCGGAAGGCAAGCGCGTGGCCGCCGATGTGGAGCACCGCATCAAGGATCTGCGCTCCCGGCTGAACATCACCCCGGCGCAGCTGCCGCTCTGGAATGATTTCGCCAACACCATGCGGCAGAACGCGCTCGATATGGATGCGCTGTTCCAGCAGCGGGCGGCGCGGTTCGGCTCGCTGAACGCGGTGGACGACATGCGCAACTACGCCGCCCTGTCGCAGGCGCGTGCCGACCAGATGCAGCGGCTGATCCCGGTGTTCCAGGCGCTGTACGACAGCATGTCGCCGCAGCAGAAGCAGGCGACCGACGAAACCTTCAAGCGCTCTCAGCGGGAGTTCGGCGGCAAGCACTGATCGCGCGGCACCGGCCCCGGCCGGAAGGGCGGCCATAGACGTGGATCGTCAATTGCCGCCCCCGGCGGAAATGCCTATACAGCGCGATCCGCGCGGCCGGTCGGCATCGGCCGCGCCACTCCTGAAAGGCACGGCCATGAAGAGCGGGATCCACCCGGACTACCACGAAATCAACATCATCATGACGGACGGCACGCAGTTCAAGACCCGCTCCTGCTACGGCAAGCCGGGCGACACGCTGCGTCTCGACATCGATCCGAAGTCGCATCCGGCCTGGACCGGCGTGCAGCGGATGATCGACACGGGCGGTCAGGTCGCGAAGTTCAACAAGAAGTTCGCGGGCATCGGCCTCAAGAAGTGATCCGAACGGCGCCGGCTCCCATGGGCCGGCGCCGAATCCCGCCGCAACCGGGGCGGGAGACCCTGCGCGCCTGACCATCGGCGCCGGTCTTGAAACCCGGCTCATCCCTTCCCAACTCCTGCACTGTCCAGGGCGCCCATTCGGGGCCTCGGATGATCGAGCGGCCGGCCTTCGGGCGGCCAAAACCGAACGACCTTGCTCTCGCAGGAGGTTTTCCATGACGTACGACTTCGCGCCGCTTTTCCGCACCGCCATCGGCTTCGACCGTCTGGCTCGTTTGATGGACAGCGCCGCCCAGGCTGACACCGCTCAGTCCTATCCCCCCTATAATATCGAGAAGACCGGTGAGGACAGCTACCGGCTGACCATGGCCGTCGCCGGTTTCAGCGAGAATGACCTCGATCTGACGGTCAAGGACAACACGCTGGTCGTCTCCGGCCGCGTCGCCGACGGCCCGAAGGCCGAGGTGCTGTATCGCGGCATCGCCGGCCGCGCCTTCGAGCGCCGCTTCGTGCTGGCCGACCACATCGTCGTGGAGGGCGCCGAGCTCAGCAACGGGCTGCTGCATGTCGGCCTGCGCCGCGTGGTGCCGGAAACCCTGAAGCCGCGCCATATCCCGGTCGGCAACGCCGCCTCGCGCACGATCGCCAATGACCCGGCGACCGCCACCGCGCCCAAGGCCGCCTGACCCGCCGGTCCGATCTCCCACGACAGAGGCGGAATGAAGGGAGGGCCGGGGCGATTCCCGGCCCTCTTCCCGCGTGCCCGCCATCCGGCACGGGAGGACCGCGCCGCGCCCCGCGCCGGGGGAATCAGCCTGGCCGGCGGAAGATCTGCTCGGCCGCGCTGTGCACGCCCCGCCGCTGCCCGATCGTCAGCCTGACCCGCTCGATCTCGGCCGCGAGCGCCGCGATATAGGCCTCCAGCTCAGCCACGCCGAGCCCGTCCAGCTTCAGCGGCACGAATGCGGCCGGAGGCCGCGGCGCCGGGGTTTCGTCGTCAAACATCATCGTTGCCTCTCTCATGCGCTCTTGACCGGCCCACCGGCACAGCCCCATATCCTGGGACTTGAACGCTTTATTCGCGCCTTCAATAGGCTCGCCGTGCCCTCCCTTCGCGTCGCGGGGCGTTGGCGAGGAGACCCAGGCGCTCGGGACATACTGACATGACACTGCCGCTCATGCCGAAAGCCACCGCGGTGTGGCTGATCGAGAAGACCGCCCTGACCTTCACGCAGATCGCCGAATTCTGCGGCATGCATCCGCTGGAAGTCCAGGCGATCGCCGATGGCGAGGTCGCGCAAGGCATCGTCGGCTACGACCCGGTCGCCAACGGCCAGGTTTCGGCTGGCGAGATCAAGCGCTGCGAGGCGGACAACAATGCGCGGCTGCGCTTGCTGCCGACGGCCAACCCGCTCCCGAAACGTCACCGCGGCGCGCGTTACACCCCGGTCGCCAAGCGCAACGACCGGCCGGACGCGATCGCCTTCGTGCTGCGCAACTACCCGCAGCTCTCCGAGCAGCAGGTGGTGAAGCTCCTCGGCACCACCAAGGAGACGATCCAGAAGGTGCGCGACCGCGCCCACTGGAACAGCGCCAACATCAAGCCGCGCGATCCGGTGATCCTTGGCCTGTGCAGCCAGACCGACCTGAACGCGGCCGTCGCCTCGGCCAATGAGCGCTTGTTGCGCGAGGGCCAGACCGTGCCGGTCCCGCCGCCGCCGGAAGCCGAAGAAGCCGCCTGAGCCGCGATCGCGGGCCCCGCGCCTTGCCGCCTCTTGCCTTGTTCCCGGCGGGAAGCGCGCGGGCAGAGGGCCCGCGCGCGGTCTTCTTGCAAGATGGGCGACCGGGCCTCGCGGCCCCGCCGCCCATCCGAGCGCCCGGTCCGCCGGGCGACGCGCCTGACCGCTCCGCTTGCGAAGCGCTTGACCGCTCCGCTCAGGCGGAGCCGGCGTGCTGCAACCGTTCCAGCTCTTCCTTGAGCCGCAATTTCTCCCGCTTGAGCCTGGCCAACGTCAGTTCATCGGGCCGAGGACGATGGTCCTCGTCGACGATGCGCGTCTCCAGGCTGGCATGCCGTTCCTTCAAGCTCTCGATCCGAGATTGCAGGCTCAATGGTCCCTCCATACGCTACGCTGAGAAGGCATTCGGCGCGGACCGGGCGCGACGGCTCGAACCGCGCAATAGAACCGTAATACTCCTGACACATGAATTGCCACCCAAATCGCTGCCGGTTTTTGGCACGGGACGTAGGAGCGGTACGCAGGCTCATGCTATGGACCCAGAATGCTGACCGATCGTGACTCGCTCCTGCGCAAACTGCACGAATTGCGCAGCGAGCACCGGGACCTCGATACCGTCATCGCCCGGCTCGCAGGCCAGAAAATGGACCAGCTGCAATTGCAGCGGTTGAAAAAGCGCAAGTTGATGCTGCGCGATGAAATTGCCTGGCTGGAAAGCCGCCTCATCCCGGACAATATTGCCTGATGACCCGCCCCCCTTTGATCGGCATCATCATGGGCAGCCAGTCGGACTGGCCGACCCTGCGCCATGCCGCTGACATGCTGGACCGGCTCGACGTACCGTACGAGACCCGGATCGTCTCCGCCCACCGCACGCCGGACCGGCTCGCGGAATATGCGCGCACCGCGCGCGGCCGCGGCCTGCGCGCCGTCATCGCCGGCGCCGGCGGGGCCGCGCATCTGCCCGGCATGTGCGCGGCCTGGACGCCGCTGCCCGTGCTCGGCGTGCCGGTGGAAAGCCACGCGCTCAAGGGCATGGATAGCCTGCTCTCGATCGTGCAGATGCCGGCCGGCATTCCGGTCGGCACGCTCGCCATCGGGCGGGCCGGGGCGGTGAACGCCGCGCTGCTGGCCGCCGCCATGCTCGCCACCACGGACGCGGCGCTCGCCGAGCGGCTTGACGCGCTGCGGGAAGCGCAGACGGCGGCGGTGGCGGAGATCCCCGCCGACGAGGCAAGCTGAGGCAGCATCAGGCCAGGGGCTTTGCCCCTGGACCCCATCAAAGGCTTCGCCTTTGAAATCCATTCCTTATCCGAGCGCGCATCGCGCAGGGTAATGGGTTCCAAGGGCTCCGCCCTTGGCGGGTCCAGGGCGGAGCCCTGGCCTTCACTTCCCCCGACCTGGGACAAAATATCGCGCATGCCCACCCCTCTCCCCCCGAACGCGACCATCGGCATTGTCGGCGGCGGCCAGCTTGGCCGCATGTCGGCGATGGCCGCCGCCCGCCTCGGCTATCGCTGCCACATCCTGACGCCGGAGCCGGACAGCCCCGCCGCCCAGGTCGCGGCCGGCGTCACCCTCGGCGCCTACGAGGACAAGGCGGCGCTGACCGCCTTCGCCGAGGCGGTGGATGTCGTCACCTTCGAGTTCGAGAACGTGAGCGCCGAGGGGCTGGACCTGCTCGCCTCGCTCCGCCCCGTCCACCCTTCCCCCGCCGTGCTGCGGCTGAGCCAGGACCGGGTGGCGGAAAAGCGGTTCCTCAACGGGGCCGGCGCGGCGACCGCCCCCTGGCGAGAGGTAACGAGCCTCGCGGAGCTGGAAGCGGCCGTGGCGGAACTCGGCCTGCCATCGGTGCTGAAGACCACCCGGCTCGGCTATGACGGCAAGGGCCAGGCGCTGCTCCGCGCCCCGGAGGATCTCGCCCCCGCCTTCGAGCGCCTCGCGCCGAAGCCGCTGATCCTGGAGGGCTTCGTCGATTTCGCCTGCGAGATCAGCGTCGTCGTCGCGCGCGGCGTGGACGGCACGGTCCGCGCCTTCGACACGGTGGAGAACCGCCACCGCCACCACATCCTGGACCTCACCCTGGCCCCGGCCCGCGTGCCGGAAGCGGTCGCGGCTGAGGCGCAGATCATCGCGCGGCGCGTAGCCGGGGCGCTCGGCCTCGTGGGCCTGCTCGCGGTCGAGATGTTCGTGGACCGGCGCGGCCAGGTGCTGGTGAACGAGATCGCGCCGCGGCCGCATAATTCCGGCCACTGGACCATCGACGCCTGCCCGGCGAGCCAGTTCGAGATGCATATCCGCGCCGTCGCCGGCCTGCCCCTTCCGCCGGCCGAGCGGCATTCGGACGCGGTGATGCGCAACCTGATCGGGCCGGAGGATATGGCGCTCTGGCCGCAGGTGCTCGCCGCGCCGGGGCTGATCCCGCATCTCTACGGCAAGGCCGAGGCGCGGCCGGGGCGCAAGATGGGGCATGTCAACCGGCTGTTTCCGCGCGGGGCGCTGCCGGGGGAGTTCGGGGTGCGGGACGCGCTGGGGGTACTCGGGCGGGAGTGAGTGCCAGGAGCTCCGCCCGCGGACCTCGAGATCGCGGTGCGCCGCTTCCTGGCGCGGATCATCGCCACCCTGCCGCTGCGCGCGCCGCACACGCCGGGCACCGCGACCTTCGATCACCGTGATCCGCCAAAGTGCGCGTCGAGCCGCATTTCGCGCCCGCGACCGCCGGGACGCCGACGCGCTTGGCCCGGCGGATTCTCACGGTCAGCTGATTGTCCGTGTTCCTGCCCTGGCAGTATCAGAAATTTGCGGCGACGGCAGCTGCGTGATCGTCAGGCCTGCGCGGCCGGCCGTCCGAAAGGTTTCGTGAATAACTGCCTGCTCACCGTCACGCGCTCTTCGGCGAGCACGACGGGCCCTGGCTTTGCCGACCGGGTCGCCAGGCGCCTATGCGCAGGCGATCGTTCCGTTCGTTTGATGCGGAACGGAATGATAGCGCAATAAAACACAATTGTGGGTCGAGCCTTTGATGGTGCACACCGGCTTCACGAAGCGCGATTTTCTCACGGGGCTTTGGTCGACGGTGCGGCTGCCGCTGCAGATCCTGCTGGTCGGCGGCTCCGTTCTCGTGCTGCTCCGGATCGCCGAGGTGGTCGCGACGGGGGCGTCGGTCAGCACCGCGCTTACGGCGCTGATGGGCGCTGCTCCGGCATCCGGATTCATCGGGATCCTGATCTTCTTGGTCGGCATCGGCTTCGCCGTCTTCCTGTGGTGGCTCGCGAGCCGCTACTTCGCGCTGCTGACCGCCGAAAAGATCGACAAGGATGTGGTTTCGGCGCTGAAGGACCTGCCGCTCGCGCTGCCGGAGGGAACGGTACGAGCGGTGCTTGCCCTGGTCGTCGGTGTCGTCGGCCTGCCCATTCTGCTGTTCAGCGACGTTCTCAATCTTGACGCGGATGCGAAGGGCTACGTCAACGGAATCATCGCCGGCGTGTTCGGCTTCTATTTCGGGACGCGCACCTCCGGCGTGCCTACGCAGGCGATGAACCAGATCGGTGCGGCGCAACGCGAGATCGGCCAGGCGCTCGCAACGGTGGCGCAGGCGAACGACAGGGTAGCGCAGGCGCAGCAGGGCGAGATGGAGGCGACGCGAGGATCGCAGCTGGCAACCGCTGTCGATCAGCTGGGGCGTCATATCGGTCTTGCCTCGGCGCTGGTAAACGCAATCGCTCCGGCGCTTCCTCCCGGGCTCGTTCCGCCCGGGCTCAAGGATTTGCTGGACAAGACGCAGACCGTATTCGATGTCGCCAAGACGCTTACAGGCGAGACGGCCAACGACGAGCAGGTGAAGCAGGCCAACGACGCCGCTGCGGCCCTGATTGGCGCCGGCGGGTCCGGCACCTCGGTGATCGGCAGTCTACTCGGCAGCGCCTCCGCGCTGCTCCCCGCGGCCGGGCTCGCTCTCGGGCCGCTGTCCGGAATCGCGCTCATGCTGGGCGTCGGATGGAGACTGGGCTCGGCGGAGTTTCAGCGTTGGAGGGCGCGGGTTCTCGCGGCGCCTTTCGCCAATGGGCTGGTGGAGTTCGGCACCGTCACGCCGGACGATGCGTTGGCAGCGCTTTCCTCCTCTCCGCTGTTCCAGAGCGCCTTCGCCCCGGTCCGGAACGAACCCGGGTTCGGCACCGCCCTCGCAGATGCGGTTCTGCGCGACGACGCAGCCGACCGGCTCTGGGCCGCGTACGGGCAGAGCGCACCGGACCATCCGGTGCTGTTTGATACCCGCGAGCAACTCGCACGGGGATTGATTGAGTTTCGTCGCACGCTGCTGGAGGACCGGGCGCGGACCGACATCTCGGACGATATGGTCAAGACGGTCGCGGCATCGCTCGCCGAAGCCGCGACCCCCGCGCTGCGGCCGCCGTCCGACCCTGGCAGACTCACGGCGGATAATCTGAACGCCCTGATCCGCGCGGCCGGCGATGCCGCCTCCGCCCCGGCTCCGCCCGTGAACGCGCAGGCCGCCTTCGATGCCCTCGTCATCCTCGTCGGTCATGCGCGGCAGGACAAGATTGACCTACCGGCCGCACTCGCGGAGCTGAAGCCATGACGTGCCGTGTCACAGTCCGCGGCACTCGGTGGCCGCTCGGATGCCTGTCCGCGGATTTACGCCATCCACGACAAAGCCTGCCTGCAGATGGCGCGGCGCGAGTCGGTGAGCCCTGCATTCCCTGCCTCGCAGCGCTGCACGGCCGCCCACCTGGCGATCAGCCGCGCCCAGGAGGGGCTCGGCCTCTCACCGGCCCCCGCCATGACGCAGGAACCGCAACGGATCATGAGCGGTGCGCGAGACCAGATGGCGCGCATTCCGTGTGGGAGCGGCTGATCGATGCTGCGCACCCGTGACCTGAAATATCAATTCCCGCTGATGCGAGGTGAGGACGTACGGGCCGTACAGCAGGCTTTGATCGCGGTAAGAGCCGTGCCGCCGTGCGGCGTTGCCGACGGCATCTTCGGCCAGTCCACGCAACTGAGCGTTCGCGGCTTTCAAGAACCGCGGCGGCTGGCGGTGGACGGGGTCGTCGGCAACGACACCTGGACCGCGCTGTTCGAAGCCAGCGCAGCCGCGCCGGGGACCCAGATCCAGGCTGCCTCCTCCGAGCTGCCGCCCGCTGAGGCCGCGCCGCAGCAGGCCCAGATCAGCCCGCAATTCCCGATCCCCCCCACCGCCGCACCGCCGCCGCTCAACCGTGATCAGGCGCGGCGGGCCAAGCAATGGATTATGCGGAATTTCGGCCCCGCGGTCACCGCTGCCGCCACGGCGCCCTTTGATGCCGATCTCGTCTGCGCCATCGTCTGCAAGGAAACCGCGAATGTATGGCTTGGATGGACCGACCGCATGAGCGCCGAGGACGTGCTCGCCCGCTGCGTGTTCGATGCGAGTGGCGACTTCCCAGGGACAAGCCGCCGTGCATTCCCGCAGAACACGGCGGCCTTCCGCGCACGTTTCGGAAACGACCTGACCGAAGATCTGATCGCCGAAGCCAATCGCGCCCGCGCGCTCCGGAAGTTGCCGCCGGCCGAATGGGTCTACAAGGGCTACGGCATCTTCCAATACGACCTGCAGCACATCACGACGGACGAGGCTTTCTTCCGCGACAAGCTCTGGCGCGACATGGGCCAGTGTCTGGATCGGCTGTTCCATGAACTGCGCCAGAAATTGGCGGACGCCCATGGCGACCTGCCTGACGCGATCCGGCGCTACAATGGTTCGGGTGATAAGGCGCAGGAATACATGGCCCATGTTCTGCTCTTACGGAGCTGGTGCGCCGAGCAGTCCTGAGAGCCATTATTCCGCGGCCCACTGGTGCTGTTGCGGGCGCCTGGACCCCGTCACGCGCAGGCGTGCCTGCGCACGACGGGAGCGAGCGCCCCCGGACCCGCGCAACAAAGGGCGCCCCTTCCCTGACGCACCCCCATGCGCTACTTCCAGCAAAAGTAAGAATCCAAAGGTCAAGCCCCGTTCCATGACCAGCACCAACGACATCCGCGCGACTTTCCTCGACTACTTCGCGAGGAATGGCCACCAAGTGGTTGAAAGCAGCCCGCTTGTGCCGCGAAACGACCCCACGTTGCTGTTCACCAACGCGGGCATGGTGCAGTTCAAGAACGTCTTCACCGGCCAGGAGAAGCGCCCCTATTCGCGCGCGACCACGGCGCAGAAATGCGTCCGCGCCGGCGGCAAGCACAACGATCTCGATAATGTGGGCTACACCGCCCGGCACCACACCTTCTTCGAGATGCTGGGCAATTTCAGCTTCGGCGACTACTTCAAGCCGCTGGCGATCGAGCTGGCCTGGAATCTGGTGACGCGGGAGTTCAGCCTGCCGCGCGAGAAGCTGCTGGTCACGGTGTTCTCCGAGGATGAGGAAGCCGCCGCGCTCTGGCGCCGCATCGCCGGCCTCTCCGACGACCGGATCATCCGCATCCCGACCTCCGACAATTTCTGGCGCATGGGCGATACCGGCCCGTGCGGCCCGTGCTCCGAGATCTTCTACGATCACGGCGACCACATCCCCGGCGGCCCGCCCGGCAGCCCGGACGAGGATGGGGACCGGTTCATCGAGATCTGGAACCTCGTCTTCATGCAGTACGAGGAAGGCCCGCCGGGCACGCGCGCGCCGCTGCCCCGGCCCTCGATCGACACCGGCATGGGGCTGGAGCGCTTCGCCGCCATCCTGCAGGGCAAGCACGACAACTACGACACGGACACGTTCCGCGCCCTGATCCTCGCCAGCGCCGAGGCCACCGGGCAGGCGCCGGACGGGCCGTTCCGCGTCAGCCACCGCGTGGTGGCGGACCATCTGCGCAGCACCTCCTTCCTGATCGCGGACGGCGTGCTGCCCTCCAACGAGGGCCGCGGCTACGTTCTTCGCCGCATCATGCGCCGGGCGATGCGCCATCTGCACCTGATGGGCACCAAGGAGGCGCTGTTCCACCGCCTCGTCCCCGCCCTGATCCGGCAGATGGGCGCCGCCTATCCCGAGCTGGTGCGCGCCGAGCCGCTGATCGTCGAGACGCTGCGCCTGGAGGAAAACCGCTTCAAGGCGATGCTGGAGCGCGGCCTCGGCCTGCTCGCCGAGGAGACGCAGCGCCTCGGCGAGGGCCACCCCCTCCCCGGCGATGTCGCCTTCCGCCTGTATGACACGTACGGCTTCCCGCTCGACCTGACGCAGGACGCGCTGCGCGAACAGGGCCGCTCGGTGGATGCCGCCGGATTCGAGGCGGCGATGGCCGAGCAGCGCGCCCGCGCCCGCGCCGCCTGGGCCGGCTCCGGCGAGGCGACCACGGAATCCGTCTGGTTCGAGCTGCGCGACACGGTCGGCGCCACCGAGTTCCTCGGCTACTCCACCGAGACCGCCGAGGGCGAGATCCGCGCCCTGGTCGTCGCCGGCGCCCCCGCCGAGGCGGCGAGCGTCGGGCAGGACGTCGCGGTGGTGCTGAACCAGACCCCGTTCTACGCCGAGAGCGGCGGCCAGGTCGGCGATACCGGTGTCATCACCGGCCCGAACGGGCTGCGCATCGCCGTGCGCGACACGCAGAAGAAGGTCGGCGACCTGTTCGTGCATCTCGGCACGGTGGAACAGGGCGAGGCGCGGCCGGGCATGGCGGTGGTCGCCGAGGTGGACGGGGCCCGCCGCCGCTCCATCCGCGCGCATCACAGCGCGGCCCATCTGCTGCATGAATCGCTGCGCCGCCATCTCGGCACACATGTGACGCAGAAGGGCAGCCTGAACGCGCCCGAACGCCTGCGCTTCGACATCAGCCACCCGAAGCCGCTGACGCCTGAGGAGCTGGAGCTCGTCGAGCGCGAGGTGAATGCCCTCATCCGCGAGAACACCGCGGTCACCACCCGGCTGATGACGCCGGAGGCCGCCGTGGCCGAGGGCGCCATGGCGCTGTTCGGCGAGAAATACGGCGACGAGGTGCGCGTCGTCTCCATGGGCACCGGCAGCGACGGACGGCCCTCCTACTCGATCGAGCTATGCGGCGGCACGCATGTGCGACAGACCGGCGATATCGGCCTGTTCCGCATCGTCAGCGAAGGCGGCGTCAGCGCCGGCGTGCGCCGCATCGAGGCGGTGACGGGCGCCGCCGCCGAGGCCGCGGTGCTGGAGGCGGATGCCCAACTGCGCGAAGCCGCCGCCCTGCTCCGCGCCACCCCGTCCGAGGTGCCGGCCCGAATCGCCGCCCTGCTGGAGGAGCGGCGCAAGCTGGAACGGCATGTCTCCGAGCTGCAAAAGAAGCTCGCGACCGGCGGCGCCGGGGCGGAGATCGAGGATGTCGGCGGCGTCAAGCTCGCCGCGCGCAACCTCGGCGACGTGCCGCCGCGCGACCTGAAGGGGCTCGCGGAGGCGATCAGCAAACAGGTCGGCGAAGGCGTGGTCGCGCTGGTTTCCACCGCCGAGGGCAAGGCGAGCATCGTGGTCGGCGTGTCGCCCGAACTGAGCAAGCGGTTCAGCGCCGTGGATCTGGTGCGGGCCGCGAGCGCGGCCGTGGGCGGCAAGGGCGGCGGCGGACGGCCGGATATGGCCCAGGCCGGCGGACCGGATGCCGGGCAGGCCGATGCAGCGCTCGCGGCTGTGCGGGCGGCGCTGGCGGCTTGAGGAAAGGGATTCCAGGGGCGCTGCCCCTGGACCCCGCCAAAGGCGAAGCCTTTGGAATCCATTACTTTTCTTGACCAACAAGCCCTAGGGCGAAAACTCGATCAGGCACTGCCGCTTTGGGTGGGCAGTCTTAGTGGGTTGCGGCTGCGAAGTCCGTTCTGCGCCCATGTCGGCCACAAGCTCTCTGATCGCAACTTCCCGAAAGCCGCCGTTCGCGTGGCGCGGGATTTCGATGCTGTCCCAGGGGGAACGGATGCTTCGAGGCCGGCCGCCAACCGCGCATATCAACCTGCGATAGGTTCGAGCCGATTGGCGCGGGCGGTTCCCCCCTTGGTATGTGAAGAAGAAGCCGGATGCTGGCCACGGCTATATTGCCCGTGGCGAACAGCCCATGACTCTTGAAGGCTGTGCTGAAGGCGCTCTCGGACTCGTAGCCGAGCAACAGGGCAATGACGGAAATGGGATCGCTGGAATTCGCCAGCCTGTCCCCGGCCAGCAACATTCGCCAGCGCGTCAAATGGTCCATGGGTGAAGCCCTGACAGATCCGGCGGATGAGAGCGCTGCGGCGGCCAACTTCGACCGGCCAAATTTCGTATCGGTTAGTTGACCGACCCGCGATTTTGATCGATATCGAAACATATGCAACGAGTGACGACTCGGTTAAGCGGCCCATTGCCGGCCTACGGGCCGGCGCTTTGCATTGGGCTGCTGATCACATTTAATCTGATGCCAATGGCGATGCTGCAAGGCACGGGGGGGCTGTGGGCGACGCCTGGCGGCGACGTGGCCCAGAACCTCGCCGGTCATCTGGCGCTGCAGGACGGCGGCTGGAGTTGGCCGCCATTATTGGCAGCCAACCTGATGCCGCCGCACGGGCTCAGCATCGCGGTGACCGACAGCAATCCGTTCATGTCGCTATTGGCCAAGCTGCTGCACACCGCCCTGGGATGGACGCGGCCGGTAAACCTGCTGGGCCTGTGGCTGGCGGCCTGCTGGGTGCTGCAGCCGGTGGCGGCCGTTTACGCCCTGCGCGGCCTAGCGCCCTCGGTCAGGTGGGAAGGAGCGCTGGCAGCTGCGATTCTGGGTGCGCTGTTCCCCGCCCTGCTGTTCCGCGTTGGGCACGTCAATCTTTGCGCGCACTTCGTCCTGCTCACAGCCATCGGCCTTGTAGCGCGGCGGCTACATGCGCTGACCTGGCGAGACTGGATCGCGCCGTGCCTTCTGATGACCGCCGCGGTGCTGTTCCACCCATACCTGTTCGTCTATACGGCCGCGCTGTTCTGCGCGCCCTGGCTGCAGGCAGCGATCGAGCGCCGACCCGATGCGCGGCAAGCGTTCGGCTATTTCGTGATGGCGGCGGTTTTGCCAGTGGCGCTGTTCTTCATGCTCAGCGGCACACTGGGCGCCGGCTCCAAGGGGTTCGGCTATTTTTCGATGAACCTGTTTTCGCCGGTCTGGCCGGCCCGCTCGTCGCTGTTCGGGCCGAACCGGCCGGTACTGGACGCCACTGGCGGCCAGTATGAGGGCTACAACTATTTGGGTGCGGGCGGGCTCGGGCTGCTGCTGGTCGCCTTGCTATCCCTGCTGTGGCGGCGGCCCCTTCTGAGGCCCTGGCGCGGCTTGCTCCTGGTGCTGCTCGGGCTGTTTCTGCTGGCCCTGAGCACCAAAGTCTATGCCGGGCATCGTCTGCTGATCTCGCTCGGCATCCGCCCATGGGATCAGCTGTTCGGATGGGTGCAGTCCAGCGGACGGGCCTTTTGGCCAGTGGGATATGCGCTGCTGCTGGCGGCGATCGCGACGGTCTCTGCACGCCTGCCCCGCTCCGCTGCAGCCGCCATCCTGGCCGCAGCCTGCTTGTTGCAATGGATCGATACCGGGCGGCTGCGCGCCGATGCCCAGGCCTATTATGCCGGCGCCGACGCCAATCCCCCGCCGCTGACGCTGCCGGCAGGCGCGCGCCTGCTGAGCACCGTGCCGGTCTGTACCGCATCGGAGCCCGCCAACAACGCAGCCGCCGCACTACGCCTGGCCGCGTTACGTGCCGGGATGCGACTGACCGACATCAAGCTGTCGCGCCCGCCATCCTGGTTCAACTGCGAGAAGATTTTGTCTGACGGGCTGGAACTGCCGGTGCAGCCGGGCGAGCTGCGCGTATTCCTGGATCTGCCGGCACTGCCGAAGCTGCGGCTCGCCGCCCTCGG
>DATJWY010000192.1:0-3720 GCA_035500775.1 Acetobacteraceae bacterium
AGATATTGCTCGCCAAATGAAAGATTTGAAGCAAATAACGGAAAACGCTCCAAGTATTGGGGGTCTGGGGCCTCAAGGCCCCAGTGGGGTTTGGGGCAAAGCCCCAAGTCTTGAGCTTCAACCTAAAGCGATCGCGCTCCAGGCCGTGACGCGGGAAGGCGGCCGGGTTACCGCACCAGCACGTAGTTCATCTCCAGATCCACCGTCACGTCGCCGCCCGGCATGTCATCCGGGAAGGGCGGCAGGTGCTGGCCGCGGAAGATGGCGAGCGTCGCCATATCCAGCCATTGCGAGCCGGACCGGTTGAGCAGCCGCACCGAATGCACCAACCCGTCCCGCCCGATCACGGCGCGGATCACCGAGGTGCCGTCCTCGCCCTGCTCCGCCGCCTGCTCGGGGTAATATTTATGCGCGGCGATCCAGGCGCTGACCGCGTTGCGCCAGTCGGCGGTGGCGCCCGGCGCGTTCAGGTGCGAGACCGGATCGAGCAGCTTGCCGTCACGCACCATCGGCCCCATGGCCAGATCGAGGCCGCGCGAGGTCGGGGTCCCATGTCGCCGTCGCGCCGGCTGGGTGGGCGCGAAGCTCAGCTCCATCGGCGCGGAGAAGGGCGACGAGCGGGAAGCGGGACGCGCCCGCGACGGGCGCGCGGCGCTGCGGGACGCGTTACGTTGCGGGGCGGGCCTGGGCGGCTCGGGCGTGGGCTGCGCCGGCGGCGGCACCGCCTCGGCCTCGGGCTCCTGCTCCAGCGGCATCGGGACATCATCCAGGTTGACCTGGGGCGGCGTGTTCGTGGCCTGGGACGCCGGCGGCGTCGGTGCCGGCTGCGGCGGCGCGGGCTCAGCCGGTGCGGCGGGAGCCGGCGTGGGCGGCGCGGCCTCGCTCATCGGGGATGGCGGAGGCGGTGGTGGCGGCGGCGCCGCTTCCGGCGTGGCTGATTCCTCGCCTTGCGGCACCGTCGTCTCGGGCTTCGGCGGCATCGGTGCCGTGGCCTGCCCGCCGGGACTCTCGAACACCATGGCGACGGCCGGTGCCGGGCTTTGCGGCTCGGGCATCTCCCGGCCGGTCCATCGCAACATGAGAACAATAACGGCCGCCGCATGCAGCGCCAGCGACCCGGCCAGCATCGGGCTGAGCCGGCGCGAACGCCGCCCCTCGCGCGGCGGGCGCCCGGTATCTGCCTGACTCGTCCTCGCGGGAAGCGCGGGCGGCGGCGGAAAGACATGGTGCCTGGAAATGCGTCGCTCGTCCCTGCCTGGCTGGTCGCTTCCACGGCGCCCGGAATGCGGCCGGTCGTCTCGGAGCGGAGGCTCCGGGGCGAGGCCGCCGGCGGGGGCACTGCGGCCGGCTTATCCGTCTTCCTCTACCGTAAATGCGGGGCACCGCACAAACGGAACACCGCCGCGCCTCACCAGCCGGTACGAAGGCTGGCCAGCGGGCGGGAGCCGGAAAGCGAGGCGCCGTCGCTCAGCGCCAGTCCGCGGGGGCCGGGTTGCGCTCGCCGGCGCGGGCGAATTCCATCATCAGGGTGAAGCCCACGCCGAGCAGCACCGGCCCCAGGAAGATGCCGAGCGCACCGAAGGCGAGCACGCCGCCCAGCACACCGAGCACGGTCAGCAGATAAGGCAACTGCGCCCCGCGGGCGATGAAATAAGGCCGGATGATATGGTCGGACCCGGAGATGGCGACGACGCCGTAGGCCAGCAGGAAGATGCCCCGGCCGGTCGCGCCCGAGGCCAGCAGCCAAAGCCCGGCCGGAATCCAGACCAGCGGCGCGCCGATCGGCAGCACGGCGAGGAAGGCCGCGATGACGCCGAACAGCACCGGGCGCGGCACGCCGGCGACGGCAAGCCCCGCCGTGGTGAGCAATCCCTGGACAAGGGCGGTCCCGAGGATGCCGTACACCGTGCCGCGCACGGTCTTGCCGGTGACCGCGATCAGGTCGTCGGCATAGGCGCCGGTGATGCGGCGGGCGATGCTTTGCAGGTGTATCCCGAGCGCGTCGCCGGAGAACCAGAAGAAGAAGGCGATGAACAGCGCCAGCATGAACTGCACGACGCCGTTGGCGATGCCGAGCAGCACATGGAGGCCGTTCTCGGCGATCATGCCGAGATAGGGGCGGAAGAACGCGACCATGGCGGAAAGATCCGCCGCCCAGGCGTTCCAGTAATCGGTCAGCGTCGGGCCGGCCAGCGGCAGGTGGAAGAGCCAATGCGGCGCCGGGGGCAGGCCGCCATCGATCAGATCCTCCAGCTGATGGCGCAGGATGTTCACATCCGCCGCGCCGGCCGGGGCAGCGAGCGTCAGCGGCACCACGACGAGGACGGCGACGATCGCGACCATCGCCAGCGCCGCCCCCGCCCGCCCGAGCCGCGCATGCACGCGTAGCCAGGTACAGGCCGGCCAAGTGGTAAAGACGAGGATGCCCGCCCACAGCATGGCGGAAAAGAAAGGATAAAGGACGAAAGCACAGCCGATGCCGAGCCCGCCGAGCAGCAGACCCATCAGCACTCGTTCAGCGATCATGGATCCCCCCTGGGCGGTGCCTCTGCATCCGGTTGCATTCAACGGCTGCGCGACCCGGTCCCACGGCCGTATGCGGGAGAACCAGGCCAGGATCAATGCCCACGAAAACCGTGCAAGCACCCTGGATTGGCAGGCCTCGCGTGGTGCAGGATGGGGGGCGGAGGCGCAGCGCCCGCATTGCGGCGGGCGGGGTGTGGCGATACAAGCGTTTCAACCGACGCGCGATTTTCGGCGGCACATGGAGACTATGGACGGATGCGGTTCACGGATATCGGCCAGCAGCTGAGAGCTTACCGGCTCGAATCGGGCATGCGGGCCGAGGAGATCGCCGCTCGACTCGGCGTGTCGCGCGCCGCTCTCTACCGCTACGAAAAGGGCGAGGTCATCAAGCTCGACACGGTCAAGCGGCTTGCCGAGTTGCTGAAGATCTCGCCGCTTTCGCTGCTTGGCATTGGCGTCGAGTACTACAACCGTCCGATCGGTTTCTTCGAGCGGCTGCGCCAGGTTGAGGAAACGGCCGACCAGATCCTGCTGGTTGACACCCCGCTCTGCTACCTCGTCACCTCGGACGCGTATGACGCGCTGCTCGCCGACCTGTTCGACGAGATCGCCAACCAGGGCGGCGCCGAGCGCGGCAATTTGCGCGTGCTGGCCGAGCAGGTGCTCGGCATCCAGCAGGCCCGCAAGCGCATGTATCAGGCGCGGCGGCCGAGCATCATCTCCATGATCTCCGCCGCCGCGATCGGGCGGCTGCTCGATGGGGGCGTCGGCGCCTCCCTGCCGGTCCCGGACGCGCTGCGCCAGCGCGCGCGGGAGGTGGCGCGGCAGGAGGTGGAGAACATCCTGTCGCTGATGGAAGCCGAGCCGATGGGGCTGCAATTCGGCCTGCTTCAGGCGGTCGAGCCCTCCGGCGCGTTCCAGATCCTGCGCGCGCGGGACCGGGCGATGCTGGCGATCAATCCCTTCCAGGCCGATTCCAGCCCGAACACGCAGAACGGCGTCGCCATGATCACCGCCGCCGACGAAGCCATCGCCGCGCATCAGCGCGTGGCGGAAACCATGTGGCGCGAGACCGCGAAGGGCGCCACCGGCGCGGCCCGGCTGCGCGAGGCCCTGGGCAGCCGACTCGCTGCCCGCTGACGCGGGGGCTGGTGCGGCGCGTTAAGGGAAGGGGGGGGGGGGGGGGGGGGGGGG
>DATJWY010000193.1:0-29890 GCA_035500775.1 Acetobacteraceae bacterium
CTGTAGGCCGCGCCGAGGACCATACCCAGCCCGCCCAACAGGGCCAGCCAGAAATTCACCTGCAACGCACCGACGATCACCAGGATGTCGCCGACAAAACCCGAAGTGCCCGGCACTCCAATGGCCGCCATCACGAATGCCATGAACAAGACGGCGTAGCGCGGCATCCGGCTCGCCAGGCCGCCGAACCGCGCGATTTCATGCGTCCGCAGACGATCATAAAGGACGCCGACACAGAGAAAGAGTGCTGCCGCCACGATACCGTGGGACAGCATTTGGAATATGGCGCCGGAGATGCCCTGTACGTTGAAGCTGAAGAGCCCGATCGTCACCACGCCCATATGCGCGACGGACGAATAGGCGACCAGTTTCTTCATATCGGTCTGCGCCAAGGCGACGATCGATGCATAGATCACCGCGACCACGGAAAGCGCAAAGATGACCGGGGCGAACGTGACACTGGCTTGCGGCAACATCGGCAAGGAGAACCGCAAGAAACCGTACCCGCCCATCTGCGCCAGAACGCCGGCCAACATGACAGAGCCGGCCGTGGGCGCGGCCACATAAGCATCCGGCTGCCAGCTATGGACCGGCCACATCGGCAGCTTGACCGCGAAGGAAGCCAGCAAGGCGAGCCATAGCCAGGTTTGCATCTGCGCCGGGAACTGGGTGTGCAGCAGCACGGAGATATCGGTGGTGCCGGCCTGATGCCACATCGCCAGAAGCGCCAGCAGCATCAGCACGGAGCCGGTTAAGGTAAAGAGAAAGAACTTGATCGCGGAATAGACACGCCGCGGGCCGCCCCACACCCCGATAATGAGAAACATCGGGATCAGCGCGCTCTCGAAAAAGATATAAAAAACAACGGAATCAAGCGCGCAAAACAGGCCGATCAGCATCGTCTCGATCAGGAGGAAGGCGAGCATGAACTCCCGCACGCGGCTCTGGATGGCGTTCCAGGCCGACAAAATACAAATCGGCGTCAGCAAGGTGGTCAGCAGGACGAACAGAACGCTGATGCCGTCAACGCCCATCTTGTAGTTGACGTGGTATTCGGGAAGCCAACTCGCGCTTTCCACGAACTGGAAGCCTGGATCCGCCCGATCAAATCGGAACCAGAGGATAAGGCTGAGCACGAATACAGTCAGGCTGGTCCCCAGCGCGATCCGGCGCGCGTTCCACGCAACCGCGGCGTCGTCGCCCCGGAGAGAGAGGATGACCGCGCAACCCGCCACCGGCAGGAAGGTCAGGAGCGATAGAAGGGGGAACGCAACTGCATCCATGACAACAGCCCTACTTGATGTCGAATTGGATCGAAATGACAACAGCGGCGATGAACGCTGTTATTGCACCGACTAAACTCGCGAGCGTGATGCCGAACATGGCATCACGCGGATGACTAAAGTCGTCCGGATAGCGCGCAGAGGAAACCAGCCTAAACTGTGATAATCCTCATATGACGCCGCAATCATCCCGATCTCACCCTGCTCCGCTCTTCAATGTCCACCCCCCATGCCGGCATGGTTGATGCAATTGCAACGCCGATCGACCTTAGAAATTACTCCAGATCGTCGGTGCACCAGTCCGCGATCTCACTCCCCACACCCTCGCTCCCGAGGTCGCCGGAAGCCGACCTGCCCCATGCGGTTCAACCGGGTTTGCCCACTATCTCCTCTTGGGCAGGACCCGCGGACTCCCCTCATCAGCCGCATGGCGGCGCAGCCATAGCCTGCTTCCCGGCTTGGTTGAAGCAGATCTTCACGAGGGAGCTCATCATTCTGCGGAGGGCGGACATGTCACCGAGTGGGTGTGGCTGGCCGGCGAAGGTCCAAGCTGAGGGGGCACGAAATTCGGACAAATGGTTAAGCTCGGTTCGCTCCGAGAAGAGACAGACGGACCTGTATGACAGACACGCCGAATCGGTATTCGGCGGATTTCAACACGAAAGCTGCTCTGGAAGAGCTTGGCTGGGAACTGCCGACGGCGCAACCGGCGACCAGCCGCGGCCTTGATGTCTTTACCGCGGTAAGACCAGGGGGCTTTGCCCCCTGCCCCCCACTGGGGCCTTGAGGCCCCAGACCCCCCTCAGTTTGGGGGCCGGGGGCCCGGCAAGACCGGCACCGCCGTGATCACCACCTGGGCGAACGCATAAGGCGGCTCATCCGTCAGGGTCAGCGCGATCACCGCCCGCGTCCCGGCCGGGGTGATCGCGCGCAGGCGCTCCAGCGCGCCGTTGGTCAGCACCATGGTCGGCTGCCCGCCGGGCAGATTCGCGACCCCGAGATCGGAGTGATACACCCCCTGAGCAAAGCCGGTGCCGAGCGCCTTGGCGCAGGCTTCCTTGGCCGCGAAACGCTTGGCGTAGGTCGCCGCCCGCAATCCCTCGGTCCGGCGCTCGGCGCGGGCCCGTTCGGTCTCGGTGAACACGCGGGCGAGGAAGCGGTCGCCGAAGCGGGCGATGATCTGCTCGACACGCCTTATATCGAGCAGATCCGAGCCAAGACCGATGATCACGCCCGCGCCCGCTCCACCTGGGTAATGCCGTTCACCGCCCGCAACCCGGCGATGACGGAGGAGAGGTGCCGCAGATCCCGCACCTCCACATCGACCAGGATCTCCATGAAATCCTGCTGCCGGTTGACGATCTTGAGATTATTGACCGTCCCCTCCTGCTTGGCGATGGCGTTCGTCAACCCGGCGAGCGCGCCGGGCTCGTTCGCGGCGATCACCCCGATGCGGCCGACATGCACCCCGGCCGGCTTGCCCCGCCCCACCGTGCCGTAATCCCAATCGACGTCGATGAACCGCTCCGGCGAGGTGGCGAAGCTCGCGAGCGATTGGCAGTCCCGCGTATGGATGGTCACGCCCTTGCCGGTGGTAACGATGCCGACGATCTGGTCGCCCGGCAGCGGATGGCAGCACCCGGCATAATGCACGGCCATGCCGGCGACGAGGCCGGTGATGGCGATGCCGCCCTCGCGCGAGGGCGCGCGGCTGATCGGCGGGCGCGACAGCAGCGAGGGCAGCACGCGCGGCGCGCGCGAGGTTTCGCGCAGCTCCGGATAGGCCGCGTGCACCACATCCTTCGGGCCGATATTGCCGTTGCCGACTCCGACATAGAGATCGTCGAGCGAGGCGCATTTAACCGCCTTGAGCGCGGTCTCCAGCACTTTCTCCGACCCGTCCAGGCCTTCCTGCCGGAACGCCTTGGCGAGGGCCGCCCGCCCCTGGTCGATATAGATCTGGCGCTGCTGCTGGGCGACGTAGCGGCGGATGCGCGAGCGCGCCTTGCCCGTGACGACGAAGCGTTCCCAGGCCGGCGACGGCGTGCCGCCGCGCGCGGTCATGATCTCCACTTGGTCGCCGTTCTGCAGCTCGTGCCGCAGCGGCATCAGCCGCCCGTTCACCTTGGCGCCGACGCAGGTGTCACCGACCTGGCTGTGCACGGCATAGGCGAAATCGACCGGGGTCGCGCCGCGCGGAAGCTGGATCAGCTGCCCCTTCGGCGTGAAGCAGAAGACCTGATCCTGGTAGAGTTCGAGCTTGGTGTTCTCCAGGAATTCGTCCGGCGCACCGGAATTTTCCAGGATTTCAAGCAGGTCCTGCACCCAGCGGAAGCGCTTGACCTCCTGCACCTCGGACGCGCCCTGCTTGTAGCTCCAATGCGCGGCGACGCCGTTCTCGGCGATCTCGTGCATCTCGCGGGTGCGGATCTGCACCTCGATCTTCTGGTTGCGCGGATGCCGCAGCGTCACCCCGGTATGCACGCTCTGGTAGCCGTTGGCCTTGGGGGTGGAGATGTAGTCCTTGAACCGCCCGGCGATCACCGGATAGGCGGCGTGCACCGCGCCGAGCGCCCCGTAGCAGGCCTCCCGCGTCGGCACGACGACGCGGAACGCCATGATGTCGGAAAGCTGCTCGAAGGCGACGTTGCGCCGCTGCATCTTCTCCCAGATCGAGTACGGCGATTTCTCCCGCCCCGTGACCTCGAGCACGGCGATCCCGGCCTCGTGGCAGACGCGGATCAGCTCCTCCCGCACCTCCTCGATGACATCGGCGCCCTGGCCGCGCAGATAGTTGAGCCGCGCCTGGATGGTGTGGCTCGCCTCCGGCTCCAGCTCCGCGAAGGCGCGGTTCTGCAGCTCGGTCTTGATCGCGTCCATGCCGATGCGCTCGGCGAGGGGCGCGTAGATATCCATGGTCTCGCGCGCGATGCGGACGCGGCGCTCCGGCTTCTGCACGTAATGCAGGGTGCGCATGTTGTGCAGCCGGTCGGCGAGCTTGACGATCAGCACGCGGATGTCGCGGCTCATCGCCAGCACCAGCTTGCGAAAATTCTCCGCCTGCTTGGTGCGGTCGGATTGCAGCTCCAGCCGGGTCAGCTTGGTGACGCCATCGACCAGCCCGGCGATGGTGGTGCCGAAGCGGCGCTCGATCTCGGCGTAGGTAAGCGTGGTGTCTTCCAGCGTGTCGTGCAGCAGCGCGGTGACGATGCTGGCGACATCCAGCCGGTAGCTCGCCAGGATCTCGGCGACGGCGAGCGGATGGGTGATGTAGGGGTCGCCGTTCTCGCGCTTCTGCTGCCCGTGCGCCTGCGCGGCGAGTGCGTAGGCGACATCGATCAGCGCGACATCGGCCTTGGGATCGTAGGAGAGGACCCGTTCCGTCAGCGCGGCGGGGCTGACGACATCCGGCCCGGGCAAGACAAGGGCCTTGCCCGGTTCAGGCCGCTCCTGGAAGCGCATGGCGGGCGGAACTGGCGCGTTCACACCCGCCCCTGCGCGGGCGGGCTCAGCGCCGCGGCCGTCCACCCAGTTCCGCCTCGATCGCCGCCTCGATATCCTCGGGCGACATTTCCTCGACGCGCATGCCGGCGGCCTCTTCCTCGGCCGAGACATCCTGCAGTCCGAAGATGTTCTGGTCGGTCGGGATGAGGTCGAGCACCTCTTCGTCCGCAGGCTCCGGCTCGGGCGCGCGGGAGAGCGACTTGATCAGATCCTGCTCCAGCTTCGGCAGCTCAATCGTCTCGTCGGCGATCTCGCGCAGTGCGACAACCGGGTTCTTGTCGTTGTCGCGATCAACCGTCAGCTCCTCGCCGCGGCTGATGTTGCGGGCACGCTGGGCGGCCAGCAGAACCAGTTCGAAGCGGTTCGGGATCTTCTGAACGCAATCTTCGACGGTGACGCGTGCCATCCGGTCGTGCTCCGGTATTGTTTGGGGAAACTTCCATTTAACGCACACGGCCACCAAAGGCAAGAGATAAGGCCAGGGCTCCGCAGGTAAGACCAGGGCTCCGCCCTGGACCCGCTGGGGCCTTGAGGCCCCAGCCCCCGATATTTTCGGATAAAATTACTCGTTAAACCAAAGCCTTGTAGCGTTACCCATGAGACAAGGTGAATGAAAACGCTCTAAGTAATGGATTCCAAAGGCTGCGCCTTTGGCGGGCTGTCCCGGAGCGGAATGGCCGCGGAGGGAGAGCCCCTGGCCTTAACTTACCCCCGCGCCCGCAGCGCGCTGAGCGGCGCCGCGACGACCGCGAACCCGGCCGCCACCACAAGCGCGGCCTCCGGACCATGGCCCGGAGCGAGGCCGAAAACCAGCGCAACCAGCGCCGCCCCGGTCGTCTGCCCGAGCAGCCGCGACGTTCCCAGCATGCCGCTCGCCCCGCCGCTCCGGTGCCGGGGCGCCGCGGTCAGCATGGCGCGGTTGTTCGGCGCCTGGAAGGTGCCGAAGCCGAGGCCGCAGAGGGCGGTGCGCCAGATCAGATCCATCGCCGTGGGCGCGGCCGGCATGGCGCAGAGACACAGGAGCCCGACCGTCAGCGCCGCGAGCCCCACGCCCCCGAGCATGCCGGCCGAGGTGCGGTCCGACAGCCGCCCCGCCACCGGCGCGGCGAGCGCGACGCCGAGCGGCCAGGGCGTCATCAGCAGCCCGGTCGCGACCGGCCCGTGCCCCAGCCCGGTCTGCAACAGGAAAGGCAGCGACACCAGCGCCAGGCTCTGCGCGGCGAAGGAGAAGACCGAGGTGCAGGCGGAGAGCGCGAACACCGGAATGCGCAGCAGGTCCACCGGCAGCAGCGGCGCGGTCTGGGCGAGTTGCCGCCGCACCAGCACGGCACCGAATGCCACGGAAGCCGCCAGCCCCGGCAACCCGACGCGCCAGCCGAGGCCATGCCCGAAACTGCCGATGGCGGTGACCAGCAGGCCGAAAGTGAGCGCGCTCAGCCCGGCGCTCACGACATCGAACCGATGTGGCGCGCGCGGCGTGGACGGCAGGGCGCGCAGCGCGATCAGGAAGGCGAGCAACCCGATCGGACCGTTCACCGCGAACAGCCACGGCCAGGAGGCGGCCGACAGGATGGCGGCGGCGACGGTCGGCCCGAGCGCCGCCGCCATCGCCACGATCACCGTGTTAAAGGCGAGCCCCCGCCCGAGCCCATGCTGCGGGTAGATGAAGCGCAGCAACGCCGTGTTGACGCTCATGATCCCGGCCGCGCCGAAGCCTTGCAGCACCCGGGCGAGCGTCAGCCCGGTCAGCGAGCCGGAGAGGGCGCAGGCGAGCGAGGCCAGGGTGAACACCGCGAGTCCCGTCTGATAGACGCGGCGATAGCCGATGATCTCGCCGAGCGAGGCGAGCGGCAGCAGGGAGATGGTGACGGCGAGCTGGTAGGCGTTGACCACCCAGATCGACTCCGCCGGCGAGGCGTGCAGGTCGAGGGCGATGGTCGGCAGCGCGACATTGGCGATGGCGCTGTCCAGCACCGCCATCAGGATGGCGAGCGCGACGGTCAACACCGCCCAGCGCCGCTGCCCCGGCGGCAGCCCGTCCGGCGCCTCGGCCGGTGGCGCGCGACGGCCGGCGCCGGCCGTCACTTCGCCCCCGGCCACCGCCAGGCCGAAGCCGCCTCGCTTGCCGCTCATGCTGCCTCGCGCCCGGTCATGCCCGCTCCCGGCCGCCGTCAGGGCAGGCCGCCCCCGGCGCCGCGTCCCCTGGCGAGGCTCCGGGCACCAACTCGTCCACCCCCTCCTCCACCACGGCCAGATGCGCGGCCAGGGCGCGCGAGGCATCCCGCCGCTCGCCGCGTTCCAGCAGGTCGAGGATCGCCAGATGTTCCCGCACCCGCTCGCGCCGCCAGGGCCGGGTGCGGACCGTCGCGCCCTGGAATACGAGCAATCGGCGCAACTGGTTGATGCGCGCGATGGAGCGCACGACGAAGCAATTGCCGGAAAGCCCCGCCAGGGATTCGTGGAAGCTCGCGTCGGCCTGGACGATCTCAAGCTGGCTGGCGGAGAAATTGCCGTCCAGCAGCGCCTCCTGCTCCCGGCGCAGCCGCTCAATCACCCGGGAGTCGATGGCGAAGCCCGGCATCAGCAGCGCCGCAGGTTCAAGCACGCGGCGGAACTCCAGGCTCTCCCGATACGCCGCGGGCGTGTCGATCATCGGCAGGAAGGACCAGCCCTTGCCGGGCCGGCGCTCGATCCAGCCCTCGCGGGCGATGCGGGCGAGGATCGCGCGCAGCCGGTCGCGCGGCAGATCGTAGCGCCGCATCGCCTCCGTCTCAGTCAGCACGGCGGGCAGCACGCCGGCGAGACGGTCGCGGGCGATGGCCCGATAGACCAGCTCATCCGCGCATTCCGGCACGGCGCGCCCGTCCGGCTCCAGCGCCTCGGCCGGGCGGAGCAGGAAGAAGCCCCGGTTCGGCCGCCGCTCCACCACGCCCATCTCGGCCAGCGCGCAAAGCGCCCCCCGGATCGGCGAGCGCGAAACCTGGAGCACCTCTTCGAGCGACTGCTCGGTCAGATGATGCCCCACCGGCAGATGGTGCTCGCGGATATGGCACAGGATGCGCCGCGCCAGCCGCGCCCGGAGGGCGGTGCCGGGGCTGTCGACGGACGGGGGCACTGGTTCATGCGAACGAGTCATACCTCCAATTTTCATCGCACGGCGCGCCTTGAGTCAATCAGGTCGTATTGTATATCTCCTCCATACAATTTTGCGATGCACGGTGCGCTCCCCAGGGCGCTACGATCCCGCGCCGCGTCCCTCGGACCGGCCCCCGCGACCGTCAGGCGATAGGAGAGATGGCTTGGGTCTGGTCCGCTTTGCCCTGCGGTTTCCGCACACGTTCTACGTGCTGGCGGCGCTGATGCTGTTCCTCGGCGCCAGCGCCGTCGTGACCGCGCCAAAGGACATCTTCCCGCCGGTCAACATCCCGGTCGTCACCGTCATCTGGCAGTACACCGGGCTGACGCCGAAGGAGATGGAAGAGCGCATCACCACCTATAGCGAGTACTCGATCAGCTCAAACGTGAGCGACATCAAGAACATCGAGTCTGAGACGCTGGAGACCGGCGTCGCGGTGGAGCGCATCTACTTCCAGCCGACGGTCAATATCGACCTCGCCATCGCCCAGATCGTCTCGGCCTCCAACTCCATCCGCGCACTGATGCCGACCGGCATCCAGCCGCCGATCATCGTGCAGTACAACGCCTCCAGCGTCCCGGTGCTGCAGCTCAGCCTCAGCTCCAACCGTCTGAACCAGCAGCAGCTCTACGATTACGGCATCTACCGCATCCGTCAGGCGCTCGCCCCGATCCCCGGCATCACCCTGCCGACGCCCTATGGCGGCAAGTACCGGCAGATCATGGTCTATCTGGACCCCGAGGCGCTGCGCGCGCACGGGCTGACGCCGACGGACATCGTGAGCGCGGTCAACGCCCAGAGCCTGACCCTCCCCTCGGGCCAGGCCAAGATGGGCGACCGGCAATACATCGTCAGCGTCAACGCCTCCGCGCCCACCATCGCGGCGCTGAACAACGTGCCGGTGCGCCAGGTCGGAAACACCACCGTCTATCTGCGCGACGTCGCCCATGTCGCCGATGCCTGGGCGGTGCAGCAGAACGTGGTGCAGGATAACGGCCACCCCTCGGTGCTGCTGCCGATCATCAAGAACGGCGACGCCTCGACCCTCGACGTGGTGAACCGGGTGAAGGCGGCGCTCCCCGCCATCCGCGCCGCGGCGCCGCCGGGCATGAAGATCAACCTGCTGTTCGACCAGTCGGTCTTCGTCAGCGACGCAATCCACAGCGTGCTGCGCGAGGGCGCGATCGCCGCCGGGCTGACGGCGCTGATGATCCTGGTCTTCCTCGGTTCCTGGCGCTCCACCCTGGTGGTGATGATCTCGATCCCGCTCTCGATCCTGACCTCGATCGCGGTGCTCGCGGCGCTCGGCCAGACCATCAACACCATGACGCTCGGCGGCCTCGCGCTGGCCGTCGGCATCCTGGTGGACGATTCGACGGTGACGATCGAGAACACCCACCGCCTGCTGGAAGAAGGATTGCCCTTCGATCAGGCGGTGCTGGAGGGCGCGGCCGGCATCGCCGTGCCGACGCTGATCTCCACCCTCGCCATTTGCTGCGTGTTCGTCGCCGTGTTCTTCCTCGGCGGCCCCTCGCATTACCTGTTCACGCCGCTCGCCATGGCGGTGGTGTTCGCCATGCTCGCCTCCTACGGCATCTCGCGGACGCTGACGCCGATCGTCATCCGCCTGCTGCTGCGCGCCGAGCACACGCATCACAGCGAAACGCGGGGTGCCTTCGCCCACTGCCACGCCGCCTTCAACCGCGGCTTCGACCGGTTCCGGGATTTCTATGGCTGGCTGCTCGGTGGCATCCTGCGCCGGCGCGTCCTGACGCCGCTCGTCGCCCTTTGCCTCGTCGCCGGCGCCGCCTCGCTCACCGTCTTCGTCGGCACCGATTTCTTCCCGGACGTGGATGCCGGGCTGATCCAGCTCCACGTCCGCGCCCCGCCGCTGACCCGCATCGAGACCACGCAGAAACTCTTCGGCGCGGTGGAGGACGCGATCCGCGCCGAGATCCCGGAGCAGGATCTCGGTCTCGTCCTCGACAATATCGGCCTGCCGCAGCGCGTCTATAACCTCGCCTTCAGCGACGGCACGACGATCGGCACCAATGACGGCATGATCCTGCTGCAACTGAAGCCGGGCCACGTCCCCACCAGCCGCTATGTCGAGGCGCTGCGGCGGATGCTGCCGGTCCGGTTCCCGCAACTCACCTTTTATTTCCAGCCCGCCGACCTGGCGACGCAGGTGCTGAATTTCGGCGTCCCCTCGCAGATCGACGTGCGCGTGCTCGGCCGCGACCGGACCGGCAATCTCGCCGTCGCGAACGACCTCCGCCACCGCCTCGCTGACATACCGGGCCTCGTGGACGTGCATCTGCAACAGGAGATGAACGCCCCTGCCCTGCGCTACACGATCGACCGCACGCGGGCGCAGGAACTGGGCCTCACGGCGCAGCAGGTCGCCAACCAGATGAATATCAGCCTGAGTTCCTCGGAGCAGGTCTCGCCGAATTTCTGGACCGACGAGAAGAGCGGCATCCCCTACTACCTCGCGGTGCAAACCCCCGAATACCGCATCGACAGCATCGGCGCGCTCAACAACACCCCGATCGCGAGCACACCGGACGCCGACGGCCGGCTGGTGCCGGACGTGCTCGGCAACGTCGCCAGCGTGACGCGCGAACCGGTCCAGACGGTGTACAACCACTCGAACATCCAGCCGGTTTACGACGTCTATGCCAATGTCCAGCACAGCGATCTCGGCAGCGTCGCGCGCGCGATCCGCGCCGTGGTCGCCGACCTGCAGCCGCAGATGAAGCCGGGCAACGAGATCCGCGTCGTCGGGCAGATCGCGAGCATGGACAACGCGTTCCACGACCTGGAGCTCGGCCTCGCCTTCGCCTCCGTCTTCGTGTTCGCGCTGATGGTGGTGAACTACCAGAGCTTCCTCGATCCGCTCGCCGTCATCCTCGCCCTGCCCGGCGCCGGCAGCGGCATCCTGCTGATGCTCTACGCCACCGGGACGACGCTGAGCGTGCCGTCGCTGATGGGCGCGATCATGTCGGTGGGCGTCGCCTCGGCGAACTCGATCCTGCTCGTCACCTTCGCGCGCGAGCTGCGGCAGAGCGGGATGAGCGCCATGGAGGCGGCACTGGAAGCCGGAACCACCCGTCTCCGCCCGGTGCTGATGACGGCGGCGGCGATGGTGGTCGGCATGATCCCGATGGCGATCGGCGGACCGGGCGAGGAACAGAATGCCGTGCTCGCCCGCGCCGTCATCGGCGGCGTGCTCGTGGGCACGCTCACCACCCTGCTGTTCGTTCCCTATCTCTATTCCGTGATCGGCCAGTATGAGCGGCGCGGCGCGTCCGAGCCGGATTTGCTGACCAAGGAAGGGGCCCCGTCATGACGATGCACATCCTGCCCCCGCCGAGCCACGATCCGGCGGAGCCCGAACGCCGCGCCACGCTGATCCGCCGCCGCCGGGGCACGGCGCGGCGCCTCGCCGCCGGGGCGGTGCTCACGCTCGCCGGGCTGATCGGCATCGGCGCCTGGACCCATGCGGAGAACCGCGCCGCCGCGATCGCGGCGCGGGATGCGATCCGCGACGCGGTGCCGATCATCCGCACCGTCGCGGCGCGGCCGGTCACCGGCACGCGCGGCATCGACCTGCCGGCCGACCTCCAGGCCTTCGACAGCGCGACGCTCCATGCCCGCGCCACCGGCTATATCGACCGCCGCATGGTCGATATTGGCAGCAGGGTGCGCGCCGGCGACGTGCTGGCCACCATCGCCGCGCCGGATCTCGACCAGCAACTCACGCAGGCGACGGCGCAGCTTGCGCAGATGCAGGCAGCGCTGCGGCAGGCGGAAGCGAACGCGGCGCTCTCCCGCGTGACGGATGCCCGCACCTCCCGCCTGGTGCGCGACGGCTGGAGCAGCCAGCAGGAGGGCGACAATACCCGCCTGACCGTGGCGGCGGACACGGCCGGCGTCGCCGCCGCCCGCGCCAACCTGGTGGCGCAGCTGGCGAACGTGAACCGGCTGCGGGAACTGACCGGGTTCGAGCGCATCACCGCCCCGTTCGACGGCGTGATCACCAGCCGGCGCGTCGATGTCGGCAACCTCGTCACCGCCGATGCGAGCAGCGGCACGCCGCTCTTCACCATCAGCCGCACGGACAAGCTGCGGGTGCAGGTCTATGTGCCGCAGGCCTATTTCTTCGCCCTGAAGAACGGCGCGACGGCGGAGGTCACGGTGCCGCAGCTTCCCGGCCGCGCTTTCCGCGGCGTGGTCGCCCGCAACGCGAACGCGCTCGCCACCGACACGCGCACGGTGCTGACCGAGGTGGACATCGACAATACCGAGGGCGTGCTCGCCCCAGGGCTCTACGGCATCGTTCACTTCGCCGTGCCACGCCAGGAAGCGGTGGTAATCATCCCCGCCAATGCCGTTATCTTCGATGCCAACGGCCTCGGTGCCGCGGTGGACCGGGATGGCCGGGTGGAATTGCGACATCTGGACGTGGCGGAGGACAATGGCGCGGAAGTCGAGGTCCGCGGCGGTTTGCGCGCCGGCGACGCGGTGATCCTGGACCCGCCGGTCAACGTCGTGGACGGCATGCGGGTGCGCACCGCCGAGAGCGAGCGGCTCGCCAGCGATGGCGCCGGCCGCCCCGGCGGCTGATCCGGCCCGACGCCAAAGACACGGCGCGCCGGTCCCGGACCTCTGGCGCCCAGCGGACGGCCGGTTTGATCCGAGTCAAGGACGGCCGCGCCGATCATCAGGCCCTGGCGTCGCCAATCGGCCGCGCACGACGCGGCGGGTGGTGCGCGCCGGAGCAAGCCACCCACATCGTCGTCGCCCCGGACTCCGGCAGCCGCGCCGAAGCGGGGCCGTGCCGTGGCGCGCGGGCAGCAGCGAAGGAGGACGGGCATGGCGGTTCTGTGGAAGGAGACCGGCGCGTGGGAGAGCCCGGCCTACCATGTCTCTACTCCCGGCCCATCGGCCGCGCGCTCCATCGTCCTGGGCGCGACCGGCGCCAGCGTCGTCTGGAAAAAGCCGTTCGGCCGCATGCTGCACCTCGGCCCGGCTGATGGTGAAACCCGGCCGACCGTCCTCGTCATCGCCCCGCTTTCGGGGCAGCGGCCCGGCATGCTCTGGGACATGCTCACCGGCCTCAGCTGCGCGCACGACGTCTACCTCCTCGCCTGGGAGGATGCGCGGGAGATCCCGCTCTCCGCCGGCTCTTTCGGCCTCGGCGACAACATCGCCTACGTCTTCGACTGCGTGCGCCATCTTGGCGAGGATGTGCACCTGATCGGCCTCTGCCAGTCGGTGCTGCCCGCCCTGGCCGCCACGGCCCTGTTGGCGCAGGGCCGCCATCCAGTGCCGCGCAGCCTGACGCTGCTCGGCGGCAAGCTCGATACGCGCATCAACCCGGCCCGCGTCGATCAGCTGACCCGCGCGCGGCCGCTGGAATGGTTCGCCGCCAATCTCATCCGCCCTGTCCCGCCCGACTATCCCGGCGCCGGACGGCTGGTCTATCCGGGCTATATGCAGCAGGCGATGCTGCTGGCCTACCTGACCCGCCACCTCACCACCGGCGGCGAATTGCTGTGGAAATACCTCGCGGATCTGAAGCGAGCGCCCGGCGAGCCCGCCTTCATCGACGAGCTGCTCGACATCATCGACGTCGATGGCCAGTGGTTTCTCGACCTGATCGCCGAGGTCTTCCATTCGCCGGCCCTGCGACTTGGGGAACTCATCAGCCGCGGCGTCGCCGTGGACCCGGCCGCGATCTGCGACACCGCCCTCCTCACCGTGGAAGCCGAACGCGACGATATCGCCCCACCCGGCCAGACGAGCATCGCGCATGCCCTGTGCCCCGCGATCCCCGACGCGCACCGCGCGCATCTCCTGCTGGGGGAGATCGGCCATTTCGGGCTTTATCACGGTCCGGTCTGGCGGAGCCAGGTTCTGCCCCTCATCTCCGATTTCGTGCAGGCGCATGCCACGGCCTGGATCCAGTGCGGCTGACGGGGGCCTGGAACACCCACCGGTTCAGACCCATCCTATGATGAACCGATAGGGGCGCGTGAGAACACGGCGCCGGAGCCTGATCGGTGCACCCGCCCGCGCGAGATCGTGTGATCTGGATCAATCGCGGCGTGGTGCGTCGGCAGCTATGGTCGCCGCGTTCAGCGGCGGAAGAGGGAAATGGCCCGGATGGGACAACAGCGTGACGTGTCCGTCCTGCTGCTGATGGGCGCTGTCGGCCTCGCCTTACTGCTCTGGCTGGAAACGGCTTATCTCAACGAGGCGCCGCCAGAATCCGTACCGTACAGCGAGTTCCAGGCGCTGCTGAAGAAGGGCGAGCTCGATCACGTCGTCATCTCCGGCGACCGGCTGACCGCGACCCGCACGGCCCCGGCGGAAGGCAAGGCCAAGCAGGTCTCGACGATCCGCGTCGATCCGGCCCTCGCCGACCAGCTCGACCGCGTGCATGTCACCTTCTCCGCGACCCCCGGCCCGGGCTGGTTCGCCGCCCTGCTCGCCTGGCTGCTGCCGATGTTCGGCCTGATGGCCTTCTGGTATTTCATGATGCGCCCCGGCGTCGGCCCCGGCGGCGTGATGGCGGCGTCCAAGAGCCACGCGAAGCTCTTCGTCGAGAACGAGGTCAATGTCCGCTTCAGCGACGTGGCCGGCGTGGACGAGGCGAAGGAGGAACTGCAAGAGGTCGTCGAGTTCCTGCGCAACCCGCAGGCCTATGGCCGGCTCGGCGCGCATATCCCGAAAGGCGTGCTGCTGGTCGGCCCGCCCGGCACCGGCAAGACGCTGCTCGCCCGCGCCGTCGCCGGCGAGGCCGGCGTGCCGTTCTTCAGCATCTCCGGCTCGGCCTTCGTCGAGCTGTTCGTCGGCGTCGGCGCGGCGCGGGTGCGCGACCTGTTCGAGCAGGCGCGCGCGCAGGCGCCGTCGATTATTTTCATCGACGAGTTGGACGCCCTCGGCCGCGCCCGCTCCGGCCTCGTCGTCGGCGCGCATGAGGAGAAGGAGCAGACGCTGAACCAGCTCCTCGCGGAGATGGACGGGTTCGACCCGTCGAGCGGCGTCGTCCTGCTCGCCGCCACCAACCGGCCGGAGATCCTGGACCCGGCGCTGCTGCGCGCCGGCCGCTTCGACCGGCAGGTGCTGGTGGACCGGCCGGACCGCACCGGCCGCATCGACATCATCCGCGTCCACATCAAGCGCATCAAGCTCGACCCGACGGTGCGGATCGAGGACATCGCCGCCCTCACCCCCGGCTTCACCGGCGCCGACCTCGCCAACCTCATCAACGAGGCGGCGCTGCTGGCGACGCGCCGGAAGGCCAGCATGGTCGGCATGGCGGATTTCAGCCAGGCGATCGAGCGCATCATCGCCGGGCTGGAAAAGCATCACCGGCTGCTCAACCTGCATGAGCGCGAAGTGGTGGCGCATCACGAAATGGGCCACGCTCTCGTCGCGATGGCGCTGCCCGGCACCGACAAGGTGCAGAAGATCAGCATCATCCCGCACGGCATCGGCGCGCTCGGCTATACCATCCAGCGCCCGACCGAGGACCGGTTCGTGATGGACCGCTCGGAACTGGTCAACCGCATGACCGTGCTGCTCGGCGGCCGCGCCTCGGAGAAGCTGATCTTCGGCGAGATCTCCACCGGCGCCGCCGACGATCTGGTGCATGCCACCGACATCGCCCGCTCCATGGTGGTGCGCTACGGCATGGACCCGAAGCTCGGCCAGGTCGCCTACGAGCCGCAGCAGAGCCGCATGCTGGATTTGCCGGCCGGGGCGGACTGGCAGCCGCGGCGCTATGGCGAGGCCACCGCCTCCGCCATCGACAAGGCAATCCATGATCTGCTCGAAGCCGCCTTCGCCCGCGCCGGCACCATCCTGACCGCCAACGAGGCGTTGCTGCGGCGCGCCGCGGCGCAGTTGCTGCAAACCGAGACCCTGACCGGGCCCGAGCTGGAAACGATCGCCGCCCAGGTGAAGCCGGCGGCGGATGCGCGCAAGGCGGCGGAATAGGAAGGCCAGGGGCTCCGCCCCTGCACCCCGCCAACGGCTAAGCCTTTGGAATCCGTTACTTTTGGGCGATGAGCCTTTGCGCGAACGCCGGCACCTGCGCCGAGAGTGTCTACTGGAAGGGCGCACGGGATCGAACGGCGCTGCCGTGCGGGCGACCTCCGGAAGGGCCTGGATCAACGGTCAGCGCGTGCGTCGCTGATCCTGAACGCAGGCCGGACCGTTTCCGGTATCGGCTGATACCGGCCTAATCGCTGATCTCGAGACGCGCCCAGCTGAGATCAGGATCGAAACGCGTCATCCCCGCTGCGATCTTCGCGGTCTCGGGGCCGAGATCCTTCTGGAAAACGACGCCATCCTGATCGACCATGAACGTCATGACACCGGAGCTCCCGTACTGCACGGGCCATGCCAGGAACGCGAACCCCTCGGTCATCTGGCCGTTGCGCATATAGTCCTTAGCCCCGCCCGGCGCCTCCGCGCCCTGCGAGGTGAGAACCCGGTACAAATAACCTCGATACGGAGTCTGCCTGCCATGGGGCGCGGCGGCGCCGGGGTAGCCCTCGCTCTCCGCCTGCTCGATCAGCGGTCCGAGCGGACTGGACGCTTCGCCTGGGGCAACCTCCCAATAGAGCCCGTCCTGGTTGCCGGGCGTACTACGGAAGCGCCGTGCATAAACCCCGGTGCCGGAGCCTCGCTTCATGCGATCGAAATAGTCCTGCTCTGCCTCCACCGCCGCCAAAAGGGTGCGGATGGTGAGCAGTTCGTTGCGGCCGATGCGCCGATTGATGATCTCTTGCGCGCCCGACGCCGCGTCGAAGCGCCAGGATCCATTGGCCTGCACAAGCGGAATCGGCAAAGGCCAGGCATCCTGGCCAATGACGAGAACCATTCGCCCATCACCCTGCGGCATCAGGGCGTGACTTGCCGCGTAGTCGCTCAGGAAGCGTTTGCGCCCGTTCGCATCGGCCACCGGATCGCCCGAGGCCACCAGTCTATCGCTGCCGGGCCCGAGAATGGCGCGCAACGCCCTCGTATCATCGCCTTGCAACGCCTTGACCAGGGCGGCGACCGCATCCTCGGCGCTGGCGAAGCTCTCTTGCGTCTGGCCCGACGTTGTCTGCGCCGATGCGGCGATCAAGGCCGGCGCCATGCCTGCCGCGCAAAGACCGATGGCGAGCAGACACACCCCCGGGACGCTACACCGACGGCGGTTCAGGACACGAACGGTTCTCACCAAGTCGACCTCCCTTATCGGCCGCGCCTGCCACCGCCACCGCCGCCGCCGCCGCGCCTGCCACCGCCGCCGCCACCGCCGCGCCCGCCACCGCCACCGCGCCCCGCGCCACCCCCTCCGCGGAACCCACCGCCACCGCCGCCACGCTGCGATGCGCTGAATTGCCTGCTCTGGGCACCGCGATTGCCGAACTGCGCCGCGTTGCGCCCCTCACTCATTCCGCTGAAGGCCGGGGGGGTGCGGCCGCCACCCTGGCCGAAAGACGACCGCCCGCCGCCGGGCCGGTTAGCCTGACCCAAGCGCTGACCACCGGCGGGCCGATTAGTCTGACCCCGGCCCTGTCCGCCGCCGGGCCGATTGCTGGGGAGGTTTCGTGGTTGCCCGCCGCCTGGGCGGTTGTTTGCGCCTTGCCTGATCGGCGGACGGTTGCCCGGCCCCATTCCGCCCGGCGGCCGGACAACGCTGCCAGGCACCGACACGCTCGACCGACCGACCCCACCCGGTCGCCCGACTCCACCCGGCCCACCGACCCCGCCCGGTCGTCCGACCCCGCCCGGCCCGCCGGCCCCGCCCACTCGTCCGACCCCGCCCGGCCCGCCGACCCCGCCCGCTCGTCCGACTCCGCCCGCCCCCCCGATCCCGCCCGGTCGTCCAGCCGCCGGACGGTACCCACCGGCACCCGGCCGGGTAACGGGGCGACTCGGTTGCCAGTTCGAGTTGTTGATCGGCGGCCGGTTCACGTTGAGGTTGTTGTAGCGGTTAGTGTTGACGTTGACGTAGCCGCCGCCCCAGTTCGGGCTCGACCAGCCCCACAGGCCCGCGGTGATCGCCACGCCCGCGCCGAACGCAAGCCCCGTCAGGAGCGCCGTGCCGGGGACGTAGCCATAGCCCGCAGGCGGGTAGCCATAGCCCGCAGGCGGCGGCAAATAGGTCGGCGGATAGGACGGATAAGGCCAGGTGCCGTAGGCCTCCGTCGGATTATAGCTCGGCACATACACGACATTCGGCTGCGCCGGCTCGATCACGACCGTCTGGTTCTCGGTGCGCACAACCTGCTGCGGCGTCGTCTCGAGCTTGCCGGCGCTCTGCGCCTGCCGGCGCAGCCGCTGAACGGACGCCATCACGTCGCTCTGCTGCACCGCCATCGCGTAGCCGATCTGCTGCATCCAATCGAGATCAGCGTTCATCATTGCAAGGACCTGTGGGAACGGCACGAGCGACTTCACCGACGGATCCCAGGTCTTCTGCGCGAGCGCCGCCATCAGGGCATCGCCCGTGAGAGCCTTGTTGGCGGGATCCGCCACCCAGCGCGCCGCATCCACCACCTGAAGCGGAAAGGTGCACGCCATCAGGACCTGGGTCAGCAAATCGTCGGGATAGAGGGCGATAGGGGCCAGCAATGCGTCGAGTTGTTCGGCCGGCAAAGTCTCCGCATTGGCTTGAGCGGCGGGTTGGGGCGTCTGCGCCCAGAGCGGCTCGGGGCTGGCGCCGATCAACAGGGCGGCACAGCTGACAAAAACCATCAGACGACGAAACAGAGGATGAAGCAGACCCGAGAGGACGGCACCGTGATCCCGCGGGGCCGCCCGGCCCGGCGCATCGCCATGCTGGCTCGTCATTTTTGGTTCCTGGTGTTTAAACCACGGCCTGTATTGGAGTTGACCCGATCACGTTCATGAGCAGGCCGAACAGGATCGCGGAAACCCCAGGTTTCTGCTCGCGGTCAATCGTATGGGTCAGACGCTCACAATGGCATATATCGACGCAATCAGGGAAATCGGCTTCACGATCCGTTCAGCGAATGCGTGGTGGCGGACGAGCAGCGGCTTGCAGCCGGAGCTGCCATCAGCCCGAGCGCCAGGATAAGCACGGCGAGGGCTCTCCCTCGCCGTGCCTGCGGTCCGGTCAGCCGATCAAAGCACAAAGATTCTTCACAGGCGCATTTCGGGAACGGTCTCGGGAATGATAAGTTCGGCTTCGGTCGCGGCGATCACCTGTTCGACAGAAACGCCGGGGCCGGTCTCAAGGAGAGTCGCGTGGCCGCCTGGAAAGGCGATAACCGCCATTTCCGTCACCAAAAGATTAATTGGACGGATCGAAGTCAGCGGCAGGGTGCATTTCTTGACAATCTTCGGCGCGCCCTTGGCGGTATGCTGCATCGCGATGATCACATGCTCGGCGCCGACAACGAGGTCCATGGCGCCCCCCATCCCGGGCACCATACGGCCGGGAATCATCCAGTTCGCCAGCATCCCCGTCTGATCGACTTGCAGACCGCCCAGCACGGTCACGTCAACGTGTCCCCCCCGGATCAGGCCAAAGGACATGGCACTGTCAAAAGTGCTGGCTCCCGGCAGCGCCGTGACGGGACGACCGCCAGCGTCTGTCAGGTGCGGCTCGGCCATTCCCTCCGCCGGAGCGGCTCCCGCGCCGATCAACCCGTTCTCCGACTGGAAAAAGACATGCACGCCCTCGGGCAGCAAACCAGCAACCAGCGACGGGATCCCTATCCCGAGATTGACGAGCATGCCCGTGCGCAATTCCTGGGCGATGCGGCGGGCGATTATCGTTTGAGCTTGCATATCCGCCTCACGGGTTAGTGATCAGGTAATCGACCAGCGGAGCCGGTGTCATGACGTTGTCAGGCGGGATGACCCCAGTGGGAACGATGTGCTCGGCGCAAGCAATCACTGTCGCGCCAGCCATCGCTATGATCGGATTAAAATTCCGCGCCGTCATGGTGTACGTGAGGTTGCCGAGGTAATCCGCCAAAAAGGCGTGCAAAAGCGCGAAGTCGGCGCGCAACGCCACCTCGACCAGATAGGTCCGGCCATCCAATTCGATCTTCTGTTTGCCGTCCTCGACCGTGGTGCCGACGCCGGTCGGCGTCAGCACGCCACCAAGGCCGTATCCTCCTGCACGGATTCGCTCGATCAGCGTGCCCTGCGGTACCAGATCGACCGCCAACGCCCCGCTGATCATCTGCTTCTGCGTTTCCGGGTTGAGGCCGATATGGCTCGCGATCACTTTACGCACGAGCTTTGCGTCGACGAGCTTGCCAATACCGGTGCCCGGAGTGCCCGTGTCGTTGGCAATCACCGTGAGGTCGCGTTTACCTTGCCGCACAATCTCGTCGACCACCCGTTCCGGCGTGCCGACGGCCATGAAGCCACCGATCATCAGGCTCGCTCCGTCAGGTATCTTCGCGACGGCTTCTTCAACAGAGATCGTTTGCACCGGTTGCTCCAACTGGATCGAGTTCCGTATCGGCAGCGATCCCTTAAGGTAGCTGCCGACGTTGAGACCACACGGATCGAAAGCGAACGTGCGGCATTGCTTCGGGCCGGTCACTCTCGGCACCGGGACGCCGGAGCGGCAACCACTTCTTGTGCTTGTCGTGCCTGCCCCCGGGCGCGCCAGGAGGCCTCGTCATGGCTGCGGCGACGTTGAACCAGTTTGCCGCGAAATCGTTGTTGATCTGTGAATGCCCCCTCACAGAGGTATCAAACTTAGCCTTGACTTTACCCATCCGGTGGTGTGCCGCATCAGGCGAAGTCCCGGGGTGCATCACGCGCTTCCAAGTCCACTGGCGCGCCAATATACACCGGCCAAGCCAGCCCGGATAGCTTACCGCGGGTAGAAATATCGCCCCCTTGCATCGCGGAAAATTCTTCTGCGACAATGCCTTACTACTGCGGAAAGGCGTTCTCCGATGCGAACGGGGTGTCGCCCCGACCTCTTTTGAATTCGCCCCTGTGGCGGGGCGTCAGGTGGTCGCGGCGCTCGACGATGGTCCTGCGCCCCCTGGGCTTTGCTCCCCCAGGCGCCACTTCTCCATTTTCGTCCCTTGCGCAATTTTCCATGCCTGGGCAACACCAGTACGCAATATCACCTATGAGGACGCCCCCATGGCCGACAGCAACGCCAACGCCGCCACACGCATCACCGCCGAGGAGGCGCTCGCGCTGCACGCCATGGGCCGGCCGGGCAAGCTGGAGACCCGGATCAGCAAGCCGCTGACCACCGCCCGCGACCTCAGCCTTGCCTATTCCCCCGGCGTCGCCGAGCCCTGCCTGCGAATCGCCAGCGATCCGGCTCTCGCCTATGACTACACGACGCGCGGCAACATGGTCGCCGTCATCTCCAACGGCACCGCGGTGCTCGGCCTCGGCAATCTCGGCGCGCTCGCCAGCAAGCCGGTGATGGAAGGCAAGGTCGCGCTGTTCAAGCGCTTCGCCGATGTGGACGGCATCGATCTCGAAGTCACCACCGAGAACGTGGACGAATTCGTCAACTGCGTCCGCTTCCTCGGCGCCTCCTTCGGCGGCATCAACCTTGAGGACATCAAGGCGCCGGAATGCTTCCTCATCGAGCAGCGCCTGCGCGAGCTAATGGACATTCCGGTATTCCATGATGACCAGCACGGCACCGCGATCGTCGCCGCCGCCGGGCTGCTCAATGCCTGCCACCTCACCGGCCGCGACCTCTCCGACATCAAGCTGGTGGTCAACGGCGCCGGCGCCGCCGCCATCGCCTGCACCGAACTGGTCAAGGCGCTCGGCGTGCGCGGCGAGAACGTGATCCTCTGCGACACCAAGGGCGTGGTCTGGCGCGGCCGCACCGATGGCATGAACCAGTGGAAATCCGCCCATGCCGTGGAGACGAAGGCGCGCACCCTGGCCGAGGCGCTGGAAGGGGCGGATGCGTTCTTCGGCCTTTCCGTGCGCGGCGCGCTGACCCAGGACATGGTGCGCGGCATGGCGGCGAAGCCGATCATCTTCGCCATGGCCAACCCGGACCCGGAGATCACCCCGGAGGAAGCGCGCGAGGCGAGCCCGGAGGCGATCATCGCCACCGGCCGCAGCGACTACCCGAACCAGGTGAACAACGTTCTCGGCTTCCCCTACATCTTCCGCGGCGCGCTGGACGTGCGGGCGAGCACGATCAACGAGGCGATGAAGCTCGCCGCCGCCCGGGCGCTCGCCGAGCTGGCGCGCGAGGACGTGCCGGACGAGGTGCACACCGCCGCGGCGCGGCGCCTGCGCTTCGGCCCGGACTACATCATCCCCAATGCCTTCGATCCGCGCCTGATCTCCCGCATCCCGCCCGCCGTCGCCGAGGCGGCGATGGAGAGCGGCGTCGCCCGCCGCACCCTGCCGGATATCCGCCGCTACGCCCGCGAGCTGTCCGGCCGGCTCGACCCCACCGCCAACGCGCTCGACCTCATCATGGAGAGCGTGCGCTCCAAGCCGAAGCGGGTGGTGTTCGCCGAGGGTGAGGAGGAGAAGGTCGTGCGCGCCGCCCTCGCCTTCTACAATGCCGGCTACGGCACGCCGGTGCTGATCGGGCGTGAGGACCGGGTGCAGGCGACGCTCGCCACGCTCGGCCTGCCGCTCGTCCCCGGCATCGAGATCCATAACGCCCGGCTCTCCTCGCAGAACGCGCGCTACACGGAATATCTGTACGGGCGCCTGCAGCGGCAGGGCTACCTGCACCGTGACGTGCAGCGCCTGGTGAACCTGGACCGCAACGTCTTCGCCGCCTGCATGGTGGCGCTCGGCGACGCGGACGCGATGGTGACCGGCCTCACCCGCGCGCGCAGCGTCTGCCTGGAGACGATCGCGCTCGCCCTCGACCCGGCGCCCGGACACATCACCTTCGGCCTCACCCTGATGCTCGGCCAGCGCGAGACGATCTTCATCGCCGACACGCTGATCCATGAGCGGCCGAGCCCGGCACAGCTCGCCGCCATCGCCGTGGACAGCGCCGCCGCCGCCCGCCGCCTTGGCCACGAGCCGCGCGTCGCCCTGCTCTCGCACTCCACCTTCGGCCAGCCGATGCACACCACGGTGCTGGGCATCCGCGAGGCGGTCTCCCTGCTCGACCAGCGCGGCGCGGATTTCGAATATGATGGCGACATGTCGCCGGAAGTGGCCCTGGAGCCGACGGTGCGCGCGCTCTACCCGTTCTGCCGCCTGACCGGGAACGCGAACGTGCTGGTGATGCCGGGGCTGCATGCGGCCCATATCACCTCCCGCCTCGCGCCGCGCCTCGGCGGCGGCAGCACGGTCGGGCCGCTGCTGATGGGCATGTCGCGCCCGGCGCAGGTGGTCGGCATGGATGCGTCCGTGAGCCAGATCGTCGATATGGCCTGCCTCGCCGCGCATCAGGCCGTGGAACTCGGCTGACACCAAAGGCCAGGGGCTCCCCCTCCGTGGCCATTCCATCGGCCGTTCCGGCCGATGGAACCTTGGGCCACTCCGCCCCTGGACCCCGCCAAAGGCTAAGCCTTTGGAATTCAATACTTAAGTAATAGGGGTCTGGGGCCTCAAGGCCCCGTCGTGCGCAAGCACGCCTGCGCGTGACGGGTCCAGGGCAGAGCCCTGGCCTTGCCTTACTAACCCGGGCCGACGAGCCGCTCCGTCTCCGCCCACAGCCGCTCGCGCAACGCCGCATCCAGCGCCAGCCGGTTCGGCCGCGCCTCCCGCCGGCGCTTAAAATACCGCCCGCCGATGCCTGTGAGCGCCGGGTCCAGCGCCACATGCAGCGGTCCTTCCGCCCCCTGCTCCGGGGTCAGGAAGACCGGCCGCAGCGCCCGCCAGCCGAAGCCCACCGCCCCGCCCTCGCGCACCAGCGTGGTCGCCACCGCGCCGGGATGCACCACGTTCACATCCACCCCCGCGCCGCGCAGCCGCTCGGCCCAATCCAGCGTCTGCATCAGCAAGGCGAGCTTGGAGCGAGCATAGGCGAAGAGCGGGTTCCAGCGCCGCCGCGATTCCAGATCGTCCAGCCCGAGGCCGGTGAGGTCCGAGAGCACCGAGCCGGTATTGATCACCCGGGCCGGCGCGCCCGCGCCCAGCGCCGGCGCCAGGGCGCGGGTCAGCACGAACGGCGCCAAGTGGTTGACCGCCAGCGCCTGCTCATGCCCCTCCGCGGTCTCCGCCCGCCGCCAGTGGAACGCGCCGGCATTGTTCATCAACAAGGCAAGACGCGGATGGCGGGCGCGGATCTCCGCCGCCAGCGCCCGCGTCGCCGCCATGGAGGAGAGATCGGCCGCGATCAACTCGGTCGCGGCATCCGGGACGTGGCCGCCGATCCAGCCGCGCACGGCCTCGCCTCGCGCGCGGTCGCGCCCAACCAGCACGACCCGGTAGCCTGCGCGGGCGAGACCGAGGGCGATCCACTGTCCGATCCCCGCCGTCGCCCCGGTCGCCACGGCAACCCGATCACGCTCCATATGCATTCCCCCCATGAGCCTGAGTCGGACCTTGGACCGGCGCCCCCGGGTCGCGCCCCCGCCCGGCGGTACCGATCGCCCGGACAGCCGCCGCGCGACCATGCCAGGCCGGGAGCGGTCCAAGTCCTTGATCGCACGTCCCGGTTTGCCCGCCGGAGCGCGCCCGGCCGCGCCGGGGCCGCGTCCGCCTCCGGAACGACCCAGCCAGCCGCCGCCCGGGCGAGCCCCGCCGCAGGGGGCATGTGGTCCGCTTTCGCCTCTCTTGTAGGCCGAGCAGTGTGCGCCTACAGGTCTTTGTGCTCCGCAAAAAGGGACCGCCCGCTGGCAACGGCACAGGTTTTTCCGATCGCCCCGGCAACGATTCCTTAATGGCGCCGTCTTTTCCTGAATGATTCGCCGACTGCCGCCCAAACCCCGAGGCGCCTGATGTCGTCCTTCAATGGCCAGAGCCTGCAGGGCACCCCCCTTCACCCGCGGGCCCCCTCCCTCGACCGCCCGCGTCGCCCGATCAGCGAATGGGTGCTGCACGCGCCGCAGACGCTGCGCGCCTTGGTGCGGGCGGACGAACTCTGGCTCGTGATCCTCGCGGCCATGGTCGGCGTCGCGGCGGGACTGCTGGTGGTGGCGATGAACACCATCACCCTGCTGATGCATGACGGGCTGTTCGATCTGCCGGCGGGCGAGCGCCTCTCCGGCCAGACATATCTCGACCCGATTCGCTGCGTCGCCGTCCCGGCGCTCGGCGGATTGCTGCTCGGGCTGTTCGGCCTCCTCCTCGCGCGCATGGGGCAGAAGCGGGCGATCGACCCGATCGAGGCCAACGCGCTCTATGGCGGCCAGATGTCGCTGCGTGACAGCATGGCCGTGGTGGCGCAAACGCTGCTCTCCAACGGGGCCGGCGCCTCCATCGGGCTGGAGGCCGGCTATACGCAGATCGGCTCCGCCGTCGCCTCCCGGCTTGGCCGGATGTTCCGGGTGCGCCGGTCGGATTTGCGGCTGCTGGTCGGCTGCGGCGCGGCGGGGGCGATCGCCGCCGCCTTCAACGCCCCGCTCACCGGCGCCTTCTACGCCTTCGAGCTGGTGATCGGCACCTACTCCCTGCTGAGCCTCGCCCCGGTGGTCGTCGCCGCGATCTGCGCCATGCTGGTCATGCGCCTGCTGACCGAGATGGATACCGGCTTCGCCTTCGCCCTCGCCCTCCCGGCCAGCATCGAAACCGCGGATTACCTGCCGATCCTGGCGCTCGGCATGGTCGCGGCCGGGGTCGGCATCGCGCTGATGCGCGGCGTGACGCTGACCGAGGACCTGTTCCGCCGCAGCCGCGTGCCGGTCTGGCTGCGGCCGGCCATTGGCGGGCTGACGGTGGGGCTGCTCGGGCTGGTCTCGCCAGCCGTGCTCTCCTCCGGGCATGCGGCGTTGCGGATCGGCCTCGCCGTGCCCTGGCCGCTGCCGCGCGCGCTGCTGCTGCTGCTGCTGAAGGCGATGGCCTCGGCCATTTCCATCGGCTCCGGCTTCCGCGGCGGCCTGTTCTTCGCCTCGCTGTTCCTCGGCTCCCTGGTCGGCGAATCCTTCGCCGGGCTGATGGCGCTCGCCGGCGCCGGCACGGCGCAGCCGACCGTGGTCTATGCCCTGGTGGGCATGAGCGCGCTCGCCGTCGCGGTCGTTGGCGGGCCGCTCACCATGGCCTTCCTCGCCCTGGAGAGCACCGGCAGCCTGCCGCTCACCGTCGCCGTCCTCGTCGCCTCGGTGGTGTGCTCGCTCACCGTGCGCCGGACCTTCGGCTACTCCTTCGCCACCTGGCGCTTCCATCTGCGCGGCGAGGCGATTCGCAGCGCCGTGGACATTGGCTGGATGCGCAACCTGACCGTCGGCCGGATGATGCGGCGCGAGCTGCGCACGATCCGGACGGATACCAGCCTCGCCGCCTTTCGCCGGGAGTTCCCGCTCGGGGCCACCCAGCGGGTGATCGTGGTCGATGACCGGGATAATTATGCCGGGATCGTCCTCGTCTCCGAGGCGCATGCGGCGGGGGAGGAGATCACCCGCCTCTCCGAGCTGCTGCACCACACGCGAACGGTGCTACTGCCGCAGATGACGGTGAAGGAAGCGGTGGCGATGTTCGAAACGGCGGAGGCGGACGCGCTCGCCGTGGTGGAGAGCGCCGAACGCATGCGGGTGATCGGCCTGCTGACCGAGCAATACACGCTACGGCGCTACAGCGAGGAGCTGGAGCGCCGGCGGCGGGAGCTTTCCGGAGGAGAATAGAGCGCGGTCGCTTGAGGCTGAGAATCGGAAAGCATAAATCGCGCTCTAAACCGGAGATGTTGTTTCATGTCGTTGAACACACGTTGGAAGAAGCGGACAGCGCTTCTCGCGGCCACCGCCATGATGCATGCGCCGATGGCCTGGGCGGCCTCCACGCCGCAGCTGACCGGCCCGGAGAAGCTCGCCCTGCTGCAACAGAAGGTGAAGTACGTGTTCGTCCTGTACCAGGAGAACCGTTCCTTCGACCATTATTTCGGCACCTTCCCCGGCGCCAACGGCCTGTTCAGCAAGCCGGCCTCGGCGACCCCGGGCTTCAATCAACTGATCGTGGACACGGACGGCACGACGAAGACGATCTCGCCGTTCCTGATCCCGCAGACGGTCACGACGGCCAGCGGCACGAGGGTTCCGCTCTACCCGGCAGACATCGACTCGGTCGACCACTCGCATGCCGGCATCGACAATAGCCTCAACGTCGACGCGAACAACGTCGCCCACAACGACCGCTACGCGCTGAACGCCGAAGGCCTGACCACGAGCAGCGCCGGCGCCATCATCTCCAAGAGCACCGGCCAGGCGCCGGCCTCGGCGCCGACGCTCGCGCAGAAGCAGAAGGCCGAGCTGACGATCAGCCACGTCGATTGCGACACCGTGCCGTTCCTCTGGAACTACGCCAGGCAATTCGCGCTGTTCGACAATTTCCACCAGACCGAGATCGGGCCCTCCACCCCGAACGCGATCGCCCTCATCGCCGGCCAGTCGGGTGAGACGCAGTGGGCCCGGCATCCGGGCACGGCGTCCGTGATCACCGGCGACCAAGGGCCGTATGCCGGCTCCAAGCGCGACACCGCCGCGGTGCGACCGCCCTATGGCCGCGACGCGAACCCGGCCAAGCCGGCGGCGAACCAAACCTACGCCTCGCTGCCGCTGACCCTGCTCGGCAATACGATCAAGAGCGTCGTCACCGCGGATCAGGACCCGGCGGGCGACCTGAGTGATGTGGCGGACGACATCACGGCGATCAGCGAGACCTCGCACGGCGCGGTCAACTGGCGCTGGTACCAGGAAGGCTACGACCACGAGCCGGCCGACACGGGCGGCACCGCCTCGCACAGCGGCTACATCGTGCATCACGAAGGGCCGCAATATTTCGGCTACATCGCGGACAACACGAAGGAACAGGCGAACCTCCGCGGTCTGAACGACTTCTTCACCGACATCTCGGCCGCGTCGCTGCCGAGCGCCGGCGGCGTGTTCTATGTCCGCGGCGGCTACCAGAACATCCGGGGCCTGAAGCCGGCCGATCCGAACAAGACCGTGCAGGCGAACTTCCTGGGTGATGACGATCACCCCGGCTACTCCGACGCACAGATCTCCGAGGCGCTGGTCGCGCGCGAGGTCAACGCGATCGCGGACAGTCCGTACTGGTCGCAGAGCGTGATCATCATCACCTATGACGAGACCGACGGTCTCTACGACCACGGCGCGCTCCGCATCCGCTCCAGGGATGCGAACGGCGCCCCGCTGGCCGGCGGCCCGCGCATTCCGGCGCTGGTGATCTCGCCCTACGCCGCCTCGGGCAAGATCGTGCATGATTATTCCGAGCACAGTTCGGTGATCAAATTCATCAACGCGCTGTTCGACGTCCGCGCGCTCGGCAGTCTGCCGGATGAGGTGGTGGGCCGCCGCAACGGCCTGACCAAGCTCGGCCAGGCCAATCTCATCCCGGGCGACGTGATCCCCGACATCGGCGACCTGCTCGGCGCCTTCGATGACGGGCGCCTCTCCGGCACCACCCCGGTGCTCCCGGCGAGCGCCGCCACGATCCCGGACAGCGTGGTCAATACCCTGCCGCACTATAACGGCCAGGGCTGCAAGGCCCTTGGCATCACGCCGACGGACTATGTGAACGGCCAGCTGATCGACCCGCCGCCGGCGGACTTCAACCCGCGTCCGAGCAGCACGCCGGGCCTCCCGACCTCGGGTAACTGGAACGGGTAATACCAACTGCCTTATTGATTGACCTATCTGAAAGGCCAGGGGCTTTGCCCCTTGTGTCTGCAGAGTATGTCAGAGTGATAGCGCCGCTGGGGTGGGGCATGCCCCACCCCAGCGGTGCGGTCCGCAGGCCGAGTGCCCCTTGGTGCTGCAAACCGTGGTCCAGCGAGGCCGCGGATCGCTGTCTTGCGTAAGCCCGAACAGTTGTCCGGGGTCACACCCCGCACATGCAAGGCAGGGACACCAAGATGGCGGATTTTGTGTGCGTTGTCGGCATTGATCTGAGCGCCCGGCGCTGGGATGTGGCCTGCTATCCAGGGGACGCGGTCGCCTCCTTCACCACCGATGCGGAAGGCCGCAGCGGCCTGCTCGCCTGGCTGGCCCGGCACGCCCCGGCGGGCGTCATTGCCTGTGAGGCCTCCGGAGGCCTTGAGCAGCAGCTCGCTGAACTGCTGGTGCCGACTGGCTTCACGCTGCGGATCCTCGATGCCGCGCGGGTCCGCCGCTTCGCTCTCGCCGCCGGCCAGCGGGCCAAGAATGACCGCCTCGACGCCCGGGTCATCGCGCATTTCGCGGCCACCTTCCCAGGCCCGGCCTACCTGCCGGACAAGGATCGCGCCGCCCTGGCCGAACTGGGCGCCGTGCGCGATGGCATCGTCGCCGATATCACCGCCGTCACCAATCAGCTCCGCCACATCCGGCTGGCCGGGCTCCAGGCCCTGATGGCGGACAGGCTGGCCGCCCTGCGCCGCTGGCAGCGCAGGGTCGAGGCCCAGATCGAAGCCGTCCTCAGCCAGAACCTGGTCATGGCCGCACGTCGCCGGCTGATCCTGTCCGTCCCCGGCGTCGGCCCGGTCAGCGCCGCCCGCCTGATCGCCCATATGCCCGAACTCGGTCAGCTCACCGGCCGACAGGCCGCCGCCCTGGTCGGGGTCGCCCCCTTCGATGACGACAGCGGCGGACGACGCGGACGGCGACGGATCAATGGCGGCCGGACCAATGTCAGGAATACCCTCTACATGGCCGCCCTCGTCGCAGCCCGGCAAAACCCCGTCCTCAAAACCTTCTACGAGCGGCTCATCAATGCCGGCAAAGCCGCAAAGCTCGCCCTCGTCGCCGTCATCCGCAAACTCGTCGTCATCCTCAACGCCATCATCAAGTCCGGACAGCCGTGGACAAACCCCGCAAACACTAACTAACCAACCAGACAGTTGCTGGACCCC
>DATJWY010000194.1:0-10354 GCA_035500775.1 Acetobacteraceae bacterium
CTGGGTGCAGCCATGCAGCATGACAATGAGGGGAACGGACATCCCAGCGCGATAGCCGCTCGGCACATAGAGCTTGTAGGGACGGCTCCCGGCATGGTTGCTGAACGTGGCTGCCAGGAACCGCGCGCCATCCGGCACAACGACAGGCGCCGGGGTTGGAAACACCGGGGTTGGAAACAGAGGAGCCGGTCTGCCGCCCGGCAACTGGATTTCGCCATGGCTGACCTGGTCGAGGAAGCCGCGCAGCGTCTCTTGCATCCCCGGCTGCGCGATACCCTCCGCGATGCCGAAGAGCCGCCGGCCAAGGCCGGCGCCGGGCATCGGCCCTTCCTGATGCGCGGGTTTGGCCTCAGGCGCGGGCCTGGCCTCCGCCGTTTCCGCCGCTTCGATCACGCCATCGATGGTTGGTGGCCCGCGCTTTGCCTGCGCCTTCGCGCTGCCCGGTGCCGCCTGGCCCCCGAACATGCGCTGCAGGGCCGCGGTGGCCTCGGTGAGCCGGCCGCCCCTGGTGAGGCGCGTTGCCTCGAGCAGGACGTTGGGCAGGATGTGTTTCATGTCCATGGCTTTCTGTACTTGGGGACCCGGTCAGGCGCCCCCGTTCGGAACCGGGATCGGCTTCCGTCGTCAGCGGATCGGCGTGGCCCTGAGACTCTCGGCGGTTGGGCCGAGGTTCGTCAGCCGTATGTGCGGCCGCTTGCGCGCCGCACCGGGGTTCAGCCCGTCCGGTCGGCCAAGGCTTTCTTGACTTCTGGGCTGGCCTGCAGCGCACCCAGCACCGTGACCGAGGCAATGGCGGCACGGGCCAACTCGGGGGTCACGTCCCGGGCGATGCTGGCCAGCCCCAACACATTGATCCGCAGCCGCTCCCCCGCGGCCACCGCCGCCTCAAGGTCCTCGCGGCTGTAATGCCTCAGCCCAAGGTCGAGGGTCTTCCGCGCCACCGACTGGCGGACCACGTCGGCGTGGCGGTCGAGCTGGTTGCGGATTGCGGTGCGGATGAAATCCGTCCGGTTGGAGTAGAACCCGTCCTGCACCATCAGGTCGATGTGGCCGAGATCAACATAGCCAAGGTTGATCGTGATCTTCTCGCTATCGACTGCCTTGAGCCGCAGCTCATGCACCTGCACCGTGTTCATCGCCCGCCACCATCCATACACCATCCATGTGGATGGTAAATGGAGGCTCGCAGCGCGCTTGCAAGGGGCGGGGTTGCGGCTGCGATAGGGCGCGTGCTCAATAAGGCTATGGGAAAAGGGAAGACCAGGGCTCCGCCCTGGGGCCTGGAGACCCCAGACCCCCAATACTTTAAATAAAGGATTCCAAAGGCTTGGCCTTTGGCGGGGTCCAGGGGCGGAGCCCCTGGCCTTCACTTCGCCCCCCGCGCGATATTTTACCTCCGCCGCCCATCGCGCTATGGGGGGCGCCGGCGGAACAGGATTGCTAATGGAAGACGACGGAAACACGGGCGGACCGGAACGGCCTGAGAGCCTGCTGCCCTATGACGAATGGTCCGACGAGGCGATGCGCGGCATCATGGTGCGCGCCCTCGCCCATGCCGCCGCGCACGGATTGCCCGGCGACCACCATTTCTACCTGACGTTCCGCACCGATTATCCGGGCGTCGTCATACCGGCACGGCTGCTGGCGCAATTTCCGCAGGAAATGACCATCGTCCTGCAACACCAGTACCGCAACCTGACCGTCGATGAGGCGGACGGGCAGATGAGCGTCGGCCTCTCCTTCGGCGGCGTCCCGACGACGCTCGTGATCCCCTTCGGCGCCGTCCTGGCCTTCGCCGACCCGGCCGTGCAGTTCGGCCTGCGCTTCGAGGTGCGGATGCCGGAAGAATCGGCGCCCGAACCGGAAGCGCCGCCCGCCCCGCCCGAGACCACGCCGCCGGCCCCCACCGAAGCGAGCCAGGTGGTCAGCCTGGACGCCTTCCGCCGGCGCACCCCGAAAGACTGACCGAGGACCAGACGATGAACGCTCCCCTGGTGCGCCCGACGGGCTTCCTCTACTCGCCGATGTTCCCGCTCGGGCATGGCGAGACCCCGTGGCGCAAGCTCGACATCGAAGGCGTCTCCACCGTTCAGTGCGACGGCCGCACCGTCCTGCGCATCCGCCCCGAGGTGCTGACCGAGCTGGCCTTCCAGGCGTTCAACGACGTCTCCCACCTGCTCCGCCCCGGTCATCTGAAGCAGGTCCGCGCCATTCTGGACGACCCCGAGGCGTCGGCGAATGACCGCTTCGTCGCGCTCGACCTGCTGAAGAACGCCGTCATCGCCGCCGGCGGGCCGCTGCCGATGTGCCAGGATACCGGCACCGCGCTCGTCTTCGGCAAGAAGGGCCAGCGCGTCTGGATCGAGGGAAACGAGGAAGAGGCGATCAGCTACGGCGTCCACCGCACCTACACCGAGACCAATCTGCGCTACTCGCAGATGGCGCCGCTCTCGACGTTCGAGGAAGTGAACACCGGCAACAACCTGCCGGTGCAGTTCGACATCATGGCCTCGCCCGGCGAGGAGCATGCGGACGAGCTGAACCTGATGTTCGTCGCCAAGGGCGGCGGCAGCGCCAACAAGACCTATCTGTTCCAGGAAACCCGCGCGGTGCTCTCGCCGGAGAAGCTGCTCGCCTTCCTGGAAACCAAGATCAAGACGCTCGGCACCTCCGCCTGCCCGCCTTACCACCTCGCCATCGTCATCGGCGGCACCAGCGCCGAGCTGACGCTCAAGACGGTGAAGCTCGCCTCCACACGCTGGCTCGACACGCTGCCCACCGCCGGCGACAAATCCGGCCACGCGTTCCGCGATGTGGAGATGGAGCAGAAGGTGCTGGAGCTGACGCGCAAGCTCGGCATCGGCGCGCAGTTCGGCGGCAAGTATTTCTGCCATGACGTGCGGGTGGTCCGCCTGCCGCGGCATGGCGCGAGCCTGCCGATCGGCCTCGGCGTCTCGTGCAGCGCCGACCGCCAGGTCTTCGCCAAGATCACGCCGGAGGGCGTGTTCCTGGAGCAGCTGGAAACCGATCCGGCGCGCTTCCTGCCGGAAGCTACGGACGACTCGCTCGGCGGCGAAATGGTCCGCGTGGACCTGAACCGGCCGATGAGCGAGATCCGCGCCCAGCTCTCGCAATATCCGGTCAAGACCCGCCTCTCGCTCACCGGCACCGTGGTGGTGGCGCGCGACATCGCGCATGCCAAGCTGAAGGAGCGGCTGGATCGCGGCGAGGGCCTGCCCGGCTACATCAAGGACCACCCGGTCTATTACGCCGGCCCCGCCAAGACCCCGGAGGGCTACCCCACCGGCAGCTTCGGCCCCACCACCGCCGGGCGGATGGACAGCTACGTCGCCGAGTTCCAGAAGGCCGGCGGCTCCTTCGTCATGCTCGCCAAGGGCAACCGCTCCAAGGCGGTGCGGGATGCCTGCAAGCAGTATGGCGGCTTCTATCTCGGCAGCATCGGCGGCGCCGCCGCGCAGCTGGCGAAGGACTGCATCCGCAAGGTCGAGGTGCTGGAATATCCGGAACTCGGCATGGAAGCGGTGTGGAAGATCGAGGTTCAGGACTTCCCCGCCTTCATCGTCATGGACGATAAGGGCAATGACTTCTTCGAAGGGCTGACCTGATACGATGCGCTTCACCGTCGATCGCCTCGACCACCTCGTGCTGACCTGCCAGGATCTGGAGATCTCGGCCTCCTGGTACCAACGCGTGCTCGGGATGGAGCGCGAGGAATTCGGGGCGGATCGGCGGACGGCGCTGAAATTCGGCGGCCAGAAGCTCAACCTGCATCAGGCGGGCGAGGCATCCCGGCCGAATGCCGCCGCCGCCACGCCGGGCAGCGCCCATCTCTGCTTCATCACCGCGGTTGGCCCCGGGGACGTAATCGGCCATCTGCATGACTGCGGCGTCACGGTGGTGCAAGGCCCGGTCCCGAAGATCGGTGCCCTGGGCCCGATCACCTCGGTCTATTGCCGCGACCCGGACGGCAATTTGGTCGAAATCGCCTCCTACCTGCACTAAACCGCATGGTTTCCAAAGGCCCCCGGCCTTTGGTGGGAGTGCAGAGGGCGAAGCCCTTTGCCGGGGTCCAGGGGCGGCGCCCCTGGGCTTTTTTCCTTCTCAGGCCCTATTAATGCCCCTGCTAGCCTCCGACTTCGACTTTAACCTCCCCCCCGAGCGCATCGCCCATGCGCCAGCCCGCCCCCGCGACGCGGCGAGGCTGCTGCGCGTGGGCGCGACGCTGGAGGATCGGATCGTCCGCGATCTACCCATGCTGCTGCGCCCCGGCGATTTGCTGGTGGCGAACGACACCCGCGTGATCCCCGCCCAGCTTGCGGCAAGGCGCGGCGAGGCGCGCATCGGCATCACGCTCGACCGCCCGCTGCCGGACGGCACCTGGCACGCCCTGGCGCGCAACGCCCGCCGCCTGCGCCAAGGCGACACGCTCGTCTTCGAGGGCGATGATACGCTGACCGCGACCGTCGCCGCGCGCGACCCGGATGGCGGCGTGGCGCTACGCTTCAACCTGGAAGGCGAGGCTTTCGGCGCTGCCCTGCGGCGAGCCGGCGCGCTCGCCCTGCCCCCCTATATCGACCGCCCCGCCGGCCCCACCGCTGCGGACGCGACCGACTACCAGACCGTATTCGCCACGGAGGAAGGCGCCGTCGCCGCGCCCACCGCCGGGCTGCATTTCACCCCGGCTCTGCTCGCCGCCCTGGAGCAGGCCGGAATCCGCCGCACCACCGTGACGCTGCATGTCGGCGCCGGCACCTTTCTCCCCCTGCGGGCGGAGAGTGTCGCCGAGCATCGCATCCATGCCGAGCGCGGCGAGATCACCGAGGAAGCCGCCGCGCTCATCAACGCCACGAAACAGGCAGGCGGCCGCATCGTCGCCGTCGGCACCACCACGCTGCGCCTGCTGGAAAGCGCGGTGACGCCGGAGGGAAAAATCCGTCCTTTCGCCGGGGAGACGGATCTGTTCATCCTGCCCGGCCATGTTTTCCGCTCGGCCGATTTGCTGATGACCAATTTCCACCTGCCGCGCTCGACGCTGTTCATGCTCGTCTGCGCCTTCGCCGGGCGGGAGCGCATGCGCGCCGCCTACGCCCATGCGATCGAAACCGGATATCGCTTCTATTCCTACGGCGATTCCAGCCTGCTGGAGCGTGCATGAGCCTTGCCGACACCACGCCGCCCTATACGGCGGAAGCCTTCTCCTGGACCCAGGTCGCGACCGAAGGACCCGCCCGCGCCGGCGTGCTGCACACCGCGCATGGTCCGGTGCAAACCCCGGTCTTCATGCCGGTCGGCACCGCCGGCACGGTGAAGGCGATGACGGCGGACGCGGTGCGCTCCACCGGCGCCCGCATCGTGCTCGGCAACACCTACCACCTGATGCTCCGCCCCGGCGCCGACCGGGTGCAGGCGCTCGGCGGGCTGCACAAGTTCATGGACTGGCCCGGACCCATCCTGACCGATTCCGGCGGGTTCCAGGTGATGTCGCTCGGCGATCTGCGCACGATGGACGCGGACGGGGTGACGTTCCGCTCGCATCTCGACGGCACCAAGTACCGGCTGACGCCGGAAAGCTCCACCGGGATCCAGCACAAGCTCGATTCCACCATCACCATGGCGTTCGACGAGTGCACGCCCTTCCCGGCGACGCCGGAACAGGCGGCCGCGTCCATGCGGATGTCCATGCGCTGGGCGGCGCGCTGCCGCGAGGCCTTCGTGCCTCGCTTCGGCTACGCGCAATTCGGCATCGTGCAAGGCAGCACCTACACGGAATTGCGGGCGGAATCGGCGCGGGCGCTAACGGCGATCGGCTTCGAGGGCTATGCGATCGGCGGGCTCGCGGTCGGCGAAGGCCAGGCGGCGATGTTCGACACCATCACCGCGACGGTGCCGTATCTGCCGGATGACCGGCCGCGCTACCTGATGGGGGTGGGCACGCCGGATGACCTGGTGGGGGCGGTGCAGCGCGGCGTCGATATGTTCGATTGCGTGATGCCGACGCGGGCCGGGCGCACCGGCCGCGCCTATACCAGCCGGGGCGTCCTGAACATGCGCAACGCCCGGCACGCGGACGATCCGGGGCCGATCGACCCGGACTGCACCTGCCCGGCCTGCGCGCGCCATAGCCGGGCGTATCTGCACCACCTGTTCAAGGCCAGCGAGATGCTCGGCCCGATGCTGCTGACCTGGCACAATCTGACCTACTACCAGAGCCTGATGCGCGGGCTGCGGGCGGCGATCCTGGAGGGGCGGCTGGCCGAGCACGCGGCGGCGGTGCGGGCTAAATGGGCGCCGGAAAGTTCCTGATCCGGAGAGTGCCTGACGGCGCGGGTCCGGCGCCGTCCGGCCCCGCCCCCGCTCAGGCCCGTAACAACCATCCCGGCCGTGCGCCCGTCAGTAGGGCGGATAGCCGTAATAGGCCGGTGGCGGCGCATAATATGGCGCATAATACGGGGTGTAATACGGGGCGTAATACCGGTAGCCCCAGCCGGGCCGGTACCAGCCATATCCCCAGCCGCCATGCCCCCAGCCGCCATAACCTCGGTGCCAGCCATAGCCCTGATATCCATGGTAATATCCACCATGGTATCCGCCATAATACCCACCATGGTATCCGCCAGGGTACCCACCATGGTACCCGCCATGATACCCGCTGCTGGGCCGCTGCCCCCATGCCGGCTCGCCGGGCGACACGGCCAGAGCCCCCACGAGCATCGCGGCAACGAGGGACCGGAACAGCCTAGGCATCGTGCCTCTCCCGATTGCTGAGCGAACCACCTCATCCCCCATGCGGGCGCCGCGCGGCCGCGCGGGATCATTGCCCTTATGTCGTGCGCCGTCATCCCAACACCAACCCGGCGGAGGATAGCGGACGCGCCCCCTGGCGGGATCTTCCGGCCACACGCACATTCGCGGGATGGACCCGAAACCGCTCATCCGGGACAAAGCCCTCGCCCTCGGCTTCGACGCCATCGGCTTCGCCCCGGCCAGCCTTGGCCCGGAGGCGCGCGCCCGCCTCGCGAATTTCCTCGCCGCGGGCCGCCATGGCGACATGGGCTGGCTCGCCGACCGCACCGAGCAGCGCGCCGACCCGCCCGCCCTCTGGCCGGAGGTGCGCAGCGTCATCGCCCTCGGCCTCTCCTACGCGCCGGAAACCGACCCGCTCGCCACCCTCGCCCAGCCGGATCGCGGCAATATCAGCATCTATGCCCGCAACCGCGATTATCACGACGTCGTGCGCGGCATGCTCAAGCATCTGGCGCAGTTCATCGTCTCCCGCTTCGGCGGCGGGGTGAAAGTGTTCGTGGATACGGCGCCGGTGATGGAAAAGCCGCTCGCCGAGCAGGCCGGGCTCGGCTGGCAGGGCAAGCACACCAACCTCGTCTCCCGCGCGCACGGCTCCTGGCTGTTCCTCGGCGAGATCTACACCACCCTGCCCCTGCCCCCGGACCCGCGCCCGGCCGGCAGTTGCGGCAGTTGCGCGCGCTGCCTCACGGCCTGCCCCACCCAGGCCTTCCCCGCGCCGTATCAACTCGATGCCAGACGCTGCGTCTCCTACCTCACCATCGAGCATCGCGGCCCGATCCCGCACGATCTGCGGCCGCTGATCGGCAACCGTATCTATGGCTGCGACGACTGCCTCGCCGTCTGCCCCTGGAACCGCTTCGCCCAGGCAGGGCGGACGGAGAAGCTGCACGCCCGGCCGGAACTGGAGGCGCCCGCGCTGGCGGCGCTCGCGGCGCTGGACGATGCCGGGTTCCGCGCTTTGTTCTCCGGTTCCCCGGTCAAGCGCATCGGCCGCGACCGCTTCGTCCGCAACGTGCTGATTGCCATCGGCAATTCCACCGATCCCGCCTTGCTGCCCGCCGCCCGCACCCTCTGCGCCGACCCCGATCCGGTGGTGGCGGAGGCCGCCGCCTGGGCGGTGGCCCGGCTTGAGAACCACGGCCCTGGTGCGTGAAGACCAGGGCTCTGCCCTGGACCCGCCAAAGGCCGCAGGCCTTTGGAAACCAATTCTTTCCTGGCGGTAGTCCTCCGAAAACCGGGGAGCGGCCCAGAAAAACAAATGGATTGCAAAGGCTTCGCCTTTGCCGGGGTCCAGGGGCAGAGCCCCTGGCCTTGAGAAGGCGGAAGCGCCACCCCACGCTCCCCCTGTGCCGGGACCATCCCGCACGGGTCCCGAATGGAGAACCGCACCATGACTCGGACCGAGCACAGCCTGCGTGACATCCCCATCGGCCTGCACGCCACCGGCACACGGGTGGAAAGCGATTCCATGGGCCGGATCGAGGTTCCGGCCCAGCACTACTGGGGCGCGCAGACCCAGCGCTCCCTGCTGCATTTCGCCATCGGCGATGACCGCATGCCCCTGCCGGTCGCGCACGCGCTGGCCATCGTCAAGCGCGCCGCCGCCGAGGTGAACGAGACGGCCGGACGCATGCCGGACTGGAAGGCCAAGGCGATCCGCCGCGCCGCCGATGAGGTGATCGACGGCAAGCTCGACAGCGAGTTCCCGCTCTGCGTCTGGCAGACCGGCTCGGGCACCCAGTCCAACATGAACGTCAACGAGGTGATCGCCAACCGCGCGATCCAGCTCCTCGGCGGCGAGATCGGCAGCAAGAAGCCGGTGCACCCGAATGACGACGTGAACATGGGGCAATCCTCGAACGACGTGTTCCCGACCGCCATGCATGTCGCGTCGCTGCTGGAGATCGAGCGGCGCCTGGTGCCGGAGCTGGAGCGGCTCGCCACCGTCATCGAGGCGAAATCGCGGGAATGGGCCGATGTGGTGAAGATCGGCCGGACGCATTTGCAGGATGCGGTGCCGCTCACCGTGGGCCAGGAATGGTCGGGCTGGGCGCATCAGCTGCGCCACGCCATCGCCGGCGTGCGCGCGAGCCAGGACGGGCTGCTGGAACTGGCGGCGGGCGGCACGGCGGTCGGCACCGGGCTGAACGCCCCGCCGGGCTTCGCCGTCGGCATCGCCGAGCGCATCGCCGCCTTCACCGGCCTGCCCTTCCGCACCGCGCCCAACAAATTCGCCGCCCTCGGCGGGCTGGACGCGATGGTTGCGGCGAGCGCGGCTTTGCGCGGCGTCGCCGTGGTGCTGATGAAGGTTGCCAATGATGTGCGCTGGCTCGCCTCCGGCCCGCGCTGCGGCCTTGGCGAGCTGATCCTACCGGAGAACGAGCCTGGTTCCTCGATCATGCCCGGCAAGGTCAACCCGACGCAGTGCGAGGCGATGGTGATGGTGTGCACGCAGGTGATCGGCGAAGATGCCGCCGTCGCCTTCGCCGGGGCGCAGGGGCAGTTCGAGCTGAACACCATGCGGCCGGTGATCATCGCCAACGTCCTGCACGCGGCCCGGATTCTCGGCGATGCCAGCAGCGGTTTCCGCCGCTACGCGATCGAGGGCGTGCGACTCGACCGCGCCCGTATCGATGATTACCTGAACCGCTCGCTGATGCTGGTGACGGCACTGAGCCCGGAAATCGGTTACGACAAGGCAGCGAAGATCGCGCATGTCGCGCATGAGGAAGGGCTGACATTGCGGGAAGCAGCGCTCCGCTCCGGCTGGATCGATGCCGGAACCTTCGATCGCGTGGTCGATCCGCGCCGGATGGTGGGGGAAGAGAGCTGAGCCACGGACTGATCAAACGCAGCTTCACCCTGGCCGGGCATCGCACCAGCGTGGCGCTGGAGGCGGAATTCTGGGCGGTGCTGACGGAGTTGGCGACGCGGCGCGCGGTCAGCCTCTCGGCGCTGGTGGCGGAAACGGATGCCGGGCGGGCGCCGGAACGGCCGCTCGCCTCGGTGCTGCGCGTGCTGGCGCTCGCCGCCGCGCGGGAGGCGTGAGCCAGCGTTTAAGGCCTGGGGCTTTGCCCCTGGACCCCATCAAAGGCGGAGCCTTTGAAATCCGTTACTTTTCTTATGGAATGGCCGCGCCCCTCGCCTGCACCGTTCAGGCATTAACAGCCAGCCCGCCGAACCACGCCGTTAAACGTTACGCAACACACACGCGCTCATCATCCCCGCACGGCCCAGAACAGGCCTGAACAGGGGAAGACCGACGATGCGCACAACCTATTCCGAGACCGCGGCCGCCCGCGGATTGAGCCCGCTGATGCTGGGCGACCGGCTGATCTCCCTGGCGCAGGATGCTGACCGCGCCGGCTACGCCGAGTCCGCCCGCCGCCTGGTGCGGCTGGCCTACGCCGTGTACGACCAGTCCGCGCCGCCCGGCATGACCCTGCTCCCTCACGCCGCGCCGAAACAGCGCCGCGCAGCGAGAACCTGATCGGCACCGATGGCGGCGTGTTTCATAAGCGGATCGGGG
>DATJWY010000195.1:0-14445 GCA_035500775.1 Acetobacteraceae bacterium
GGGCGGAAAGGAATGGGTTTCAAAAGGGCTCCGCCCTTTTGCGGGGTCCAGGGGCGGAGCCCCTGGCAGGCAAGGAGAAAAGGCTAATGAACGACGAAGTCCAGGATTTTCTCCGCCACGCTATCCTGCAGGGCCAAGGCAGTATGGATGCCGACCTGGTAATCCGCGGCGCCCGCTTCCTCGACCTCGTCACCGGCGACCTGGTCGCCTCGGACATCGCCATCTGCGGCGACCGCATCGTCGGCACGCAGGGCGAATATCGCGGCAAGCGGGAGATTGACGCGCGCGGCCGGATCGTGGTGCCCGGCTTCATCGACACGCATCTGCACGTCGAATCCTCCCTGCTCACCCCGCATGAATTCGACCGCTGCGTGCTGCGCCACGGCGTGACCACCGCCATCGCCGACCCGCACGAGATGGCGAACGTGCTCGGCGCCGCCGCCTTCGACTATTTCCTGGCCTCGGCCGAGACGCTGGTGATGGATCTGCGGGTTCAGCTCTCAAGCTGCGTGCCGGCCACCGACCATCTGGAGACTGCCGGCGCCCGGCTCACCGCCGAGGACCTGCTGCCCTACGCGCATCACCCGAAGGTGCTCGGCCTCGCCGAGTTCATGAATTTTCCGGGTGTGCTTGCCGGCGATCCGGTCTGCCTGGACAAGCTCGCCGCCTTCGCCGGGCGTCACATCGACGGGCACGCGCCGCTGCTGCGTGGCCTGAAGCTCAACGGCTATCTCGCCGCCGGCATCCGCACTGACCATGAATGTACCACCGCCGAGGAGGCGATGGAGAAACTTTCCAAGGGCATGACGGTGCTGATCCGCGAGGGCTCCGTCTCCAAGGACCTGCACGCACTGGCGCCGATCCTGACCGAGCGCACCTCCCCGTTCCTCGCCTTCTGCACCGATGACCGCAACCCGCTGGACATCGCCGAGGAAGGACATCTCGACTTCATCATCCGCACCGCGATCAAGCTCGGCGCGCCGCCGCTGGCCGCCTATCGCGCCGCCACCTGGTCCGCCGCCCGCGCCTTCCGCCTGCATGATCGCGGGCTGGTCGCGCCGGGCTACCGCGCCGATCTGGTGCTGCTCGATGATCTGGAGGAGTGCCGGGTGGCCTCCGTCATCGCCGGCGGGCGGAAGGTGGAGGAGGCGCTGTTCGCGGCGCGGAAGGCCGTGCCGGTGGTCGGGCGGAACAGCGTGAAGGCGCCGCCGGTGAGCGAGGCCGATTTCCGCACGCCCGGTTCCGGCCCCTCCACCCCGGTGATCGGCGTGGTGCCCGGGCGGATCATCACCGAGCGGCACGACCTCACCCTGCCCTATCGGAACGGGGAGCGGCAGATCGATCTCGGCCAGGATGTGGTGAAGGTCGCGGTGATCGAGCGGCATGGCCGGACCGTCGGCAACGGCAACGGGGTGAATATCGGCCGCGCCTTCGTGCATGGCTTCGGGATGAAGCGCGGGGCGATCGCCTCGTCGGTGGGGCATGACAGCCATAACGTCATCGTGGTTGGCGCCGATGAGCGCGACATGGCGCTGGCGGCGAACCGGCTGGGCGAGATCGAGGGCGGATTCGCGGTAGTGGAAGGCGGGCGGGTGCTGGCGGAATTGCCGCTGCCGGTCGCCGGGCTGATGAGCCTGTTGTCGCATGAGGCGGTGCGGGACGCGCTGATCCCGCTGCGGGCCGCCGCCGCCGAGGGGCTCGAGGTGACGCTGCCGGAGCCGTTCCTGCAGGTGGCGTTCCTGCCGCTGCCGGTGATCCCGCATTTGAAGATCACGGATAAGGGGTTGGTGGATGTGGATCGGTTCGAGCTGATCGAGGATTAGGCGCCGCCTCGCCAGGGCGGCGATGGATCTGCTAAGGGAACAGCCCATACGCGCCGGGATAGACAAGGCCAGGGGCTCTGCCCCTGGACCCTGCCAAAGGCAAGCCTTTGGAATCCGTTACTTAAGTGATCGGGGGTCTGGGGCCTCAAGGCCCCAGCGGGTCCAGGGCGGAGCCCTGGCCTTGGCGCGCGCAAACGGGTCGTGGACGGCCTCAAGGAGACGATAACGTGACGAACACTGTGCGGGACTGCAACGGGGCCACGCTGGCCGACGGGGATTCGGTTCAGGTGATCAAGGACCTGAAGGTCAAAGGAACCTCGGCGACGCTGAAGCGCGGCACGGTGATCAAGAATATCCGCCTGACCGACGATGACGGGCTGATCGAGTGCAATGCGGAGAAGGTCAAAGGGCTGGTTCTGAAGACGGAATTTCTGAAGAAGGTTTGAAACCGCCGCGCCGGGCCTCCTTATTGCCCATCAGGGGGGAACAACCCTGCACGGCCTGACCGAGAGAAACCTACACGGATAGGGGCTGAATGGCTTCCCACGGTCCCAGGACGGTCATCTACGCGGCGCTGGCCGGCAACATGCTGATCGCCGCGTCGAAGTTCAGCGCGGCCTGGCTCACCGGCAGCTCGGCCATGCTGAGCGAGGCCATTCACTCCCTGGTGGACACCGGCAATCAGGGCCTGCTGCTGCATGGCATGCGGCAGGCCGCCCGGCCGGCCACGCCCGAGCATCCGTTCGGGCACGGGCTGCAACTCTATTTCTGGACCTTCATCGTCGCGATCCTGATCTTCGGCCTCGGCGCCGGCGTGGCGATGCTGGAGGGCATCGACAAGATCCTCCACCCCCACAGGCTGGAAAACCCCTGGGTGAACTACGCCGTCCTGGGCTTCGGCATCGTGTTCGAGGGCGCCTCCTGGCTCGTGGCCTTCCGGGCCTTCCGGGCCGGCACGGGCCGGCGGCGGTGGCTGGATGCCATCCGGTCGAGCAAGGATCCAACCGTCTTCACCGTGCTGTTCGAGGATACGGCGGCGCTGCTCGGCCTGCTGGTGGCCGCGGTCGGCATCGCGGCCGAACAGATGCTCGGCTGGCCGATCATGGACGGGGTGGCCTCGGTCATCATCGGCCTGCTGCTGGCCGTGACGGCGGGCTTCCTTGCCTTTGAGAGCCAGAGCCTGCTGACCGGGGAAGGCGTGCATCCGGAGGTCCGGGCCGACATCCGGCGTCTGGCCGAGGCGGAACCCGGGGTTGTCCGCGTGAACGAGCTGCTGACCATGCATTTCGGGCCGCAGGACGTGCTCGTGGCCTTGAGCCTGGATTTCGAGGACACGCAGCCCGCCTCGTCAGTGGAGAACACGGTCAGCCGCCTGGAGCGGCGAATCAAGACGGCGCATCCCGACGTGACCCGCGTATTCATCGAGGCGCAGAGCTTCGAGGCCAGCCGGCGCGCCGCGGCCGACATGGCGGCCGGCGAGGCATCCTGAGACCATCGGCGCTGGTATGAGGGATCCCTTTGCAAGGCCGGGGGTTTTCCCTCGCCTTATGCCAACCGCCTTATTGATTGACCTTTTCAGCGAAGCAGCGGGGCTCTGCCCCTCACCCCGTCACGCGCAGGCGTGCCTTCGCACGACGGGGGCCGCGCCCCCAGACCCGCACACGTTTAGAATCATTAACGAAAGGGGTCTGGGGCCGACGGCCCCAGTGGGGTGCAGGGGCGGAGTGGCCCAAGGTTCCACCGCTCCGCAGGAGCGGTGGAATGGCCACGGAGGGAAAGCCCCTGGCCTTTCAGGTGGGGCAATCAATTGGCTGGTTGGTATTCCTTCTCCCAGATGCCCCTCACCCCAAGCTCACCGCCGAGATCCGCCGGAAGCGCAGCACGGCAAGCACGAAGAACACCATCCCCAGCCCGGCCACGGCGAGGAAGTCCGGCCACACCAGCGAGAGCCCCGCGCCACGGTACAAAATCGCCTGCGCGAAACTGACGAAATGCGTGGAGGCCACGCCCTGCATCAGGATTTGCAGAAAGCGCGGCTCGCTATCGAGCGGCGTATTGCTGCCGGAAAGCATCTGCATCGGCATGTTCACGAGCATGAACAGCAGGCCGAGTTGCGGCATCGATCGCGCCAGTGTCGCGAGGAACAGCCCGACCGCCGAGGCGAAGAACAGATACAGCGTCACGCCGCACAGGAAGAGAGGGATCGAACCCGCGATCGGGATGGCGAGCAGCCCGCGCACGACAAGATAGAGCGAGAGCGCCGCGGCGATGGTGATGACGAAGCCGTTGGCCATGACCTTGGCGAGCGCGATCTCCAGCGGCGAGAGCGGCATAGTCAGCAGGTGGTCCATCGTCCCATGCTCGCGCTCCCGGATCACCGCGGCGCCGGAAAGGATGATGGCCAGCATGGTGATGTTGTTGATGATGCCCATGATGCTCATGAACCAGCCAGGCGTCGCATTCGGGTTGAAGGCGAGATGTACCGCGAGCGTCACGGCATCGGCGCTGGGCTGGTCGCTCCGCGCGGTATGGCGCGCGATCTCGGTGGAGAGGATCTGCTGCACATAGCCGGCGCCGATGCCGGCCTGCATGGAGGCGGTGGCATCGACATTCACCTGCACCGCCGGCATGCGGCCGGCCCGCACGTCACGCTCGAAATGCGGCGGGATGTCGATGATGAAGGTGTAGGCCGCCGTATCCAGCAGCCGGTCGATGTCGCGCACGTCGATCAGTCGCGCGGGCTTGAAATAGGGCGGCAGAAAATCCCGCGCGATCGCGGCGGAGAGTTGCGAATGGTCTTCGTCGGCGATGGCGATCGCGGCGTTATACACCTCCTGCGCCGTGCTCTGCGCCATGGCGAAGACGGCGAAGGTGAAGGTGTAGATGACGAGCGCCAGCAACACGTAGTCGCTGAGGAAGCTGCGCACCTCCTTGGTGGCCAGCCAGAAGATGTTTCGCAGGCTGCGCAACATGGCGCTACCGTTCCTGTTTGCGCAGCAGCAGCAGGCTCAGCCCCAGCTGGGCGGGGATGAACAGGGCGAGATACGCCATGGTGCGGCCGAGCTCGGCGAAACCGAGCGCCTTGGTGAAGGCGCCGACGCTGATCGGCAGATAGTAGGTCATCGGGAACAACCGCCCCATGAGCGCCGGAGCGCCGGTCAGCGAGGCGACCGGCGAGAGCATGCCGGAGAATTGCATCGCCGGCAGCACGGTGAGGATCGCGGTGCCGAACAGCGCGGCGATCTGCGTGCTGGAGAAGGCCGAGATCAGCAGGCCGTAGCCGGTGGTGGCGAAGACATAGAGCAGCGTGCCAGCGCTCAGCGCGAGCAGGCTGCCCTTCACCGGCACGCCGAAAAGCTGCGTCGCCATGACGGTGAGGAGGGCGAAGCTGAACATGGCGAGCGCCACGTAGGGCAGCTGCTTGCCGAGGATGAACTCGAACCGCGTCACCGGGGTGACGTAGAGATTGATGATCGAGCCCAGCTCCTTCTCCCGCACCACGGCGAGCGCCATCAGGATCGCCGGCACGAGCGCGAGCAACAGGGCGATGCTGGAGGGCACCAGCGCGTTGACGCTCTCGAAGCTCTGGTTATAGCGGTATCGGATCGCGATCGTGGCGGGCGCCGCCGCGGGGAGGCTTTGCCCCCGCGATGCCGCCAGATCCCGCAGATAGGTCTGGTGCACGCCCTCCACATAGCCGCGGGTGGTCTCGGCGCGGAACGGCATCGCCCCGTCCACCCAGGCGCCGATTTCGGCCGGACGCCCGCGCCGCACATCCCGCCCGAAGCCGGCGGGGATCTCCAGCCCCAGTTTCAGATCGCCGCTCATCAGCCGCCGCTGCAAGTCCTCCGGGCTCGTGATCGGCGCGTCCTCGGTGAAGTAGATCGAGCCTCGGTATTCCTGCAGATAGGTCCGGCTTTCCGGCGTCTGGTCGCGGTCGAACACGGCGAAGCGCAGGTGATCCACGTCGGTGTTCACGCCGAAGCCGAAGATCAGCAGCAGGAACGCCGTGCCGAGCACGGCGAAGCCGAGCCGGATCGGGTCGCGCCGGAGTTCCAGTATCTCGCGCAGCGAATAGGCGAGCAGGCGGCGCGGGCTGAACGCCCCCTGCCCCGGCTGGCGCAAGGCGAGCGGGATGGCCGTCGCCGCTGGCGTCACCGCGGTCCGGACCGGCGCCGGCGGGCCGGGCTCGCGGCGCACCCCGGTCGCCGCCTCCAGGCAGGCGATGAAGGCGTCCTCCAGGCTCGCGCCGCCCCATTGCCGCACCAGCTCGTCCGGGCTTCCGGTGGCCAGCACCCGCCCGGCATGCATGAGCGAAACCCGGTCGCAGCGTGCCGCCTCGTTCATGAAATGCGTCGAGACGAAGATGGTGACGCCGTGCCGGCGGGAGAGATCGCCCAGCAGCGCCCAGAACTGGTCGCGTGCCAGCGGATCGACGCCGGAGGTCGGCTCGTCCAGGATCAGCAGTTCCGGCTCGTGCACCACGGCGACGGCAAGGGAGAGGCGCTGGCGGATGCCGAGCGGCAGGGCGATGGCCTTCGTGTCGAGATGATCGGCCAGGGAGAAGGCCGCGACCAGCTCGGCGATCCGCCGCCGCGCCCGCTCGGGCGGAAGGTCATAGAGCCGCGCATGCAGGGTGAGATTCTGCCGCACGGTCAGCTCGGTATAGAGTGAGAAGGATTGCGACATGTAGCCGACGCGGGTGCGCAGGGCGATGTCGGTGGCATCGATCGGGCGGCCGAAGAGCAGCGCCTCGCCCGCGCTCGCGGGCAGCAGGCCGGTCAGCATCTTCATCGTCGTCGTCTTGCCGCAGCCATTGGAGCCGAGGAAGCCGAAGATCTCGCCGCGCGCGATGCTGAAGCTGACATCATCGACGGCGACGAAATCGCCGAAGCGCCGGGTGAGATTGCGGGCGAGGATGGCGGTCTCGCTATCCCCGCTCCGCCGCGGCGGAATATCGGGACGGATGCGGCTGGCGCGCACCGCCTCCGGCAACAGGGTGATGAAGCATTCCTCCAGCGTGTCGCAACCGGTGCGCCGCTTGATCTCGGCCGGGCTGCCGGCGGCGAGCACGGCGCCGTCATTCATCGCCACCAGGCGCTCGAAACGCTCGGCCTCCTCCATGTAGGCCGTCGCCACCATCACGCTCATGCCCGGCCGCTCGGCGCGCATGCGGTCCACCAACTCCCAGAACTGGCGGCGGGAGAGCGGATCGACGCCGGTGGTCGGCTCGTCCAGGATCAGGAGATCGGGGTCATGGATCAGCGCGCAACACAGGCCGAGCTTCTGCCGCATGCCGCCGGAGAGGTTGCGCGCCGCGCGGTCCGGGAAGGGGACGAGGCCGGTCGCCTCCAGCAGCGCGCCGATGCGCCGCCTCCGCTCCGCCCGGCCCTGGCCGAACAGACCGGCGAAGAAGGCGATGTTCTCCCGCACCGTGAGATCCGGGTAGAGATTCTTCCCGAGCCCCTGCGGCATGTAGGCGATGCGGGGGCAGACCGCGCGCCGGTGCCGTGGATCGGCGAGATCGCCGCCGAGGACGCGCACCTGCCCGGCCTGCAACCGCTTCGCCCCGGCCAGGATGCCGAGCAGGGTGGATTTTCCGACGCCATCCGGCCCGATCAGCCCGACCAGCTCGCCACGCCGCAATTCCAGCCCCACGCCGCGCAGCGCGACCCGCGCGCCATAGCGATGCCAGACCCCGCCGAGGACGGCGACCGGCTCCGCCGGATCGATCACCTGCCGCCCCCGTACTGGAGGAAAGCGGGCCACGCCACGTTCCGGTCGACGCGGATGTAGGCGAGGCCGGGCAGGCCGGAGCGGACCTCCGCCTCATGCGCGCGCAGCAATTTCGGATCGATCCGCACGCGAACACGGAACATCAGCTTATCGCGCTCCGACCTGGTTTCGACCATCTTCGGCGTGAACTGGTTCTGCGAGGCGATGAAGGTGACGCGGGCCGGGATCGGCTGGTCGGGCGAGGCGTCGAGCAGGATGCGGGCCTCGTCGCCGAGCTTCACCTTGCCCGCCGCCCCGGTCGGCAGGAACACGTCCATATAGACGTAGGTGACATCCAGCATGGTGAACACCTTGCCGCCCACGGCCAGCACCTCGCCGATATTGGCGAGGCGGTACTGGATCGGCCCGTCCTTGGGCGCGACCAGGGTGTCGTCGGCGATGTTCACCCGGATGAGGTTGGCGCTATGGATCGCCGCCTCCATCGATGCGGTGGCGGTGGCGATCCTCGCCTGGGTCGCGTGATACAGCGCGACCGCGACATCGAATTGCGACTGCCGCTGGTCCAGCATCTCGCGTGTCTCGAAATCCTGGCGCACCAGGGTGCGGGCGCGCTGCAATTCCTGCGCGGCCAGCTTCACCTGGCTGCCCTGCTGCGCCAGCACGGCCTGGCTTTCCGCGATGGCGTCCCGGGCCCCGGCGATCTGGGCCTCCGCCTGGGCCAGCTGCGCCTCAAGATCGCGTGTGTCGATCCGGGCGACGACCTGCCCGGCCCGCACCATGTCGCCCTCATCCGCCAGGATCTGCGCGATCCGGCCAGCGAATTTGGTGGCAATGTCGATTTCGTCGGCTTCCAGCCGGCCGTTGGAAAAGACGATGCCGGGCGGCAAGGCGGGCGCGGCATGAAACCACCAATAAGCGCCGCCGCCGATGCCGCCGAGCAGCAGGATCAGCAGGCCCAGCCTCCCCCGCCAGCGCCGCGGCCGCTCCGGCGGCGGGGATACGGGGATGATGGCGCCCGCGGCGGCAGGCAGCGGAACCGGCAGGGAGCTGCCGCCGGGAGAGCCCCGCGCCTGGAGTTCGCCCTGAACCCTGGGTTCAAGCTGGGGGCCGGTTGAGGGAGGAGAAACCTGATCGGTCATCTCGGTCCTTCAAGGCTGGATCACGGGGAGTGGCGGGCGCACGGCGAAAATCGCCCGGCGCGCATCCGCCGCCCCGTCCCCCTGAAGGCGCAGGCTGAACGGAACCTCGATGTGGGTCAACCCAAACGCCGCGACGCGGCGTAACGGTGAGGCCGGCGGCCGGCCTCACCATGCGCTCCCATCCTCCACCGCGCGGCGCGCCGGAGGATGGGGCAGAGCCTCAGGCGGCGGTGCGCGCCGCGACCTCTTCCGGACTCATCCAGATCAGCGCTTCATAGTCCTTCAGCAGCGTCGCGGTGATCTGCCCCGGGGTGTAGGTGAAATCGCCGATCCGCCGCACCGGGGTGATCTCCGCCGCGGTGCCGGCCAGGAACACCTCGCTCGCGCGCTCCAGGTCGCTGAACGGGATGGCCCGCTCCACCACCTTGATCTGCTGCCGCCGCGCCAGCGCCATCACCGTGCGGCGGGTGATGCCGTCGAGGAAGCAATCCGGCGTCGGCGTGTGCAGTTCACCGTCAATGACGAGGAAGACGTTGGCCCCGGTCGCCTCCGCCACCTGGCCACGCCAGTCCAGCATCAGCGCATCCTGGAAGCCCTCCGCCTCCGCCTTGTGCTTGGAGAGCGTGCCGATCATGTAGAGGCCGGCGGCCTTGGACGCGGTTGGCGCCGTCTGCGGATGCGGGCGCTTCCAGTCGGCGATGGCGAGGCTCACCCCCTTCATCCGGTCGGCGCCGAACAGGTTCGGCCAGGCCCAGCACGCCACCATCAGATGGATCTTGGTATGCTGAGCGGAGACCGAGAGCTGCTCGCTGCCGCGCCAGGCGAGCGGACGGACATAAGCATCGACCAGGCCGTTCGCCTTGATGACGGTGCGGCATGCCTCGTCGATCGCATCGGCGCTGAACGGGATCTCGAACCCGAGGAGGCGGCCGGAGTTGATCAGGCGTTCGGTATGCTCGCGCAGCTTGAAGATCGTGCCGCCATAAGCCCTCTCGCCCTCGAACACGGCGCTGCCGTAATGCAGGCCATGCGACAATACGTGCAGCTTGGCGTCCCGCCAGGGGATGAGCTTGCCATCCCACCAGATCTGGCCGTCACGATCGTCGAAAGGAACTATCTCCATTCATGGGCCCCACGAAACATAGTTGCTAAACCTATGTGGAAGGTATAATCGGGCGGTCAATTAGTCAACAAACCTGACGTATTCCAAAACGGGATGAGTGCCATGCCTGAGGCCAAGGCCGCCAGTGTGCATGCCGACCAGAAGCACCCGGCGGCCGGAACCAACCTGCTCTTCCTGCGCGAGGAGCAGATGCGACTCGCACAGGACCTGCTGTTTTTCGCCTACCGGGACTTCACCGGAGCGGCGGATGTGAAGCTTGAAGAGATCGGCCTCGGCCGCGCGCATCACCGGGTGCTACATTTCATCGGCCGCAACCCTGGGATCATGGTGAGCGACCTCCTCGCCATCCTGCGCATCACAAAGCAGAGCCTCGCCCGCGTGCTCACCGCGCTGGTGGAGCAAGGCTACGTCGCCCAGGCGCCGGGCCGCGCCGACCGGCGCCAGCGCCTGCTGACCCTGACCGAAACCGGGCAGGAACTGGAGCGCCGCCTGTTCGAAACCCAGCGCGAGCGGTTGGTCGCCGCGTATCGCGAGGCCGGCGGCGCCGCCGTCGATGGGTTCCGCCGCGTGCTGCGCAGCATCATGGATCAGAACGCACGCGACTACCTCGACGCGCACGACACCGAGCGGGAAAAGCGAGCGCGGGCTGTGTGACGGCTGGGTAGTAAGGCGAGGGGCTCCGCCCCTCGACCCCGCCAAAGGCAAGCCTTTGGAATCCTTTACTTAAGTAATGGGGGGTCTGGGGCCTCAAGGCCCCAGCGGGGTCCAGGGGCAGCGCCCCTGGCCTTCCCCGCATAGGGCCCCCGCCCGAACTGCTCTATAACCGCGCCGATGCCAGACGAAGCCCATGTCCTGGTCGTCGATGACGACGTCCGCCTGCGCTCCCTGCTCCAGCGATACCTCGCCGAGCAGGGTTTCCGCGTCACCACAGCGGAGAATGTGGCCGATGCCCGGAACAAACTCCGCCTCTTCCAGCCCGATCTCGTGGTGCTGGACGTGATGATGCCGGGCGAGACCGGCCTCTCCCTCACCGAATCGCTGCGCGCCGAGAAATCCGGCCTGCCGATTCTGCTGCTCACCGCGCGCGGCGCGCCGGAGGACCGGATCGCCGGGTTCGAGGCCGGAGCAGACGATTATCTCGGCAAGCCCTTCGAGCCGCGCGAGTTGGTGCTGCGCCTGCGCGCCATGCTCCGGCGCACCGTCCCGCCCCCGGCCGATCCGGTGGGGCCATTGCGCCTCGGCACGCTGGAATTCGACCCCGTGCGCGGCGAACTCCGCTCTGCCAACGGCCCGGTCCACCTCACCGGCGGCGAGGCCGCGCTGCTCGCCGCCCTCGCCGGCAAGCCGAACCAGGTGCTCTCCCGCGAGGACATCGCCGAGATCCTCGGCACCGACGACGCGAGCGAGCGGGCGGTCGATGTCCAGGTCACACGGCTGCGGCGCAAGATCGAGCCGGAGCCGCGCGAGCCGCGTTTCCTGCATACGGTGCGCGGCCGTGGCTACGTGCTGAAGCCGGGTTTTTGAGATGACCCGCTTCGCCTCGCACCTGGAACGGCCGGTGCGGCGCATCCTGCCGCGCTCGCTGCTCGGGCGCAGCCTGCTGATGATCCTGATCCCGATCATGCTGGTGCAGGCCGTGGCGCTGATGATCTTCTATGGCAGCCATCTCGACCTGATCTCCCGCCGCCTGGCCGGCGCGGTTTCCGCCGAGATCGCCGAGGTCGTGGAGCTGTACGAGCACGCGCCGGATGCCGCCTCCCGCGCCTGGGCGCTCGCCTCGGCCACCAAACACTTCGACCTCGCCATGCGGCTCGAACCCCGCGCGGTGCTGCAACACCCGCGCAGCGTGAACATCCTCGGCCCGATGGATGACGAACTGGCGGTCGCGCTGCGGGAGAAGATCGGCCAGCCCTTCGCGATGGATTGGACCTCCGATCCGCAATCCGTGCTGATCCGCATCCAATTGCCGGGTGGGGTGATGCACATCGCCGCCCCGCGCAAGCGGCTCTACACCAGTATGATCTATGTCTACGTGCTGTGGCTGGCCGGCTCCGCGCTGCTCGCGTTCAGCATCGCCGCATTATTCATGCGCAATCAGGTGCGGGCGATCCGCCGCCTCGCCGCGGCGGCTGAGGCGTTCGGCATGGGGCGGGATATCGGGCCGATCAAGCCGGAAGGCGCGGTCGAAGTCCGCCGCGCCGCCACCGCCTTCAACCGCATGCAGGAACGCATCCGCCGCTTCCTGATGCAGCGCACGGAGATGCTGGCCGGGGTTTCGCACGACCTGCGCACGCCGCTGACCCGGCTGCGCCTCGCCCTCGCCATGCTGCCCGCGCACGACGCGCTGCGGCAGGAGGTCGCGGAGATGACCGCCGATGTCGAGGAAATGGAGCGGATGATCGGCGGCTACCTGGCCTTTGCCCGCGGCGAGACGGCGGAGGAAGCGCAGACGGTGAACCTCTCCACCCTGCTGGAGGAGGTGGCGCAGGGCGCCCGCCGCGCCGGGGCGAGCGTGACGCTGGAGGCGCCGGCAGTGCTGGAGGTGAAGCTGCGGCAGGACGCGATGCGCCGCGCCGTCACCAATCTGGTGGACAATGCCCGCCGGCACGGGAAACGCATCGCCCTCTCCGCCCTGCGGCAGGAACGGGCGGTGCGGGTGGTGGTGGACGATGACGGACCGGGCATCGCCGCCGAGCGGCGGGAAAGCGTGTTCCGCCCGTTCGAGAGCGACTCCCATGGCGGGACCGGACTCGGGCTGACCATCGCGCGGGATATCGCCCGGGCGCATGGGGGGGATATCATTCTGGAAGACAGTCCACTCGGCGGGCTGCGGGCAGCGATACGGTTGCCGGTGTGAGGCGCCAGAAGGCTGCTGAATAAGCGAAGACCAGGGCGCTGCCCTGGACCCGCTGGGGCCTTGAGGCCCCAGACCCCCGCAAATTTGAAAAGCCCGCAACAATAGCCGCAAATTCCCCAAACGAAATGGGGTCTGAGGCCAATGGCCCCAGCGGGGTCGAGGGGCGGAGCCCTCGCCTTGCCTTTGGATGATTTATCCCAACGCTTATGGCGACTCCGCCCCCGGACCCGCGCAATTGAACGACCCGGCCCTTACGAACCTCCACAGCCCTTGGAATATTGCTGCATCAGGCCCTGGCGCATCCGCACCAGCGTCGCGCCATCCAGCGGCGAGGCCCGGAGCTTCCGCACCTCATCCGCGGTGTATGGCCGCGCCCCCTTCGGCGCGCTCGCCCCGCCTAGCTTGAAGGCGACGAAGTTCATCACATCCGCGAGGTCCTGATCGTCACGGATCAGCGACAGCGCCACGTTCGGCAACCGCACCATGTATTCCCGGCCGGGCTCCGAGCAGAGGAACATCCCGGCGCGGTCGCGCAGCGTCGGCACCTCGGGCACCGAAACGCCCTCGATGCCATGGCAGCCGCCGCACCGCATGAGATACAGCGATTGCGCGTGATTGAGCCGCGTCGTGTCGGCCCGCGCCGCGACCGGGCCCACGGCCAGCAGCGCGAGCAACAGGCCGAGCCGCTTCATGGCACCACCTTCGCCGCGACCAGGGCGGCACGCTCGGCATGCACCGCGCTGGGCACGAGCGGCTTGCCCCGCTCCGCCGCGATCTCGGCCGCGGTGAACGGTGTCGGCTTGCCGCCGCCAAGGCCGGACAGCCAGCGCAGCACCGCCGCGATCTCCGCGTCCGAGCGCGTCGCGAAGGACGGCATGTAGCCGACGATGGTCGCGCCATCGATGCTCACCATGCCGGACATGCCGTTGAGCAGCACATGGGCAAGATACCGCCTGCCCTCCGGATGGGCGGCGATCACCCCCACCCGTCCGGCCAGGCGCGGGAATTGACCGGGCACGCCGACCGCGCCCGTCTGATGGCAAAGTCCGCAATTGGCGTCGAACACCGCCTGCCCGTCCACCGTCTCCGCCCGCGCCGCGAAAGGCAGGAGGAGCAGCGCGATCAGAAGCCCCTTCCTCACCCGGCCAGCCCAACCAGCGCCGCGGTGGAGCAATGGTACTGCATCGATTGCTGCGCGCCGAAGCACCAGATGATGTCATTGTTCGACTGCGGGCGATACACCGGGATGTCGCCATCCGTGCCAACGCAACTGCACTGCGCGCAGGCATCGGTGCCGCAACAATCGCGATAGGCAATCAGGTAGGATTTGCCGTCATCCGGGTTGTAGCAGGTGCCGATCCACGAGGTCGGGGACGGCGAGGTGCCCGGCGGGCAGGTATGGATGCCGCCGCCGCAACAGGAGCAGAGATAGCCGTCGATCGCGCAATGCCGCCAGTAATTGCACTGGGTCGGGTCCTTGGTCTGCGCGTTGCGGGCGAAATCGGTCGGCGGCGGCGCCTTCGCATCGGTGGCGCGCGCGCGCACCACCGGCAGCACAGGCAGCACCGGCGCCGCGGCGGCCCAGCCGCCGAACCGGGCGAGCACGCTGCGCCGCGACGTCCGGCCGGCGAGAAGCCGCGTCATCCGCTCTCCGAGCGTGTCGAAACGACGCATGAATATGCCCCCCTTCGTGATCGGTTCAGGTTGGAAGCCGCAGGGGCGCCGCCCCTGCACCCCGCCAAAGGCGAAGCCTTTGGAATCCGTTAC
>DATJWY010000196.1:0-15692 GCA_035500775.1 Acetobacteraceae bacterium
GCCCGTGCCGGCGCCCGCCGAACCCGGCGCGCGGGTGATCGCGGTCGGGCACTCGCTCGGCTGCCTGTTGCTGCTCGGCGCCTTGCCGCCGGGTTGCGTCGGGTTCATCGCCGTCAATGGGTTCAGCCGGTTTTGCGCCGCGCCGGATTTTCCAAATGGCGTTCCCACACGACTGCTGGAGCGCATGCTGGCCCGGTTGGAGACGGAACCCGATGCGGTGCTGGCCGAGTTCCGGCGCCGTTGCGGCGCGCCGCCGCTGCAAGCGGGAAGCGCGCTCGATGCGGACCGGCGCGAACGCTTGCGCGCCGGTCTGTTCGCCCTGCGCGACCGGGACGAGCGGGCGGCGGCTGGGGCGCTCGCCGTGCCCATGCTGGTGCTGGCGGGCGAGGCGGACCCGATCGCGCCGCCGGCGCTGACACAGGCGAGCTTTCCCGGCCGGACGATCCTCTGGCGGGCGGGCGGCGGACACTTGCTGCCGCTGACCGATCCCGATTGGTGCGCCGAGCGGATCGCCGCCTTCGCCGCCCCAGACCCCTTAAACGTGTGCGGGCCTGGGGGCGCTCGCCCCCAGCGGGGTGCGGGGCAGCGCCTCGCTGCTTCACTAAAAAGGTGCGTATGACCAGGAGCGGCCGCAAACCCGATCTCGCCCGCGCCTTCGGCGGCGCCGCCGCCAGCTACGAGGCGCATGCCCCGGTGCAACGCCGGGCCGCCGAGCAACTCGCCGCCCGGATCGTGGCGCTCGATCTGCCGCGTCCGCTGCGCGTGCTGGAAATCGGGTGCGGCACCGGCTTTCTCACCCGGGCGCTGCGCCGGCATCTGCCGGAGGCGACGATCATCGCCACCGATCTCGCCCCGGCGATGGTGGCGGCCTGCCGCGCCGCCGCCAGGAACGCGACCGGGGAGGTGGCCGAGGAAACGGGCGATCTGCATGTCCTGGCGATGGACGGGGAGCGCCCCGCCGTCGCGCCCGGCTTCGGGCTGATCTGCGCGAGCCTCGCCTTCCAGTGGTTCGAGGATCTGCCGGCGGCGCTCCGGCGGCTGGCGGCGCTGCTGGCGCCCGGCGGCGTGCTGGCCTGCGCGACGCTGGCGGAGGGCAGTCTCGCCGAGTGGGAACAGGCGCATGCGGCGGCCGGCCTGCAATCCGGCCTGCTGCGCTTCCCCACGGCGGAGGCGTTGCGCGCGCAGGGGCTCACGGTCGGGCTGGAGCGGATCGTCCAGCCCTTCCCGGACGGCATGACCTTCCTGCGCGATCTGCGGCGGATCGGCGCCCACCGGCCCCGCGCCGGGACGCGACCGCTCGGGCCGGGGGCGTTGCGGCGCGTGCTGGAGGCGTTTGCGGCCGACGGCGCCACCGCGTCCTATGAAGTCGCCTATTGCACCGCCCGCCGGCCCGGCGCCGCCGGGGTGTTCGTCACCGGCACGGATACCGGCGTGGGCAAGACGCTGGTTTCCGCCTGCCTGGCGCGGGCCTGGGGCGCCGAATACTGGAAGCCGGTGCAGACCGGGCTGGCCGAGGAAGCGGGGGATACCCCGACCGTGCTCGCCCTCGCCGGACTGCCCCCGGAGCGTCTGCATCCGCCGGTCCATGCGCTCGCGGCGCCGCTATCGCCGGAGGCGGCGGGGGCGCTGGAGGGGGTGCGGGTCGATCTCGCTGGCTTCCGCCTGCCCGCCGCCCGGCGGCCGCTGGTCGTGGAAGGCGCGGGCGGCGTGCTCGTGCCGGTGAACGAGACCGATATGATGCTCGACCTGATGGAGCGTCTCGGCCTGCCGGCGGTATTGGTGGCGCGCAGCGGACTCGGGACGCTCAATCACACCCTGCTCAGCCTCGGCGCGTTGCGGGCGCGTGGCGTGCCGGTGCTCGGCGTGGTGCTGAACGGCCCGGTCAATCCGGGCAACCGCGAGGCGATCGAGCGGCACGGGCAGGTGCGGGTGATCGCCGAGATCCCGCCCTTGCCGGAGGTGACGCCGGCGCGCATCGCCGAGGCGGCGGCGCGCATCCCGCCGCTCGCGGAGCTGCTCGCCGCCAGCGGGCCGTTCACGTCGGCTGCAGCTGCCGCGGCCGCCCTTCCTTATCCACCGCCACCATGACGAACTTGGCCTCCGTGACGCGGACGCGGGGGGCGTCAATGGCGGGGCGAACCACCCAGACCTCGATGCCGATCGTGAGCGAGGTGCGGCCGGTGCGGTCGAGGTGAGCGTAGACGCACACATTGTCCCCGACCTTCACCGGCTGCAGGAAGGACAGGTTGGAGACGGCGGCTGTGACCACGCGCCCGCGCGCGAAGGAGGTCCCGGCGGAGCCGGCGGCAAGGTCCATCATCCCCATGATCCAGCCACCGAAAATATCGCCTGCCGGATTGGTGTCCGCGGGCATGGCCACGACGCGGATGATCATCTCACCGCGAGGACCGGACTGTTCGGTGCCGGGACCGGGCTGTTGGGGCGCATCGGACATCGTATCGTTCCTGACCTCAAGTTCGCGTGACAGCTGATAGGGTGACGCCTGACGTGTCGAGGGGGCCTGATCGTTTCTGGCTGCATGGCGCGTGCCACCGGGCCGCGCATCTCGGCTTCTCCGGTCCAGGATAGTACTCTACCGGGACGCTGCCGCAGACGCGCGTGTTCCAGGAGCTTACCTCATGCGTCAACGCACTCTTCCGGTCGTTGCCGTCCTCGCCCTCGCCGCGCTGAGCGGCGCGGCCTCGGGGCAGGGGGTTTCGACCCGGTCCAGCAACACCACGCCGTACGATACACGCTCGCAAATCGCCCCGCGCCTGCCAACGCCGGCGGTCGGCGCGGATACGCGGCCGTGGCGCTACCTGGAGAATGCGCGGCGGGCGCTCGCCGCCGGCCACACCGGCGAGGCGCAGGAGGCGCTGGAGCGCGCCGAAACCAGGCTGCTCAACAGCACCCCAACGGGAGGCGCGCCGGAAATGCCGGGCGGGCTGATCCATGATGTCGGCGATGCGCGGCGGGCGCTTGGCCTGCACGACACCGCCAGCGCCCTCCGCATCCTCGACGGCATCCTCGCGCGCCTGCCGCCGGAAACCGGCGCGCCGGCGGGCGGGCCGGAACCGCCGCCCGCCGCCTGGGTGCCGGGGCAATGGGTCTGGGACGGATTTCAGTATGTCTGGATGCCGCCACATCCGATCGGCCCTCCGCCGACCGCCATGCCACCCGCCGCCTCGCCATCCGGGAACAAGCCGGCGCATTGGGAATGGCTCGGCAATGGCTGGGTCTGGGTGCCGGCGGGCTGGCGATGAGGCACAGGCGAGAGGCGTGCCCGCCGGGCCGCGTCGCCTACGTCAATGGCCGCTATTGTCCCCGGCCGGCGGCGCGGGTCGATGTCGAGGATCGCGGCTTTCAGTTCGGCGACGCCGTGTACGAGGTGGTGGCGCTGCGCGACGGCCATTTCCTGGACGAGGCGCGCCATCTCGACCGGCTGGACCGCAGCCTCGCCGCGCTGGCCATTCCGGCACCGATGCGCCGCGCCGCGTTGCGGCAGGTGTTGCGCGAGACGGCACGGCGGAACCGGGTGCGGGACGGGCTGGTCTATGTGCAGGTGACGCGCGGCGTTGCCCCGCGGGAGCACGCGCTCTCCGGGCCACCTCCACGCCCCGGTCTGATCGTCACCGCCCGTCGTCTCCCGTTGCGGCCGGAGTCGCTGGCGGACCGGGCCGCGAGCGCCATTACCTGGCCGGATGAGCGCTGGGCGCATTGCGACATCAAGACCACCAACCTGCTGCCCAATGTGCTCGCCCGGCAGGCGGCGCGGGCGCGGGGGGCGCAGGAGGCAATCCTTGTTGATCGGAACAGCATGGTGACGGAAGGAGCGGCAACCACGGTGTGGATCGTCGATGCGGAGGGCGTGTTACGCACCCGGGCCCTGGGGCCGGAGATCCTGCCCGGCTGCACGCGGGCGGCGTTGCTGGCGGCGCTGCGCGCGCACGGCATTGCCTGCATCGAGGGCGCGTTCAGCCTCGACGCGCTGCGCCGGGCGCGCGAGGTGTTCCTGACCAGCGCGACCAGTTTCGTCAAACCGGTGCTGCGTCTCGATGGCGTCCCGGTCGGCGACGGTGCGATCGGGCCGGCGACCCGGGCGCTCGCCGCCATCCTGCTCCGCGCCCTGGCCGCCGAGGGAGGCGCGGCATGAGCATGCCCCGCGTCCCGGCACCGGCGGTGCTGCTGTATGATTGGGACAATACGCTCGTCGATGCCTGGGCGGGGGTCACCGCGGCGCTGAACGTGGTGTTCGACGCTTTCGGCATGCCGGGCTGGAGCGTCGCCGACGCGCGGGCGCGCATCCGTCTCTCCTTTCGGGACAGTTTTCCCGCCATTTTCGGCGCGGAATGGCAACGGGCGCGGGATCTGTTCCTGCCGGCGATGCGCGAGCGGCACATGGAGGGACTGCGGCCGATGCCGGAGGTGGACATGCTGCTGGGCGTCGGCGCGATCCTGCCGCAGGGCGTGGTCTCCAACCGGGATGGCGCCTTCCTGCGCGCGGAAGTCACCCATCTCGGCTGGGAGGCGCGTTTCGGCGCGGTGGTCGGGGCGGGGGATACGGCGGCCGACAAGCCGGCGCCCGATCCGATCCTGGCGGCGCTGGCTCGGCTCGGCTTCGGGGCCGGGCCGCATGTCTGGTATCTCGGGGACACGGCGCTCGACATGCAGGCGGCGCGCGCGGCGGGGTGCACCGCCGTGCTGCTGGGGGATGCCGGCCATGATGGCGGCGTGGCGCGCGCTGGCCCCGATCTGCATTTCGCCGATGCCGGCATGGCGGCGAAACACTTGGCGCGCATGTTGCCTGGCAGGTCTGGCCTGCTAGAGTAGGAAGATACGTCGCCGGTCGCGCCACGCCCAGCACGTCACCATCTGCATGGCCAGGACCGGAGGAGTGGCAGGTGCCGCTCCCCGAGGTCATGTCAGCCTTAATAACGACAAGAAGAGGAAGGCAGCCGTGGCCAACGAGAAATCACAGAATGTTCAGGACGTGTTCCTGAACCATGTGCGCAAGGCCAAGACGCCGGTCACCGTATTCCTTGTGAACGGTGTGAAGCTGCAGGGCATCATCACCTGGTTCGACAATTTCTCCGTATTGCTGCGGCGGGATGGGCATACCCAGCTGGTGTACAAACACGCGATCAGCACGGTGATGCCGAGCGCGCCGATCCAGCTTTTCGACGCGACGAAGCCGGAGGGAGCCACGACCTCCGCCGGAACCCGGGACCATGCGCCGGGGAGCCATGATTTCGGCTCCGCCGATGGCGGCCACTGAACCGGGCGCAATGAACGGAGCAGGGGGCGACGGCGCCCCCGCGGGCCTGACCCGCGCCGCGGTCATTCTGCCCTGGGAGCGCGCGGACCGGCAGGATCAGGCGCGCGCCGCCGAGGCCAGGCTGGCCGAGGCGGTCGGCCTCGCGGCCTCCATCTCCCTGGTGATCGTTCACACCGCCATCCTGCCTTTACGGCAGCGCCGGCCAGCCACCTTGCTTGGCGAGGGGCAGGTTGCCGCGCAGCAGGCGGCGCTGGAGGAGGCCGGAGTCGCGGTCGCGGTGGTGGATGCGGCGCTGACTCCGGTGCAGCAGCGCAATCTTGAGCGCGCATGGGGCTGCAAGGTGATCGACCGCACCGGCCTCATCCTCGACATCTTCGGCGAGCGCGCCCGCACCAAGGAAGGCGCGTTGCAGGTCGAGCTGGCGCATCTCGATTACCAACGCAGCCGGCTCGTGCGGTCCTGGACCCACCTTGAACGCCAGCGCGGCGGCTTCGGCTTCCTTGGCGGCCCCGGCGAGACGCAGATCGAGGCGGACCGCCGGATGATCGGCGAGCGCATGGTCCGCCTGCGGCGGGAGCTGGAGCAGGTACGGCGCACGCGCGGCCTGCACCGGCAGGCACGGCGGCGGGTGCCGTTCCCGATCGTCGCCCTGGTCGGGTACACCAATGCCGGCAAATCCACCCTGTTCAACGCCCTGACCGGCGCCTCGGTGCATGCGCAGGACCAGCTCTTCGCGACGCTCGATCCCACCATGCGCGGGCTGCGCCTGCCGTCCGGGCGGCGGATCATCCTCTCCGACACCGTGGGCTTCATCAGCGACCTGCCGACCGAGCTGGTCGCCGCCTTCCGCGCCACGCTGGAGGAGGTGGCCGAGGCGGACGTGATCCTGCATGTGCGCGATGCCGCGCACCCGGACACGCTGGCGCAGCGCGCGGACGTGTTCGGCGTGCTCGACGGCATGGTCCGGGACGGGGTGCTGGACGAGGCCTGGCCGGACCGCACCATCGAGGTGCTGAACAAGGCCGATCTGCTCGGCGGTGTCGAGCAGGCGGTGCTGGACGGAGCGCTGGAAGGCGCGGCGCGGGGCGGCGTCGCCGTCTCCGCGATCACCGGGGAAGGGTTGCCGGCGCTGCGCGAGGCGATCGATCATCGCATCGCCGCCGGCATGGAGGAGAGCGATTACACCCTCGCGCCCGCGGACGGCGCCAATCTCGCCTGGCTCTATCAGCATGGCGAGGTCATCGCGCGGCGCGACGAGGAGAACGCGATCCACGTCACCGTCCGTTTGCTGCCGGCCGACCGGGCGCGCTTCGAAAGCCAGATCGGCGTCGATGATGGAGATGCCGGGTGATGGTTTCGGTCGCGCAGGCGGAAGAACTGGCGCACTTGCTGCGCGCGGCCGCGCGCGCGGAGATCATGCCCCGCTTTCGCCGCCTCGGCGGGGATGCGGTGCGCGCCAAATCCGGGCCGCTCGATCTCGTCACCGAGGCGGATGAGGCGGCGGAGACGCTGATCACCGCCAGTCTGACGCGGCTTTTCCCTGGCGCCGTGGTGGTCGGGGAGGAAGCCGCATCCCGCGATCCGGGCCTGATCGGCCGGCTTGCCGACGCGGACCTCGCCTTTGTCGTCGATCCGATCGATGGCACGGCCAATTACGTGGCCGGCCTGCCGCTGTTCGGCGTGATGGCGGCGGCCGTCTCGCGCGGCGAGGTGATCGCCGCGGTGATCCATGACCCGGTGATCGACGACAGCGCCATCGCGGTGCGCGGGGAGGGGGCCTGGACGCTCTCGGCCACGGGCGAGCGCGCCGATCTGCGCGTCGCCGCGCCGGTGCCGGTCACGGCGATGACGGGCGCGGTGTCCTGGCGCTTCATGCCGCCTCCGCTGCGCGGAACCGTGCTGCGGCATCTCGATCGTGTCGCCCTGAGCTGGGACCATCGCTGCGCCGCGCATCAATATCGCAGCCTGGTGGCGGGACATTGCCACTACCTCGTCTTTTATCGGCTGATGCCCTGGGATCATCTGCCCGGCTTGCTGCTGCACCGGGAGGCCGGTGGCTATGCCGCGCATTTCGACGGCTCACCGCACCGTCCAGCCGACACCACCGGCGGCCTGATCGCGGCCCCGGACCGGGACAGCTGGGAGGCGTTGCGCGCGGCGTTGCTCGACGCGGACTTGGAGGGGCAGTAAGGCGAGGGGCTCCGCCCCTCGACCCCGCCAAAGGCGAAGCCTTTGGAATCCATTACTTAAGTGATCGGGGGTCTGGGGCCTCAAGGCCCCAGCGGGTCGAGGGCGGAGCCCTCGCCTTGCCTTTGCTTTACGATTATGACCACGCCATCATGATCGTACGCCCGCGCCCCGGAACCCTCGGCCTGCTCTATATCCTGCGCGGCTCCGTCGTGCCGCGGATCGCGCCGCGTGTTCTCGCGATTTCCGCCATGGCCGCTCTCGTCGCCTGGGGCGCGCAGGTCCGGCCTGCCTGGATGCCGGCCTTTCCCGCCGCGCCTTTCACCCTGATGGGCGTCGCGCTCTCCATCTTCATCGGCTTCCGCAACAACGCCTGCTACGACCGCTGGTGGGAGGCGCGCAAGCAATGGGGCGCGCTGGTCACGGAGATGCGCGCCTTCGCGCGGCTCAGCGTCACCACCTTGCCGGATGAGGACACGCGCCAGCGCGTGCTGCGCCGGACGATCGCCTTCGCGCACTGCCTGGCCGGGCGGCTACGCGGCGAGGCGACTCTGGAGGCTCTGCGGCCCTGGCTGCTGGAGGCCGAGTGGCGGGCCTTGCAGGGGCGGCGGAACGAACCCTCGGTGATCCTGCGCGAGATCGGCGCCGATCTGACGCGCGAGATGCGGGAGGGGCGGATCAGCGACATTATCTATCAGCTGTTCGATACCAGGCTGACCGCCATGGTCGGGGTTCAGGCCGCCTGCGAACGCATCCAGGGCACGCCGCTGCCGTTCGCTTATACGCTGCTGCTGCACCGGACAGCTTATCTCGTCTGCCTGTTGCTGCCGTTCGGGCTGGTCGGATCGCTCGGCCTCATCACGCCGCTGGTCACCGCGGTGCTCGCTTACGCCTTTTTCGGTCTGGACGCGCTCGGCGACGAGATCGAGGAACCGTTCGGCATGATGGAGAACGATCTGCCGCTGAACGCGCTGGTGCGGGTGATCGAGATCGACGTGCTCGAGGCGCTGGACGAGCCTGTGCTGCCGCAGGCGCTGCGGCCAGAGCGGTTCGTCCTGACGTAACCGGAGGGCGGCCGGCGCCGCCCTGGTTTCCTCCCGGCATATCGATTTTGCATAATATATCTTCTGCGACATTTACGCGCGCACGCAGAACAGGCCTATCCCGTCACGTTGGCGCCGCCTGACGGCCTGCGTTACCGTCTCTTCCCCCTTTATCGGGTCATCGCCACGCCCTCCCTGGAGTCCCGCCGCTTGAGCAAGAACCCGGAAGCCGAACTGCGTCGCCTGCTGGACCTGATGGCGGCACTCCGCCACCCGGTTTCCGGTTGCCCCTGGGACCAGGCGCAGGATTTCGACACCATCGCCCCGTACACCATCGAGGAAGCCTACGAGGTGGCCGACACCATCGCCCGGCGCGACTGGACGGCGCTGCCGGACGAGCTTGGCGATCTGCTGTTCCAGGTCGTCTATTACGCGCGCATGGCCGAGGAAGCCCGCCGCTTCGACTTCGCCGACATCGCCGCCGCCATCACCGACAAGATGATCCGGCGTCACCCGCACGTGTTCGGCGAGGCCGCCACCCGTGACGCGGCGGCCCAGAGCACTGCCTGGGAAGCGATGAAATCCGCGGAACGCGCCGCCCGGGCCGAGACCGGAACACTCGCCGGCATACCGCTCGGCCTGCCGGCGCTGACCCGCGCCCTCAAGCTCAGCAGCCGTGCGGCCCGCGTCGGCTTCGACTGGCCGGACGTGCCCGCGGTGCTGGACAAGCTGGATGAGGAAGTCGCCGAACTGCGTGCCGAACTGCCCGAAGCGGACCCGGCGCGGCTCGCGGACGAGCTCGGTGACATGCTGTTCGTGCTGGTTAATCTGGCGCGCAAGCTGAAGCTGGACCCTGAGGCCTGCCTGCGCCACGCCAACGAAAAGTTTTTCCGTCGGTTCAGCGCGGTTGAGCACATCCTGGCGGAGCAAGGCGAAACCCCGGCGGATGTCTCGCTTGAGCGTATGGAAGCGGCCTGGCAGGTGGTGAAGGCGCGGGAAAAGACCGGGGAATGACGATAAGGCCGGGGCGAATTCCCTGCCCCGGCCTGCCCGCTGATATCGTGCGGGGGCGTGTGCCTCGCCTCCCTTAAGCCAACGGCTCCAAGGTCCGGGGCGCGGGCTTGACCAGGGTGGCGAGATGTCCGGCCAGGAACTCGCATTGGCGGCGGATGTCCGGCACCGCCGTCATCTCCCAGAAAGCCCCCTTGGTAATCGGCCCGATGGCGAACAGACGCCGGGAGATCGCCCCCTTCCTGTCGAGCAGCGCGCAGTTCTGCGTGACATCCAGCCCGAGCCGCAGCGGATCGGGCCGCACCAGACCGTCGCGCAGCAGGCCGCGGATGAGCGGATGGGAAATCCGGTCGTAATCCGCCCCGGGGCCGGCGCAGTTGATCACCCGCGCGGCGCGCAGCGAGGCGAGCGCCGTGCCGCGGCGCGGTTGGTAGACGACCTCGATCGCATCGCCCTCGATCTGGTAGCGCCGGATCCGCCCGGCGCGGGTGGTGAACTGCCCCCGTGCCTGGGCGTCCACGATGCGCGCAGCGGTGGCAGGCGGCATCCGGTGGCGGTGCACGTCCCACCAGGGGCGCAGATGGCGCAGGAAACGCTGCCGGTCACGCAGCGACATCGCCTGCCAGACATCGGTCGTGAACGGACGGAGCGAATCGATAACCGGCTGCCAACTACCGCCTTCCACGATCGCCTGCTCGGCCGCGCGGCGCAGGAAGGCGGACAGGGCGATCAGGTCGGTCGGAAACGCGGTGGGGGCCGCCGGCGCCGGCGCGGGGGCGCCGGTGCCATGCCGCAGCGGCAGCAGGCCGCGCCGCGACACGGCATGGATCGGCCCGCGATGCCCCTGATCCAGCAGGGAGATGGCCAGATCCATGGTGGTAAGCCCGGTGCCGATCAGCAGCACCGGCGCGTCCGGATCAAGATCGCTCAGCGCGTCCGCCGCCCAGGGATCGGGGCGGTAAAACGGCGAGTCATAGAAGGATGGATCGGCGACCGGGGGCGGTTCCGGCGGGAAATTGCCGACGGCCAGCACCGCCATGTCGGCCTGCACGGTCCGGTCGCGATCGAGGCGCAGGGTGAGCCGGTCCCCCTCCCCGTTCAGGCCGATGACGTCGCCGCGCACCAGGTCGAGCGTGTCGCCGAGGTCCGGACGCTTCAGTTCCTCGTTCAGCAGGGCGCGGACATAGGCGCCGAACCGCTCGCGCGGCACGAACTGGCCAGCGGTGATTTCCGCCGCGCCGGCCGGTTGCTGGTTCAGCCATTGGAGAAAATCCAGAGGCTTGTCGTGGAACGCGCTCATGCGGCCAGCCGGCACGTTCAGCAAATGGCTGGGATTGCCGGTCGAATAGGCCTGACCGCGGCCGAACTGGCTGTTGCGTTCGATCAGGCAGACGCGCGTTCCGGGAGGACATCGGCGCAGGATATGCAGTGAAAGCAGGGTTCCACTAAACCCCGCGCCAATCACGGCAATAGACGGTGTCATTCAAACCCCAGCTGACCGTTGGCGACGGATCATCTCACGACATAACGTGGATTACACCGTCGGCAGCCGCCAGGAACGTCACGAGGCCGCGAGGTTCAGCCCTTGGCCGCGGGCTTATGGATCCCGCATTCCGTCTTCGTGCTGCCCGCCCAACGGCCGCTGCGCGGATCCTGCCCCGCGTCGACCCGCTGGGTGCAGACCGCGCAGCCGATCGAGGGATAGCCGCGCAGGGACAGCTCATGCCGCGGCAGGCCGCGGCGGAGCATTTCCGCCTCGATCCGCTCCGCGGTCCAGTCGGCGAGCGGGTTGATCTTCACCCGGCAATCCGCGAGTTCGAAGAAAGGCAGGGTCTGGCGGGTGGACGCCTGATGCCGCTTGCGCCCCGTGACCCAGGCCTGGAACGGCGCGAGCACCTGTTCGAGCGGCGCCACCTTGCGCAACGCGCAGCAGGCATCGGTGTCGAATTGCCAGAGCTGGCCTTCCGGATCGTTGTCCCGCAGCGCCTGCTCGGTGGGGCGAACATCTCGCACGTCGCGCAGGCCGAGCGCCTCGCTGAGCCGGCGGCGATAGGCGAGCGTCTCCGGGAAATGCTGCCCGGTATCCACGAACAGGACCGGGGTGGCTGGGTCGATATCCGCGACCAGGGCGAGCAGAATCGCCGATTCCGCGCCGAAGGATGAAACAACCGCGATGCGGTCGCGAAAGGCGTGCTTGATCGCGTGCTCCAGCAGCGCCACGCCGTCGAGTGGCGGGTGCGCCGGCGCGGAAATCTCCGCCGCCGGTTCCACGATCCGCTCCGCTGCCATTCCCCTGACCATGACGCCGCAATCCCTCAAGCCGAATTCGTGCTGGAATGTATGCCCCGATCTGCGTCAGGCAATAGCCAAATTGAACGCTCGTGTATGCTATTTTCTGCACACAAGCAGGGCGAGTCCGCTCCGGGCGCCTGCCCGGCCCGCGGAGGCCGAAACAGGCGCCCTGGCCTCTCAGGCGGCGCTGGCGATCCGCACGGCGTCGAGCGCCTGCGCCAGATCGGCGATGATATCGTCGATATGCTCAAGCCCGACGGAGAGACGGACATAGCCAGGCGACACGCCGGTCGCGCGCTGCTCGGCCTCGGTGAGCTGCGAGTGCGTGGTGCTGGCCGGATGGATCGCCAGGCTGCGCGCGTCACCAATATTGGCGACGTGATAGAACAGCTTGAGCGAATCGATGAAAGCCTTGCCGGCTTCCGCCCCGGCCGCCAACTCGAAGCCAACCAGCCCGCCCTGCCCGCGCGTCAGGTATTTCGCCGTGCGCGCCGCGGCCTCGCCGGTGAGGAAAGCGGGGTGGATGACCCGGCTGACCTCTGGCCGCTGGCTCAGATACTGGGCCACGGCCAGGGCATTGCGGCTGTGCTCGCGGATACGCAGCGGCAGCGTCTCGATCCCTTGCAGAAGCTGGAAGGCATTGAACGGGCTAAGCGCCGCCCCGAGATCGCGCAGCAGCGTCACGCGCGCCTTGAGGATATAGGCGATCGGCCCGAGCGGCTTCACCGCCTCGGTCCAGACGGCGCCGTGGTAGCTCGGATCGGGCGTGTTGAGCGCCGGCTGCCGGGCCGGATTCGCCGTCCAGTCAAACTTGCCGCTATCGACGATCAGGCCGCCGATCGAGGTGCCATGGCCGCCAAGATACTTCGTGGCCGAATAAACGACGACCGCCGCGCCATGATCGAACGGCCGGACCAGCAGCGGCGCCGCCGTGTTGTCAACGATGAGCGGAATGCCGAAACGCCGGCCAATGGCGGCGACTTCCTCGATCGGGAGGACGGCGAGCTTCGGGTTCGGCAGGGTCTCGGCGTAATAGGCGCGGGTACGGTCATCCGTGGCGCGCGCGAAGGCCTCGGGATCGGCCGGATCGACGAACCGGACCTCGATGCCCTGATCCCTCAGCGTGTTGGCGAACAGGTTCCAGGTACCGCCATAGAGATCCGTTGAGCTCACGACGTTGTCGCCGGCGCGCGCCAGGTTCTGCAGCGCATAGGCCGAGGCCGCCTGCCCGGAGGCCACGGCGAGGGCCGCGACGCCGCCTTCAAGCGCGGCAACGCGCTGCTCCAGCGCATCATTGGTCGGGTTCATGATGCGCGTATAGATGTTGCCGAGGGCGCGCAGGCCGAACAGGTCCGCCGCTTCCTGCGTGCTGTCGAACTGGTAGGACGTCGTCTGATAGATGGGGACGGCGACCGCATGGGTCGCGGGATCACGACGCCAGCCGGCGTGCAGGGCAAGCGTTTCCGGATGTTGCGAGGCCATTGGCGTCTCCTGTGGTTGGGCGGCCAGACGTTACATATCGCGCCTGTGGTTTTTTGTAAAATAACTAATCTTATCGTGGTTTTTGGGTGGGCTATGGCGGCGCGCCCCGTCCTGGTCCGCAGCGGTGTTGTACATGGCGGTGGAGACGCGGATCACGGCGTCGGAGAATAACCCGGCGCCGGTGAAAGCCACACAGGCGGACACGCCGCCGTCATCCGCGAGGACCGGGGACGGCAATACAGCGAGGACGCGCCGGGCGTTTCGTATTCTGGAGGGGGGATGGTTTTGTCACCGGCACCACGACTATCGCATGTCGTCGTGGTGAATGCGGGCCGAGTCTTCGTTACGCAAAAGTATCATTGGTTCAGATGTCACATCTGAACCAATGATACTTCCTGCCTTCGTGGCGTGAACGCGGGTGTTGGTCAGGCTGGAGTCAGCCTGACCAACGGCGCGTTACACCCAGAGACGCGCGCCAGATGCGTGCTGAACTTCCTTCGGCGAGGCCTGGCGCGCGAGGCTGACCGGAGCCTGACGAGCCGGGGTCGCCAGCAATTCGAGACCGCTCCCGCCGGCCACATCGCGATAACGATACAGCAAACCGGGGCTCAGCACCGCCACTGCGCCTTCAGGAATGACGACCGGATCGACCGTTCCGCCGGCACCGACGGCGATATCGGTCACGGCCTCCGCCGACAGCGACCAGCGCGGCCGGCCGTCATGGGTGAAGTCCGAGAATGTATGGCTGTTGCGGACGACTTCCACGAGGGCGCTCTGGCCATCGAACGGAGCGACCAGGGACACGCATTCCAGCGGCGAGGCCAGAGGAACCTCCGCGCTGGGATGCTTGAAATTGTCGGCGCTGGCATTGAGCACCGTTGCCTGCACGCCAACCGGGGTGTCGTCGAAAATCGCCTGCAGTACAGCGAGGACACGGCGATTGAACAGCATGTCGGAAGCTCGATCGCGGACGGCTTCCTCGACGGAGAACGCCCCCATTTCCGCGATCCCACCCGGGATGCCGGCGAAGCCTGCCTGTGGGCGTGCCTTCACCCAGGCATTCTCGATCACAACGTAACCATCGGTGATGTACTGGCGCAGCAAATCGGCGTAACCCGCATCAATCGAGCCGATGGCGAGACGACCGCGCAGTATCGCGGCTGCGTCGGTCCGGTCGGTCCAGAGACCGCCAAACACGCTCCGCTGGCGGCCGACCGAGGCATGGTTTTCGTGCAGGGTTTTGAAGAAATACTTGAACCCGGAAAGTTCCGTGCGCGGCAATTCGACGTCGCCACCTTCCGGACGAATGCTCACGAAAGGCAAATAGGCTGGTTCAATGGGGGTATGAAAACGAATTTCGAAGCCGCAATTACCATCGCCGAAACCGACACTGGCGAGGTCCGGACGATGAATGTCGGCGATTGCCTCACCGATCACGCGCTGATGCAGAACGGCTTCCAGGATCAGCGACTGTCTTGCGGCCTTGGAAAAGGCCCATCCATTTGCGCCGGCTACCGTAATGCTATCGACAGACCCGCGGATAGACATGAAAATTTACCCTTCGTTGAAACAGATCGTTACTGCGCCGTCTCATAAAGTTCTACGTGAGCGGACACAAGATCTTCAGACGATTCTTGTCGTTTCATTCTAGTTACAATTTCGGCGATTTCCTGCCGGTTAGTGGCCAGCCGTTTGAGCAGGCTGGCAAGGCCGATCGGGCTGCCGACCGGGAAATGAAAACCGTCGATCCCGTCCCTCACCTTCTCGGCCATGCCGCCGATATCCGAGCAGACGACCGGGCGCTCGGCACGGAAAGCCTCCTGGATCACCACCGGAGAATTTTCCCACCATATCGACGGCATCAGGATGAGATCGACCGAATGCATCAGGCGATCCACGATCCGGTTGTCATAGGGGCCGTGAAAGATCACGTTCTCCCCGGCGGTTTCGAGGCGCTTGAGGAAGTCGGCCTGGAAATCAGGCGGCTGACTACGATAGTCGCCATGGATTTCGAATGAGATGTCGAGACGCTCCTCCGTCTCCAGCAGACGGGCGGCTTCGAGCAGGACATTGATGCCCTTCAGATACGAGATCTGTCCAAAAAACCCGATCCGGAGCGGACCGGAGCCGGATCCCGCGACGGTCGCCGCTGCCCCGACCGTCGAGGCCGTGGCATTCTCGATCACTGAAACGCGGGCGCTGTCGAGCCCCCATTCGATGTAGCGCTCCGCGAGGAAATGACTCGGGGAGATAAAATGATCCACGTGGTCGAAGAACCGCATAACGTATTGCTTACGCAAAAAGAAATCCGTCTGCGGAATCTCCGGGAAACATTTTGTGCAGGCGATTGCGCCTGATTTGTAGCAAAGGCTGCTCTTCCCTTTCGTGATCATCTGCCCGTA
>DATJWY010000197.1:0-2959 GCA_035500775.1 Acetobacteraceae bacterium
CGCAGACACCGGGCGCGCAGACAGCGACGCAGGCCGCCTCGCCGGTGCCGCAGCAATTCTCGGTCAGGAAGGCGAGCAGGCCGTTCATGCGGGTGTAGTCGGCCGCGTAGAGGATCGACCGGCCCTCGCGGCGCTGCGTCACCAGCCCGGCATGCGCCAGTTGCGCGAGGTGGAAGGAAAGCGTCGTGGCCGGCACGCCGAGCGCCTCGGCCAACGCGCCCGCCGCCCGCCCGCCCGGCCCGGCCTGAACCAGCAGCCGGAACGCGTCCAGCCGGGTTTCCTGGGCCAGCGCCCCCAGGGCGCTGATCGCGTCTGCCGTATCCATGCATCCTCCGGCGATGTCGCCGCAGGATGCGCCGCCGCCGTGCCGGGCGTCAACGATATTTCCAGAACTATGGAAGTATTATCCCGGCGCCGTCCCTTGGTCCCGCCTACCCGTCTGCTCCCCGCAACGGCCGTTCCGGGATGCACAGCGCGCAGAGCAGCGCCAGCCCGGCCACCGCCGCCCCGACGAGGAACGTCGCCGACAAGGCTCGCGCATAGGCCGAGAGCAACAGCGCGTGCTCCGTGGGCGGCAGGGTGGCGAGCGCGGTGAGGCCGCTGTCCAGGATCGAATGCCCCTGCGCCTGCCGCAGCCCGGTCGGCAGCAGCGCGGTCAGCCGCGTGTTCAGGATGGCGCCGGACACCGCCGCCCCGAATGCGCCGCCGAGCGAGCGGAAGAACACCGCCGCCGAGGTCGCGGCGCCGAGATCGGCGCGCGGCACCCCGTTCTGGATCGCCGTCGTCAGGTTCGGCATCACCAGGCCGATCCCGAGGCCCAACAACGCCAGCACCGGCTCGATCCAGCCGCCCCCCGCCCCCGGCGTCGCCCCCGTCATGGTCGTCCGCGCCAGGGCGAGGAAGCACAGCGTCGCGACCAGCAACCCGAGCACGGGCGGCGGCTTGTAGCGGCCGGTTTTGGACACCAGCCGGCCGCCCAGCACCGAGGCGACGATCACCCCGCCCATCACCGGCGTCATCCGGATGCCGGCCATGGAGGCCGAGGTGCCGAGCACGAGCTGGAAAAACAGCGGCAGGAAAACCAGCGCCCCGAACAGCGCCATGGCGGTGAGGCTCATCACCGCGACGGAGAGCAGGAACACGCGGTCATGGAACAGACGCGGCGGCAGCACCGGGTCCGGCACGTGGTGCTCCAGCACGGCGAGCGCCAGACCGGCGGCACACGCGGCCAGCGCCAGCCCGAGAATGACCGGCGATGTCCAGGCATAGAGCACCCCGCCCCAGCTCGTCGCCAGCAGCACGCAGGTCGTGGCCGCGATCAGCAGCAGGGAACCGCCCGCATCGATCCGCCGCGCCGCCGGAGGGGGCCGTCGGCGCAGCCCGAAACCGATCATCGCCAGCGCCGCCCCGCCCACCGGCAGGTTGACGTAGAAGATCCACGGCCAGGAGAACGCATCGGTGATGAAGCCGCCGAGCAGCGGCCCGGCGACGCTGCCGATAGCGAACATGCCGGCGAACAGGCCCTGGTAGCGTCCCCGCTCGCGCGGCGAAACCAGATCGCCCACCGTCGTCTGCGCCAGGGTGAAAAGCCCGCCCGCCCCGAGGCCCTGCACCGCGCGGAACGCGATCAGCGCCGTCATCGACCGCGCGAGTCCGCACAAGGCGGAGCCGGCCAGGAACACGGAGATCGAGACAAGGAAGGCCGGCTTACGGCCATGGAGGTCGGAGAGCTTGCCGTAGAGCGGCGTGCTCGCGGTGGAGGCCAGGGCGAAACCCGTGACCACCCAGGACAAATGCGACAGCCCGCCGAGATCGCTCACGATCCGCGGCAGGGCGGTGGCGACGATGTTCTGGTCGAGCGCGGCGAGCAACAACGCCAGCATCAGCCCGGCGATGACCACCCGCACCTCGCGCCTTCCCGGCGGACCGGCCTGCTCCGCCGGCTGTTCCGCTGCCAGCGGCGCCGCCACGCGCGCCGCCGCGTTCAGCCCACCCCGTGCCGGTGGAGCCAAGCGAGCGCCTGGCGCCAGCCCTCGCGCGCATCCGCTGGCCGGTAGGTCGGCCGGTAATCGGCATGGAACCCGTGCGGCGCGTCCGGGAACACCACGATCTCCACCTGCCGCCCGGCCTGCGCCGCCTTGTCCCGCGCGGCGCGCACATCGGCGAGGTCGATGCTCTCATCCTTGCCGCCGTACAGCCCGAGCAGCGGGCATTTCAGCTTGGCGGCGAGATCGAGTGGCGTCTCCGGCTGGATCGGCGAGGTCGGGCCGGTCACCGGGCCATACCAGGCCACGGCCGCCTTCAGATGCGGATTATGCGCGGCGTAGAGCCATGTATCGCGCCCGCCCCGGCAGAACCCCATCACCGCGAGCCGCGACGGATCGCCGTGATTATCGGCGGCCCAGGACGCGGCGGAGTCGAGATCGCTCAGCATCGCGCGGTCCGGCGCCTTGAGGATCACGTCACGCATGATCGCCTGCGCGTCCGTCATCTTCCCGAGGTCGCCGAGCCGGGCATACAGCTCCGGCGCCACCGCCAGATACCCGGCATGGGCCAGGCGGCGGCAGATATCCCGGATGTATTCGTGAACGCCGAAGATCTCCTCGATTACCAGCACCACGGGGAACGGCCCCGGCCCAAGCGGCCGGGCCCGGTAGCCGGGGATATGGCCGTCGGCGACGCGGATCGCCACCTCGCCCGCGACGAGGCCGGCGCTCCCGGTATGCACCGGCGGAGTCTGCGCCCGGGCGGTGGCGAGGGTGAAGCCGGTGATCAGCCCGGTCATGACGAAGCTCCGGCGCGCGAGCGCGTGGCCTCCGGGGGCGGCGGTCTCGTTCATGGCGGACTCCCTTGCCGGTCGCGGCGGAGACTACGCAGGGCGCCGCGCCGGGGAAAGGCGGGAGCACGTAACGCATGCGCGCGCCCCACCGATTACAATCCAGATACACAACCACCCCGT
>DATJWY010000198.1:0-18061 GCA_035500775.1 Acetobacteraceae bacterium
AACTCCACCACCAGAGCTGCCAACTCGGCATGGGACAGACCGGACAGATCGGCGGGCGGGGACATGCAACGAGTGAATCGTACTCGCCCGCGGCGGGGAAGCCAAAAAATCAGCGCTTCCCCGGGATTTTGCCCCGATTACTTGGCGGGGTCCAGGGGCAGAGCCCCTGGCCTTCTCCGGCGGCGTCAGCGCCCGCGGCGCACCGTATAATCAGCGACATCCATCAGCCGCCGGCGCAGCGTGCTCTCCGGAAAAATCGAGAGCGAGGCCTTCGCGGCCTGCGCGAACCAGGCGGCGCGATCCAGGGTGATACGGATGGCGTCGCTCTGGCGGATCAGCCGGAGCGCCTCGTCCAGATCCGCCTCGCCCTGCTCGCTCGTCTCGATGGTCCGGCGCCAGAAGGCCTGCTCAGCGTCATCGCCGGCGCGGAAGGCGGCCAGCACCGGCAGGGTGATCTTGCCCTCGCGGAAATCGTCGCCCACCGTCTTGCCGAGGAGGGCCTGATCGGCCGCGTAATCCAGCGCGTCATCCACGAGCTGGAACGCCATGCCGAGATTCATGCCGTAATCGGCGAGCGCCTTCTCCTCCGCCTCCGGCCGGTCCGCCACCACCGCGCCGACGCGGCAGGCGGCGGCGAACAGCGCCGCCGTCTTGCCGCGGATCACCTCGAGATAGCGTTCCTCGGGGGTGGAGAGATCGTTCTGGGTGACGAGCTGCAGCACCTCGCCCTCGGCGATGGTGGCCGCCGCCTCGGAGAGAATGCCGAGCACCTTGAGCGACCCGTCCGTCACCATCAGCTGGAAGGCGCGCGCGAACAGGAAGTCGCCGACCAGCACCGAGGCCTTGTTGCCGAACACGGCATTGGCGCTGGCGAGGCCACGGCGGAGCTGGCTCTCATCCACCACGTCGTCATGCAGCAGCGTCGCGGTGTGGATGAACTCCACGCAGGCGGCGAGATGCACATGGCGCTCGCCGCCGCCCTTGCCCGGATAACCGCAGAGCCGGGCGGTGGCGAGGGTCAGCAGCGGCCGCAACCGCTTGCCGCCAGCCGCGACGATATGCGCCGCGAGCTGCGGGATCAGAGCGACCTGGCTCTCCATGCGCTCGATGATCACGCGGTTGCAGAGCGAGAGATCCTCACCAAGCAGGTCGATGAGGGCCGACAGGGCGTCCTCGTCCCCGGCCCGCGCCGGGGTTACGGCCGGCTCCGACTGCGGCAGGATAGCGGCGACGCCCAAAAACTCTCTCCCGGCGTAAAACGTGTCGGCGGCACCATATCGGCGGGCCGGAAACAGGGTCAAGCCAAGGCGATTCAAAGCCTTGGTATGCCGGCCCGGCCAGCGGCGGCAACACCCCGGAAAACCGGGCGGAATCCCGGCCCATCCAGTCTCGCCGGCACCCCGCGAACCGGCGCCCGATGAAAACCGCCCTGCCCCCGCCCCACCTCGCCATGGCACCAAGACCTTGGAAACGCGGCTGAAACACGCATATCGCCTGCCTGTCCGGCCGGCGGCAGGCGCCATGCGCACGGCGGGCAGCCGGCCTGTCCCGGCCGGCCGCGCCGCCCCGGATCATGCCCCGGATCATGGAGAAACGTGCATCACCCTTGCTCCAACCGGCATGGCCGGCGCACTCCGGCCGCGCGGGCAGCCACCCGCCGCACCAGGGAATGTTTGCGCGCGCGGCGTTATCGGCTCAGATGCCCCATCCGAATCGCCCACTCCTTATGGATGATGGTCCAGCCCCCCGCATGCACGTGATCGCCGTCACCAACGACCTTGTGCGCCTCAGCTTCCTGCGCGCCCTGCTGGCCGATGCCGGCATCGACTCGCTGCTGCTCGACGCGCACGTGAGCGCGATGGAGGGCAGCATCGGCGCCATTCCCCGCCGGCTGGCCGTCGCCGAGCGCGATGCCTGGCGGGCGCGGCAGGTGCTGCGCGAGGCCGGCGAGGCGCCATGCTGACCACCAGCGAGGGCACCCTGCTCGCCGGGCGCGTGCGCTACGTGCAGCCGGTGGATGGCTACCGCACGGGAATCGAGCCGGTGCTGCTGGCCGCGAGCGTCCCGGCCAGGCCGGGCGAATGCGTGCTGGAAGCGGGCACCGGGGCCGGGGCCGGGTTACTCTGCCTCGCCGCCCGCATCGCCGGGCTGAGCGGCGTCGGAGTCGAGCGCGACCCCGGCATGGCCGCGCTGGCGCGCCGCAACTTCGCCGCCAACGGCCTCGACGGCTTCAGCATCGCCACCGCCGATATCACCGCCTTCGCGCCCGATTCCTCCGCGGCCGACGCGGCGTTCGACCACGCCTTCGCCAACCCGCCCTGGCACGATCCGGCCGGCACCGCCTCCGACTCCGCCCTGCGGGAACTGGCGAAGCGATCCGCGCCGGGCTTGCTCGCCGCCTGGGTCTCGGCCCTGGCGCGCAGGCTCCGGCATCGGGGGTCGCTGACGCTCATCCTGCCGGCGCCGGCGCTCGGCGAGGCCTGCACCGCCCTGACGGCGTCCGGGCTTGGCGGCATCACCCTGCTGCCGCTCTGGCCGCGGGCGGGGCGGGAGGCGAAGCTGCTGCTGTTACGGGGCGTGCGCGGCGGCCTCGGCCCGAGCCGTGTCCTGCCCGGGCTCGTCCTGCATGGGGATGACGGCTATTCGGCGGAGGCGCAGGCGATCCTGCGCGACGGAGACGCCCTGCCCTGGTGAGCGGTCGCCAGCGGTATTATACCAACCGCCGCAGGTCTTGACCGATCGAGAAAAAGGCCAGGGCTCTGCCCTGGACCCGCTGGGGGCAGCGCCCCCAGACCCGCACGAATTTGGAATCATTAAAGAAAAGGGGTCTGGGGCCGACGGCCCCAGTGGGGTCCAAGGGGCAAAGCCCTTGGCCTTTCAGGCGGGTCAATCAATAAGGCCGCTGGTATCAGGCTGCGGAATGAGCCGCGGCCGTTACGGAAACGAGGGAGCGGGTGGCCCGGCGGAGCGGCGCCTCAGCTTTCCGGGTGGCGGAGGTACCAGAGCCGCTCATGCGCGGCGACAAGGCTCTCCATGTTGCGCCGGCGATTGCCATCGGTGGGGAGAGGCCGGCGCATCGTCATCATTTCCAGGATGCGCAGGAGATTCTCGGCGACATCGAGATCATTCGCGTCGCAAGCCTGATGAAACGCAACCAGAATCTTATCGGACAAGCGACGTGTATGGCGCATCCCGGCCATCGGGCCAGTCTCACGCCCCGGCTCCGGATCGCTGTTAAAAGGAGATTTGTCCACGATTGAATTCATGTCGCCGCTCATTCTCGTTTCAACAATCAAAGCCAATCTGTTGAGACCAGCTGCCAGTTTTTTACACCAGCCTCGGCTCCCATAAAACCCTGCTCAAATCTCACACGCTTCATCATAACAGCACGTTTCCCGCGGCGCCACAACGAGTTGTTAGTATATGCGAAACGGCCTCTCGCCTCGGCAAGGGCGTGGGCGCGAGGGGCTGGCATCCCCCCGGACGGCCGGGGGCGGGGTGGATACCCCCTTGGCCTCACTTTTCGGTTGTTAACGGAGCACAGAAAAAACGCACCAGGGTAGAAAATCACCCTGCCCGCCGACACGCCCACCGGATCCGCCGGCCGGAAGACCGGCGCCCCCGTCCGCGTAACGCGGGAAGCGGGCGCACGCGAGGACACGGGACCGCCCCTCCCCCGGTTTGGCGGCAGACGTCCCGCGGTGCCGGCGTTATTTTTGTTAGAGCCGTCTCGGTCGAACTATCATCAATCCGGCTGATAAAAATTGTGCCCCCAATCAAAGGCTGGCGCGGTCTCCGGTTCAGATGGACCCATCCGAACCGAAAAAGGGGCGCGCGGAAACAACGATCCGGAGCCTGAACGGCGCCGCAACCCGCATGGATCAGGCTCCGGTCAGGACGATGGGGTGCGCGCCCCGCGCCCTGTCAGGGCGCCGGGGTGGAAAACACCTCGTCCGAGAACGCCTCTTCCCAGGTCCCGGCTGTGGAGGCCCGGCTGTATTCGGTGGCGCGGTTCTCGAAGAAATTCGCGTGCTCAACGGCATTCAGCATGTCGTCGAGCCAGGGCAGCGGATTGCGGTCCACATGGAACAGCGGGTTGAGGCCAAGCTGCATCAGCCGGCGATCGGCGATGAAGCGGATGTAGCTCTTCACCTGCTGCGCATCGAGGCCTTCCACCGAACCAAGCTCGAAGGCGAGATCGATGAAGGAATCCTCGTGATCGACGATGGTGGCGCAGATCTCGTACAGCTCGCGCCGTAGATCCTCGGTCCAGACTTCCGGATTTTCCTGAATGAAGGTGCGGAACAGGCGGATGATGGACAGGCAATGCAGCGTCTCGTCGCGCACCGACCAGGAGACGACCTGCCCCATGCCCTTCAACTTGTTGAAGCGCGGGAAATTCAGCAGGATCGCGAAAGACGCGAACAATTGCAGCCCTTCCGTGAACGCGCCGAAAGCCGCCAGCGTCTTGGCGATCTCGTGCTTGTTGTCCACGTTGAAGGCATGCATGTAGTCGTATTTATTCTTCATCTCCTTATATTTAAGGAAGGCCGCGTATTCGATTTCCGGCATTCCGATGGTGTCAAGGAGATGGCTGTAGGCGGCGATATGCACCGTCTCGATATTGGAGAACGCCGACAGCATCATCAGCACTTCCGTGGGTTTGAAGACCCGCGTGTAGTGCTTCATGTAGCAATTATTCACTTCCACATCCGACTGGGTGAAGAAGCGAAAGATCTGCGTGACGAGGTTGCGCTCCGCCTCCGAGAGGGTGCGGTGCCAGTCCTTCACGTCATCGGCGAGCGGCACTTCCTCGGGCAGCCAATGCAGGCGCTGCTGCGTATGCCAGGCCTCGTAGGCCCATGGATAGCGGAACGGCTTATAGACCGGATTCTCGGTCAGCAGGTCGAAGTGTACCGGCTGCTCGTCCGGGGGCTGGATTGAACCATCCATGGGATACGGTCTCCTTGATATCATTCCCCGGGCCTCGGCACGGGGGAAAGCCGCCTCATCCGGCGCCGGGCGCGAGGGCCTCAGCGCGCGAACAGGCGGGATGGGTCGGCGAAAGCCTTGAACTCCAGCGCGTTGCCGGAGGGATCAAGGAAGAACATGGTCGCCTGCTCGCCGACCTTGCCCTTGAAGCGGATAGTGGGCTCGATCACGAAGCGCACGCCCGCCGCGCGCAGCCGGGCGGCCAGCGCCTCCCAGTCCGCCATCGTCAGCACCACGCCGAAATGCGGTACCGGCACGTCATGCCCATCCACCGGGTTGTGGTGCGGCCGCGCGGCCAGCCCCGGCTGGAGATGAGCAACGATCTGATGGCCAAACAGGTCGAAATCCACCCAGGCCGAGTCGCTCCGCCCCTCGGGGCAGCCGAGCAACTCGCCATAAAAGCGGCGGGCCTCGGCAAGATCATGCACCGGAAAAGCCAGATGAAAGGGCTGAACCAAGGCGGGTGCCTCCTATTCTTCAACCAGCCCCTGGATCAGGTGTGCCGCCCCCTCACTGGCAGGAGAGGCACTCCTCATAATCCACCCGGGCCTGCGCCACCTTCACCGGCGCGGCATGCGGCGTGGCGATATCGGTCGGCTGCTTGAGCATATCGCTCACCGTGTCCGCCCGCTGGATCGAGAGCGAGCGGCAGTAGTACAGCGACTTCATCCCCCGCTTCCATGCCAGGAAGTGGATCTGATGCAGATCCCGCTTATGGACGTTGGCGGGCAGGAACAGGTTCACCGACTGGCTCTGGCAAACATAGGGCGTACGATCCGCCGCGTGCTCGATGATCCAGCGCTGGTCCAGCTCGAACGCGGTCTTGAACACCGCCTTCTCCTGCTCGGTCAGGAAGTCGAGATGCTGCACGCTGCCCTTGTTCAGCGTGATCGACGACCAGATCTCGTCCGTATCCCTCCCCTTGGCGGCGAGCAGGCGCTGCAGATAGGCGTTGCGCACGGCGAAGCTGCCGGAGAGCGTCTTTTGCAGGAACACGTTGGCGGCGATCGGCTCGATGCCGGGGCTGGCATTGCCGGCGATGATCGAGATGGAGGCGGTCGGCGCCACCGCGATCTTGTTCGAGAACCGCTCCATGATGCCGTAATCGGCGGCATCCGGGCACGGCCCGCGTTCCTCGGCGAGCAGCCGGGAGGCGGCGTCCGCCTGGGTGCGGATGTGCTGGAACATGCGCTTGTTCCAGACCTTCGCGACCACGCTCTCGAACGGCACGTTCTGCGCTTGCAGGAAGGAGTGGAACCCCATCACCCCGAGTCCGACCGAACGCTCCCGCATGGCCGAGTATTTCGCCCGCTCCATGCCCGGCGGCGCGCGTTCGATGAAATCCTGCAACACGTTGTCGAGGAAGCGCATGACGTCCTCGATGAACAGCGGATGGTCCTTCCAGTCGAACCAGGTCTCGAGGTTCAGCGAGGAGAGGCAGCACACCGCCGTCCGCTGCCGGCCATGCTGGTCGATGCCGGTCGGCAGGGTGATCTCACTGCACAGGTTGGAGGTCTTGACCTCAAGCCCGGCCAGCTTCTGGTGCTCCGGGAGCGCCCGGTTCACCTGGTCGGAGAAGACGAGGTACGGCTCGCCGGTCTCGATCCGGGCATTGAGGATGCGGATCCACAGCGCGCGGGCCGAGATCTTGCGCACCACGCTGCCGTCCTTCGGCGAGCACAGCGCCCATTGCTCATCCGCCTCCACGGCGCGCATGAACGCGTCCGGCACCAGGATGCCATGGTGCAGGTTGAGCGCCTTGCGATTCGGGTCGCCGCCGGTCGGCCGGCGCATCTCGACGAATTCCTCGATCTCCGGGTGCGAGACCGGGAGATAGACGGCGGCCGAGCCGCGGCGGAGGCTGCCCTGGGAGATGGCGAGGGTCAGGCTGTCCATCACCCGGATGAAGGGGATGACGCCGGAGGTCTTGCCGTTCTGCCCGACCTTCTCGCCGATGGAGCGGAGATTGCCCCAGTAGCTCCCGATGCCGCCGCCCTTGGAGGCGAGCCAGACATTCTCGTTCCAAAGCCCGACAATGCCTTCCAGGCTGTCCGAGGCCTCGTTGAGGAAGCAGGAGATGGGCAGGCCGCGGCTGGTGCCGCCATTGGAGAGCACCGGCGTCGCCGGCATGAACCACAGGCGGCTGATGTAATCGTAAATGCGCTGGGCGTGCCCGGCATCGTCGCCGTAGTAGCTGGCCACGCGGGCGAACAGGTCCTGGTAGCCCTCGCCAGGCAACAGGTAGCGGTCATCGAGGGTGGCGCGGCCGAAATCGGTCAGAAAGGCATCCCGGGAGCGGTCAACGCGCACCGGGAAGTGCCCCTGCATTTGGACGGTGTCCAGCACGGTGGCTTCCACTGCGTCACGATTCTGGACCAACCCCATCCTGCCCCGCCCCTGCGTATCTTTAACTAGATTTGGCCGCTCTCACCGGCCGCGACCACTATATGAAGGATGCCGCCCCGCTTCGGCAAGAGAGCCCACCGGGATCGAGGGAGAGTGAGGCGACACTGGGACCCGCCCGCAACACAAGGCCGGCCCGACTCCGCGAAACCTCTCCAACGGCCTTTCCCCAGGGCCGATCCCCCTCATCTGGAGGGTGCAACGGGCCATCGCGACTCCGGGTGCATATTTAAAGTTGGCCCCTGCCCCGCGCCGGGCGAATATCCCAGCATCCTATCCGTACCTTCAGGGAGCCAGGCGTGAGCGGGTTCAAGAGCACCGACCAGTACATCGCCTCACGCGATCTCGAGATCGCCGTGAATGCCGCCGTTGCCCTCCAGCGGCCGCTGCTGGTCAAGGGCGAGCCCGGCACCGGCAAGACTGTCCTGGCGCAGGAAGTGGCGCGCGCCCTCGGCTACCCGCTGATCGAGTGGCACATCAAATCCACCACCAAGGCGCAGCAGGGGCTCTATGAATACGATGCCGTCTCCCGCCTGCGGGACGGCCAGCTCGGCGACCCGCGCGTGCACGAGATCGGCAACTACATCCTGCGCGGCAAGCTCTGGGAGGCGTTCGAGCACCCGACTCCGACCGTGGTGCTGATCGACGAGATCGACAAGGCCGACATCGAGTTTCCGAACGACCTGCTGCTGGAACTCGACCGCATGCAGTTCCACGTCTACGAGACGCGGCAGACGATCAGCGCCCGGCACCGGCCGGTGGTGATCATCACCTCCAACAACGAGAAGGAGCTGCCGGACGCGTTCCTGCGCCGCTGCTTCTTCCACTATATCCGCTTCCCGGACCGCGAGACGATGGAGCGCATCGTCCAGGCGCATTACCCGGACCTCAAGCAGGAACTGGCGCGCGAGGCGCTGAACGTGTTCTTCGCCATCCGCGAGGCGCCGGGGCTGAAGAAGAAGCCGGCCACCTCCGAATTGCTGGACTGGCTCAAGCTGCTGATGATCGAGGACCTGCCGCCCGAGGCGCTGCGCGGCGGCGACTCGCAGCACCTGATCCCGCCCCTGCATGGCGCGCTGCTCAAGAATGAGCAGGACGTGCATCTGTTCGAGCGACTCGCTTTTCTGTCACGGCGGGGAAGCTGAAAAGGCCAGGAGGCTCTGCCTCCTGGACCTCCGCCAAAGGGCCAAGCCCTTTGGAAACCCTTAATTTGTGCGGCAGTCCGGGGGCGGAGTGGCCCAAGGTTCCATCGGCCGGAACGGCCGATGGAATGGCCACGGAGGGGCTCGCCCCCGGCGGGGTGTGGGGCAGAGCCCCACCCTTTCTTGGGAGGCGCGCCAATGTTCACCCATTTCCTCGCCGCGCTGCGGGAGGCCGGCCTGCCGGTCTCCATCACCGAGTATCTCACCTGGCTCGGCGGGCTGCGGGCCGGGGTCGCGGCCTATGACCTCGACGATTTCTACTATCTGAGCCGCTGCGCCCTGGTGAAGGACGAGCGGTTCATCGACCGCTTCGACCGTGTGTTCGGCGCGTGCTTCCAGGGCCTCGCCGAGTCGGGCACGGCGGAAGGCGGCCCCGGCGGGCCCGCGGGAACGATCCCCGAGGCATGGTTGCGCAAGCTCGCCGAGAAGCTGCTGACCGAGGAGGAGCGCGCCGCGATCGAGTCGCTCGGCGGCTTCGAGGCGCTGATGGAGACGCTGCGCCAGCGCCTCGCCGAGCAGAAGGAGCGGCACCAGGGCGGCAATAAATGGATCGGCACGGCGGGCACCTCGCCCTTCGGCGCCTATGGCTACAATCCCGAGGGCGTGCGCATCGGCCAGGCGGAGAGCCGGCACCGGCGCGCAGTCAAGGTGTGGGACAAGCGGGAGTTCCGCGACCTCGATGACGACGCGGAACTCGGCTCACGCGCGATGAAGCTGGCGCTGCGCCGGCTGCGCCGCTTCGCCCGGCAGGGCGCCGCGACCGAGCTTGACCTCGACACCACCGTGCGCGCCACCGCCGCCAATGCCGGCTCGCTCGACCTGCGGCTGCGGCCGGAGCGGCACAATGCGATGAAGGTGCTGCTGTTCCTCGATATCGGCGGGTCGATGGACGACCATGTGCAAATCTCGCGCGACCTGTTCGCCGCCGCCCGCGCCGAGTTCAAGCATCTGGAGCATTTCTACTTCCACAACTGCCCCTATGAGCGCGTCTGGCGCAGCAACCGGCGGCGCGACGACACCAGCCTCTCCACCCCGGACGTGCTGCGCACCTACGGGCCGGATTACCGCCTGGTGTTCGTGGGCGACGCGACGATGAGCCCGTACGAGATCATCCAGCCGGGCGGCAGCGTCGAGCACTGGAACCAGGAGGCGGGCGAGGCCTGGATGCGCCGGCTGACCGGACATTTCCGCCGCGCCGCCTGGCTCAACCCGGTGCCGGAGCAGTACTGGCCGGGGACGCAGTCGGTGCAACTGATCCGGCAATTGATGGACGGGCGGATGTTCCCGCTCAATCTCGGCGGGCTCGACGCGATGGCGCGGGAATTGATGCGGTAAGGCGAGGAGCTCCGCCCCTCGACCCGGCTGGGGGCAGCGCCCCCAGACCCGCACAAATTTGCGATCATGCATTAGCGCGACGAGGTGACTCCGCGTCCAGGATGGCCGCCCGCTCCTTCAGGAACCTCAGGGCGCTCCTTTCACCCTCGGCGATGAGGTAATCGATATTCCGCGCGCCGCGATCGAGCTTGCCTTCGTAATCCAGCTTGGCCTGGATTTCCGCCGACATTTCGATGCATGGGATATGATAGGGCTTATCCGGATCCGCGCTGAACGACTTGGGGATGCGGATCGGCGACCTGATGTCGAGCTGCGCCAGGAATTCCGGCCGGAATGCGCCAAACAGGATCAGGTCGTTGATTGTCTCGACATACCCGAGTTGATGGAACAGCGAGATGTTGCCTTCCAGTTGGTTGCGGCGGTCGAGAATATCGTCCAGCTCCATCGGCGGCAGCTTGCGCGCGGTCGGGTTGATCTTGATGAGCCAGATCTCCTCGGGAATATTGTCTATGCCGACGCTGCGCGGGCGGACCAGTTCCTCGACGGGCGGGTTATCGGAAAACAGGCCATCCCAGAACACATCGTCGCCGATCCGCACCGGCGCGAAGATAGTCGGGACCGCACAGGACGCCAGAATGTGCTCGATACGGATCGGCTCGTGCGTCGAGACGAACTTGACCATCTTTCCGCTGGAAACATTGGATGCCCCCACCATCAGCACCGGCCGCGAGGCGCGCGCCCCCCAAGAGGCGACCTCGTCGAAGTCGATGTACTTCCTGAGAAGTGTTGGAAAGTCCAGGAAGTCTTTCCGATAGATCGTCCCCGCGAACTGCATCATCATCTGCATCATCGGCGATGAAGGACTGATCTGAAAGGCCGGAAGCATGCCGCTGTTGATCATCCGTATTAAGTTGATGACCCAATCGTTGAACGCCTCCTCCGCCCAGCCATGCGCCGTGTTCTCATGCCAAAAGTTTATCAGGCGCTCCCAGAGCGGATGCTCGCCCTTCATATACGAATACCAAAGCAAGGCCGCGCACACGGCGCCGCCGGAGGTGCCGCTGATGCTGACGACCTCGAATGCCTCGCGCACCTCGGCCTCGGCCTCGCACAACGCCTTGAGCGCCCCAGCCGTGAACGCGGTCTGGCTGCCGCCACCCTGGCAGGCGATTGCGATCCGTGTCCTCGCCTTCATGGCCACATGCCCCTTTCATGACCCGACAGAACTGCTTCTTTCGCATACGCAACAATGAAGCCAGCCTTCCCATTTGGTTGACTTCAGCAAGGCGACTTTCGCCCTTTTGCCGGGTTCCCGCGACGCCATGGCCGGCAATAACAAAACACCTCGTTTGCAGCATAAGACCAGAATCTGGGCATCAGAACGCCATTTAGAACACCACGCGGAGCAGCATTTTTAACAACTCGCCCAATGGCATCATGGTGAGTATCAACGGTGCAATTGGGATGACTATCGTCGCCACGATCCGAAGGATGGCATCCCTCGTAATGGGCGCTATACGCATAGTCCGTACCACTTCCAGGCTGTTGCCCAGATCGGCGAGGGATTGAATATCACCACTCCCCACAAGCGGCTCATCAGCTGGCGCACCGCCGCGCAGCCATTTGGCATCGAACTGGCGAACATACCGCTCGGCCAGGACGCCATATTCGAGATTACCGACCCGCTTCGCCTGCGCGAGCTGCGGCACAAACACCAGGAGCGGACCGAAGACGACGCACAGTAGGAAGACCACCAGACCGGCGATCTGAATCTTGAATTCAGGGAGTTCTGCCCCGAGGTAAAAAATGCGGTCCGCGATCTGTCCAGCAAGCAGCACACCGTGCGCCGCGACGAGCAGGCCGAAGGCGTAGACTGCGTTTGACAGAAATCCCAGCCCGGCATTGCGATCCGGATGCGTGGGAATCAAACTCAACTCGATGCGTGACACATGCCAGAGAAAGCGCGCCCATATAGCCAGTCGAAAATACCAGCGGCACAGCAGGAACTGGAAGATCGGCAGACTTACGAAGCCATACCACATCCCAGCGAACGAGAGCGTGCCCCCCTTCGCGGAGGGTGTCGCGTACCAAGTGGTCATGTCCAATGCGACGTAATGGCGCCAGATAATCAGGACCCCAACGACGTACACGAAGACGATCAACAGCACCTCGGCAAGCACCGAGTTACGCAGCCGGTAGGCTCCCGCAACGGCAGCATCGAACCGCGCCATCGCGCCGTCGGGAATTAACCGCCGTTCCAGGAATTGCCGCACCACGACCCGCATGCGCCGGTGCACCACAAGTTCCGCGCCGATCAGCAAGGGCACCGCCACCAGGAAGCGAACGTGAACCTCCACGTCCTGCAGGAAGGGCACGGCCGCACCCGCACCCATCAAATGTTGTTCGAGAGCCGAAAGCACCAGGAGCGGCAGCCACGTAAATAGCGAAATGACGAGAATGCGTTGTTGGAGCGCCGTCAATGCGTTATCCGACAGGTGCGCCCGGCTCAAAAGCTGGAAGAGCGGCCCACCCAGGACGAGCGAGAAGTTCTCGGGATCTCGTAGCCCTTCTTCAGTGAACGGCGACGTGCGCGATTTCATTTTGAAGCTTCTCCTCGCGGCTCTATCGCAAGTCCCCTCCGGGCCGCGGTCACGCCCGAGGCGCCCCCGGCTTGTCAGCCACCGCGCGGGAAGTGTGGTATTTTCAACGTCTTCACCAAATCACAGCACGGCCCGCGCGGATGATCGGCTAAATTGGCGGCTTTTTCGCCCAATCATAGCCATGACGGGCACGCTGGTAGCCGTAGTCAAACAAAGCGCGCATGTAACCCTGGTCAAACGGCCCTGGCAGCTTCTGGGTGAAGTCGGTTCCGATATAGGCCAGATTGAAATCGATGCCATCGTGTTGGGTCGTGTTATACATACGGTGCACGTCGTTGTAGCCGCTGGCTGCGATCATGGTTGAGACGGCGCGCCCGAGGATACCCAGCGTACTGCGCTCCACAGTCGCCCATTCGGGGTCGAGCCGGCCATTGCGGATGACATAGGCGACCGCCGGCATCACACGCTCGCCGCGCGCCATACGCACGCGCCGCTGCCGTGTCAGGGCGGCGGGGTAGAGGAATGCCTGCGCGAACGCGCCGCCATCCACATGCATCTCCTGATACGACTTTCCATCCAGAGTTACGTCGAACATGGTCGGCGGGAATGCGCCGGGAATGGCGGCGGAGGCGAGCAGGATGCGGCGGACCGTGTCCAACGCGCGTGGATGTCCGCTCTTGGCGATGGCGCCCAGATTCCAGACCACCGGTTGCTGGGCATCGAGGTTGGCGGTCGCAATGAAAAGCAAGCGCCCGTTTTCATAGCCCTTCGCGAGGGCTGCCAGCATCGCCTCGTTCAGGTATGCGGAGATGGTCCCGAACAGCGGGGAATTGTCATTCAGCGCGTCGTTGAACAGCGCGGCGGTGAAAGCGCGCTTCCAAAGCACGTTGGATGGCGTGAGCTGAGTATAGACGGCGCGCAGTTGCGGATCGTAGCTGGAGCCGAGATAGGCGAAGGGGGCGGTGAGCGCGCCGGTGCTGACGCCGGTCACCAACTCGAATTCCGGCCGCGTGCCGTACTCGGACCAGCCGCACAGCAATCCCGCACCGAAAGCGCCTTTCTCGCCACCGCCGGACACCGCCAGCAACTGTATCAGGGGCAATAGCGCATCCGGCGCCAGGCCTTGCGCCCGGCGCAGGCGGTCCCCGGCCGCCGCGAACTCAACTTCGAGTGGCTCCATTCCGTAAAATGGGAAGAAGCGCTCGTTCGGCACACCTAGCACGCTGGCCTGGGTCGTCCGCCCCATCGGCACCGCGATCCCGCGCTCCGACCTAAAGGCATGAACGATTCTCATCTCCGCGACGATAACTGATCATCCGATCCGGCCAGGCAATGGACGATCGGCGCGCCGCCCAGTCCCGCGCGCAGCCCTCCGATCACGTCGCCTGAGCCAGCATTCCCCGGATGGGTCGCCTGGGCGTGAACGGACATCGGACGCTGGGAAATATGCGGGCTGGAGCCAGCCGGCGCCCTCCACAGGCAGGGCCAGGCTCCCCGGCACCCGATCAATCGAGAAGCTGCACACCTTCTGGCGCTGCGGGAATTCCTTGAACACAGCAAGGAACTTGCCGGGCATATTGCTGCACCGGCACAAGCAGGAAGAGGTGCTCCAACCGCCAACGTGAGTAATCCATCCCCAGGAGCATCGAGCGGCAGTCCATTGCGGCCTTTCCGGCACGCTCGCTCATGACTCACGGTGTCGTGATTCACTTGGTTTGGATCTCACGAACGATGCAGCGACAGTCAATGTGACCCATGACGCTGCCGATCATCTGTAGTTGCCGCGCGGCACGGCCGGCAATAGCCGGGTGTCAATCAGCACGCAGTCTTGACCCCTGATCGGCGTCCCAACATTGACCCCATGAGCGGGTTGTCCCGATCGTGGCCGGTCGTGAGACGGGGCAGGCATTCATGGGCGCCGCCCGCGGCGTCATGGATGCGAAGCGCGTAGACCGGCTAAATGGGCGGCTTTTTCGCCCAATCATAGCCATGACGGGCACGCTGGTAGCCGTAGTCAAACAAAGCGCGCATATAGCCCTGGTCGAACGGCTCGGGCAGCTTCTGGGTAAAGTCGGTTCCGATATAGGCCAGATTGAAATCGATGCCGTCGCGTTGGGTCGTGTTGTACATACGAATCACGTCATTGATGCCGCTGGCCGTGATCATGGTTGAGATGGCGCGCCCGAGGATACCCAGCGTGCTGCGCTCCACGGTCGCCCATTCGGGGTCGAGCCGGCCATTGCGGATGACATAGGCCACCGCCGGCACCACACGCTCGCCGCGCGCCATACGCACGCGCCGCTGCCGTGTCAGGGCGGCGGGGTAGAGGAACGCCTGCGCGAACGCGCCGCCGTCCACATGCATCTCCTGATGCGGCTTTCCGTCCAGGGTCACGTCGAACATGGTTGGCGGAAATGCGCCGGGAATGGCGGCGGAGGCGAGCAGGATGCGGCGGACCGTGTCCAACGCGCGCGGGTGTCCGCTATTGGCGATAGCGCCCACATTCCAGATCACCGGCTGCTGGGCATCAAGATCCGCGGTCCCGATGAGTAGCAGACGCCCATCCTCATAGCCCTTTGCGATGTCCGCCAGCATCGCCTCGTTCAGGTATGCGGAGATGGTCCCGAACAGCGGAGAATTGTCATTCAGCGCGTCGTTGAACAGTGCGGCGGTAAGACCGCGCGTCTCGAGCACGTTGGACGGCGTGAGCTGGGTGTAGACGGCGCGCAGTGGCGGATCGTAGCGGGAGCCGAGATAGGCGAAGGGGGCGGTGAGCGCGCCGGTGCTGACGCCGGTCACCAGCTCGAATGTCGGGCGCGTGCCGTACTCGGACCAGCCGCACAGCAACCCCGCACCGAAAGCACCATTCTCTCCACCGCCGGACACCGCCAGCAACTGCACCTCGGGCAATGGCGCGTCCGGCGCCAGGCCTTTTGCCCGGCGCAGGCGGATCACGGCCGCCGCGAACTCAGCCTCGAGTGGCTCCGTTCCGTAAAACGGGAAGAAGCGCTCGTTCGGCACCCCGAGCACGGTGGCCTGGGTCGTCCGCCCTATCGGCACCCCGGCCTCGCGCTCCGGCAGGGCGCACCCTATCAATGAGGCCGTGACTCCGGCGCCGGCGGCAATGCCCAAAAAGCTCCGGCGGGACGGCGATCCGGGCGCGCCGGTCTTTGAAGTCCGTTCCACAGACATGAACGATGCCGTCTCCGCAACGATAGGGGTTATCCGATCCGGTCAGACGCCGATGCCATGCTCGCGTTGCTTGGAGAGGAGGATCTTCCACTGGTCGTGGCGAAGCGCCACGAGCGAGCCGTCATCGTTGAAGTAGAAAAACTCCCTGCGTGGGTCTGGAGTCTTGCCGACATGCTCGCTCATGGCTCACGGTGCCGTCGATCATCTGTAGTTGCGGCGCGGCACGGCCGGCAATAGCCGGGTGTCCGTCGGCACGCGATCTTGACCCTTGATCGCCGTCCAGTATCGCCCCCGTGAGCGGGGTGTCCCGATCGTGCCCGCCCGGGAGCGGAACCCCGAAGATCAGGCCGCCGTCTCGCCCCGCTCCAGCGCGTCGTAGCCCTTAAGCCGGTAGATGATCGCGGAAACGATCCAGCAGGCGACGAACAGCCCGATCACCAGCACGCCGATCAGGCCGAAATTGCCGTTCAGGCTGCCGATCACGTCCCAGAACGGCCCCTGCAGCGCGAATTGCTCGCCGATCAGCCCGAGCGCCTCGATGCCGCCGACCAGCGCCGCCACCCCCACCGACACGGCGGTGATCGTCATGTTGTAGTAGAGCTTGCGCAGCGGCCGGGACAGCGCCCAGCCATAGGCGCCGACCATCAGCGTGCTGTCGGCGGTATCGACGAGCGACATGCCGGCGGTGAACAGCGCCGGGAATACCAGGATGTCCCAGATCGGCAGCCCCTTCGCCGCCTCGGAGGCGGCGATGCCGAGCAGGCCGATCTCGGTCGCGGTATCGAAGCCGAGGCCGAACAGCACCCCGAGCGGGTACATCTGCCAGCTCCGGCGGATCATGCCGAAGAGCGGGCGGAACAGCCGCGCGAGCAGCCCGCCCTCCTGCATCATCGCCGCCATTTCCTCCGCCCGCAGATCGGCGCCGGCCTTCACCCGCAGGAAGCTGCGGCGGACGCTGCCGAGCGTGATCAGGTTCATGGCCGCGATCACCAGCAGGAACGCAGCGGAAACCAGGGTTCCGACGACGCCGCCGACCGTGCGGAACGCCTCCAGATGCGTCTTCAGCGCCACGGAGGCGGCGGCGATGCCGACCGAGGCGAGCACGACGATCGAGGAATGGCCCAGCGAGAAGAACAGGCCGACGCCCACCGGGCGCTGCCCGTCCTGCATCAGCTTGCGGGTCACGTTGTCGATGGCGGCGATATGGTCGGCATCCACCGCATGACGCAGGCCGAAGCTGTAGGCGAGCAACGCGGTGCCGAGCAGCACCGGATAGGCCCGGAAGGCGAGTAGCGCCCAGGCCCATACGGCGAGATTGAGCGCGATCAGGGCCGCATAGATCCCGGTCAGACGCCGGCCATGCGCGGTGGATATCCAGTCCAGGGGGACGACAAACATGAAGATCAGACTCCTGGACACGACACTATCCGGCGAGGTCCCCGCCCTACCCGCGTCTTGTGAAGTGTATCATGGCCTGCGGTCACGACTTATGCCGAAAGGCCAGGGCTCCCCCTCGATGGTCAGGCTGGAGCGATCATCCCTGGCCCCCTTGGCCCTTGGCGGAGAAGCGGGCGCGCGATGCCGAACAACCCTGCCGGACATGATCCCCTCACGATCCCGCGCAAGCCGCCCGGCACGGAGGGGCCCCACCCCACCGTGAGGGACAGATTCGTGCATGAGATCACGCGATTTCTTCGCATGTTCGCATATCTCTGGGTGCTGTTCGGCCTGCTCGCGCTGCACGAAAGCATTCTCCGCCGCCAGATGGGCCTCGGTTATCAGATGCAAGGCTTCGCGGCGATCAACGCGCTCGTGCTCGCCAAGGTGATGCTGGTCGCGGAAGACCTGAACCTTGGCGGCGAGATGCGCGGGCGAGCGCTTATCTACGGGGTCCTGTGGGAAGCGGCCATGTTCGCGATCGTCTTCATCGTCTTCCATGTCCTGGAAGAGCTTGTCGTTGGATTGCTGCACGGGTCGACGCTGGCACAGAGCGTGCCGGCGATCGGCGGCGGCGGGTTCATTGGCCTGCTGACCGTCGCGGTGATCCTGTTTGTCGCGCTGATCCCCTATTTCGCGTTCCGGGATATTACCCGGGTGCTCGGCCGGGAGAAGATGCGCGCGCTGCTGTTCACCAGCGCGGGCGCCGCCGGCGAAAATCCAACCGCGATGAAGTCCCAGCCTCCGGAGAAGGCGCCCGAGCCGTAAAGGCGAGGGCTCCGCCCTCGACCCGCTGGGGCCTTGAGGCCCCAGACCCCCAATACTTAGGATTAGGTTGGATCGGAAGACGCTCTAAGTAATGGATTCCAAAGGCTACGCCTTTGGCGGGGTCCAGGGGCA